>JAAFJU010000102.1 GCA_013298165.1 Synechococcales cyanobacterium bin31.maxbin.ball.101 | reverse complement strand
CTTTCATCATTAAAACAAGTCCTATTTTCAGTCAATTACTCTGATCAATCTAATTTAAGGGAGTTGGATGCCATCGGTATCCTAGTTTCCCAAGTGTTGCGTAGCTTCGTTCCTAAAGATCCCGCTTGGTGGTTTAGGTCTGGAAATTGAATTTTCCAGTGAAATGGCAGCAGTTGATGTTGTTGTTTCGGTTTAACAAGGCTTTAAACCTCTTTCCATTTTTGACCTAGCTGCGCAGTGCTTAATCACTTATTCAGGAGGTTTGAGATGAAGATTGCACAGATTGCTCCCCTATGGGAATGCGTTCCACCCCCTGCTTATGGTGGTATTGAACTCGTGGTCTCGCTCTTGACGGATGAATTGGTTCGTCGAGGCCATGAAGTGACTCTTTTTGCTTCTGGAGATTCGACCACGTTGGCGGAGTTGAAATCCATTCATCCCCAGGCATTGCGCCTTGACAACAAGGTGAAAGAGTACGGCATTTACGAAATGCTTCAACTCAGTCAGGTGTACGATCGGGCCAGCGACTTCGACGTGATCCATTCCCACATGGGATGTGCCGCCTTGCCCTACGCAAGACTGGTGAAAACGCCGACCCTGCACACATTGCATGGTATTTTCACTCCGGACAATCGCAAGCTGTTTTCCTATGCGAAGACCCAGCCCTATGTCAGCATTTCGGATAGTCAGCGGGAATTAGATCTCGGATTAAATTGCACCTCGACGGTTTATAACGGCATTGATGTGGATCTCCACAATTTCTATGCTGAACCCGATGAACCAGGCTATCTGGCCTTCTTGGGTCGCATGTCGCCGGAAAAAGGACCTCACCATGCGATCGCTATTGCCAAAGCCACGGGCTTACCGCTGAAGATGGCGGGCAAGGTCGATATCGTGGATGTGGAATACTTTGAAACCCAGGTCAAGCCTCATATTGATGGTGTTCAAATTCAATTCCAAGGGGAAGCGAATCACGCTCAGAAAAATGAATTAATGGGTCGTGCGATCGCCACTCTATTCCCCATTACCTGGCGTGAACCCTTTGGTCTGGTCATGGTGGAATCTCTAGCCGCCGGAACCCCAGTGATTGCAATGCGCATGGGTTCGACGCCGGAGATTATTGCACCAGAGGTTGGATTCCTGTGTGATTCGGTGGATGAATGCATTCAAGCTGTTGCACAAGTGAAGACGATCGATCGTGCCTATTGTCGCGAGCATGTCCGCACTAATTTCAGCGTTCAATCCATGACCTCAGGCTACGAAGCAGCTTATCAAAGTCTGCTCCAGAAAAAAGTGGCCCAAAATGGCTACGTGCGCCACAACCCTGCGCTTCGCATGGTTCCTTAACGTCATCACTTCTCTTATTCCAAGCCGTCTATTTGTAACAGTTAGTAATTCAAACCAGACCTTGATCTGGTTTGGATTCTAGCGTGCCTAATGAAATTTTAGTGTGAACCTCAGTTGGACATTTTTATGAGTCAATCCCTTTTTTCTAATCGTTATAAACGTCGTCAGTCGATCGCGCTCATTTCTGACCATGGCGATCCCGCCGCAGATATTGGTCGCGAGGAAGCAGGTGGACAAAATGTCTATGTGCGTCAAGTGGGAGAAGCCCTAGCTAGATTGGGTTGGCAGGTGGATATGTTCACTCGAAAAAGTAATGCCGATGACCCAACGATCGTTCAACATACGCCCCATTGTCGGACGATTCGATTGAAGGCGGGTCCTGAAGAGTTTGTTTCGAGAGATGAGATTTTTCAATACATGCCAGAGTTTTTGGCGAGTTTTAAAGCATTCCAAACCAAAGAAGGCGTTATTTATCCCTTGGTTCATTCAAACTATTGGATGTCTGCTTGGGTTGGATTGCAGTTAAAAGCCTCCCAGGGTGCGCAATTGATCCATACCTACCATTCTTTGGGAGCTGTGAAATATCAATCGGTGCTAACCCAGCCGGACATTGTTACCACCCGTCTTCTGGTTGAACAAGCCGCTTTAGAACAGTCTGATTGTGTGGTGGCCACGAGTCCTCAGGAAATGGAGCATTTACGATCGCTGGTCTCGACAGAAGGCACGATCGAAATCATTCCCTGCGGTACCGACACCAGCAATTTCAAACGGATTTCCCGATCGCAGGCCCGTGGAAAGTTAGATATTTCCTTGCGAGACCAAGTGATCCTGTATGTGGGTCGCTTTGATCCCCGCAAGGGCATTGAAACCTTGGTTCGAGCGGTAGGCAAACTGCGGGCAGACGATCCCGAAGCGCCGTTGCGGCTGATGATTGTGGGTGGGAGTGAGCCGGGTCAGTCCGATGGATTGGAACGGGTGCGTATTGAAGGCATTGTTGAGGAATTAGGCATTCAAGACTGCACGGTGTTTGCGGGACGAGTGGGTCATGATCAATTGCCGTTGTTCTATACCGCAGCAGATGTCTGTGTGATTCCAAGTCACTATGAGCCGTTTGGGTTAGTGGCGATCGAGGCGATGGCCTGCGGGACTCCCGTGGTGGCGTCTGACGTGGGGGGATTGAAGTTTACGGTGATTCCTGAAGAGACGGGGCTACTGGTGCCTGCGCAGGATGTTTCTGGCTTTGCGGGGGCGATCGATCGCTTGCTGAGTGATAGTCTCTGGACCCAAAAGGTCCGTCGTAAGGCGGCGCTTCGGGTTCAAGAAAACTTCAGTTGGGAAGGGGTGGCGATTCAGTTGAGTGACCTCTACCGTCGATCGTTGGCGCAGTCGATCGCCCAGCCTGAAGTGGTGCAAGCGGCGGCCTATCGTAAGGCGTCATAACCCTTGCAAGGATGACCTAGCAGCTCCACCGATCGCTGAAAATTCTAATGATTTCGATCGTTTGATTCAGTACGGTGGAGCTTAATTTGACTCACCATCAAACGACTCTTCCTACGGACTAGTGGTCAACTCGATCGTTGCCCTTTTATACTGGTTAACTCGCATTGTTCTTTAATGGTCCTCCCTATGAACCGCCGCGAATTTATGCATTGGGCAGGTGCAGGTTTCCTTGCTAGTTCACTCCCGGTTGCCCTTGCGGCACACTCCATGCCAACGGACACTACGCCCTCCACGAGTAGCACACCAATCTCATCCAATGAAGGCTTTACTGCGATCGCCGATCTAGCCGATCTGCGTCCTAACGAATCCCTCGAAGTGACGATCGGTCCAAACAAGAAGCTGATTGCAATCACAGGCGATATCGAAAAGCCCGAGTCGATCATTGCGGTCGATCCCACCTGCACCCACATGGGTTGCACTGTCAAATGGAATTCCCAATCTAAAGATTATGTCTGTCCCTGCCATCGCTCAAAGTTTTCTGAGAGTGGAGCGGTGGTCAATGGACCTGCGAGTCAGCCATTGCTGACCTATGAGGTGAAAGTTGAGAGTGGCAAGATTTTGGTTAGGGCGCAGCAATGATTGAAAATTTTGAGTCGTTCACGATCGAAACTAAGCGACTCATTCTTCGCCCGCAGCAACCGAAGGATTATGAGTCTTGGTTGGCGGGGTTTTCAGGACGTTTACCTTCGCAACATCACTATGACGATGGATTTGTGAATCTCGATCACTGCGATCGGTCTTGGTTTGAAGCGCTCTGTCAGCGACACCAAGAGGAAGCCGTTAATGACCAGTTTTATATCTTGGGTATCTTTCAAGCAGGTCAACATCTTGGCAATATTGATTTTTCTACATTTCGTCGTGGAATCTATCAATGGGCCGTTTTAGGCTATGAAATTCACAATCAATATTGGCGTCAAGGATTTGCTCAGGAGGCCGTTCGAGCAGCGCTGATTGCTGGATTTGAGGCGTTCCAGTATCATCGTATCGAAGCTGCAATTAATCTAGACAATCACGCTTCGATCGGTCTTGCAGAAAAAGTTGGAATGAAAAAAGAATGTGTTCGTCGGGGTTTCATTTACGAGAATGACCAATGGGTAGACCACTTGATCTATGTGGCGCTCCCGTCCGATCTAGGATTGATAGAGCAGCCCCCACCGATTGTAAGAGGCTAGCTATTCAATATCATCCAAGATTTTAATCAACCAAAAGACTTTTAGATGACCTGTTGTCCTAAGTATTTTAAAATCTTTGCCACTCGGACTAGATCGTCGCCCCGATCGATCGCGAACAAATCCGACATCATGTAAGTTGGTTTCTCGCCCGTTTTCTCACCCTTATTCAATTGAATGAAGCGAAATTCACTGCCATTCGTCACTAACCCAGAGACGATCGGTTGTGTCGTTGGACTGGCTAACATGTAGGTCAGCAACTGTGGAAACGCCACTTTGAGAGAGTAATCTGCCCGTTTTGCCTCAATTGTAACCACCCAAATTTGGTTATAAAAAACCAATAAATCAATCAAACCTCGAATGGTTAAGCCATCATCTTCTGTTACCAGTTCAACCTTCTTTTCTGCCGTAATCTGAAACGGTGGAAGGAAAAATCCAGCAACACTCAATAGAGGCGATAACACAACCATCTTAACGATCGGTTCTAGGACATTATGAACCGATAAGTTCTGATATTCTGCCTTTACCTTATTGAGTAATTCACGATCGGTTACGCTCAAATCCGGCAAACTCACACGTCCTTCTGCAAAAAGTGGTTCAGTTAAATCCTGCACAAGTCCAAAGTCTACTGCCAGGTCTGCCAGCGTAATGTTTTTTGCTTGTAATGTCTGAGGCATGGGCTGAGCTTCCTCTTTGCGATCGTTCTAATAGTGTAACGTCATCAACCAACACTTCTCAACGCCTTCCGATACGCTTTTAGCATTTCAAACTGCTCGTTCGGTTTCACATAGCGGGTCAACAGCTCAATATCGCAATCCGGCAACAGCTCACTTCGCTCTAGAATTTCATAGCTCGAATCCCGCAAATGATGAATCGTAAACCGATCGATCGAGTCATCCCACACCCAAACTTCCGGGGTTCCCAGTCCCCGATAAATCTCCAGCTTATCCACTAAGCCACTGGTTACGATCACTTCGATCGCCAAATCTGGAAAATCCTTCACCGTCCCGAAGCAATAACATTCGTCAGGTTCCAACCCCCGTGCTGCCTCAAATCGCCGCAACGTCGCTGCTCCAATGCCATGGAACCAAATATCCATTTCAATCAAATACGCTTCCAATAACAGAGCAATGATCGTCTTAAGTTCCTCATGCAACCGTGACGTACTCATGATCTCCAAGTCTCCGTTCAGATAGCTCAACCGCAATGCCGGAAAATCATTCCCAAACGTCTCTAATAACTGCTCATATCGTTGCCAGCTCACCGTTGACAAGAGCAAACGAGATTCCGCAGTGGGGTCAGTGGGGACGGCGATCGGTGGAGACAGCAGTGGCATAGGGTTAAGAATGTAGAATTTACATCACTCCGTTCTATCTTACACCGGAGCCACAACGATCGCCCCCGCCCCCGTTACCACAACCCATCCGATCGGCCCTGCGATCGCCTCATCCGGATCCTGCGTCACCTTAAACGGCAACTCCCCCGACTTCGACTCCACCACAAAATCGCACTTCGGCGAAAACGTCACCACCTTAAAGCCCCGATCGCGCAGACAAAACACCGCCCACCCCTTCAACGTCTGATTCACTGGGTCAAACGGCTTCGGCGGATTCGCAAATACAGTCTCCATCAGGGCGATCGTCGGATTCATAAAACGTCCTTAAAAACTACCAAAACAGTGCTAATGTACTATCAATGATTTTAGTCTCGGTACCCGCTAACTGCGCTACCAATGGATTCTATCATTTACTTGACCTACTACATCTAGTGATTATAATCTTAGTCACGCTCGTCACCGCCCCTTGTCACCTGAAGTTGGAGAAATGTTATGTCTTTTGTCGGTCTCCATATCCACAGCGACTATAGCCTCCTCGACGGTGCCAGCCAACTGCCTCAACTCATCGATCGCGCCCTAGAGCTGGAAATGCCCGCGATCGCCCTCACGGACCACGGCGTCATGTATGGGGCTGTCGAACTGATTAAGGTCTGTCGTGGGAAGCCGATTAAGCCGATCGTCGGGAATGAAATGTATGTCATCAATGGTGACATCGAAAAACAAGAACGCCGCCCCCGCTATCACCAAATTGTCCTCGCCAAAAACGACATCGGCTATCGCAACCTCGTTAAACTGACCACAATTTCAAACCTCAAAGGCCAGCAGGGCAAAGGCATTTTCGGGCGGCCCTGTGTGAATAAGGAATACCTGGAAGAATACCGCGAAGGACTGATCATCACCAGCGCTTGTCTCGGCGGCGAAATTCCCCAGGCCATTATTCAAAACCGTCCCGATGTCGCTCGGCGTGTCGCGGCTTGGTATAAAGAGCGGTGGGGTGATGACTATTATTTGGAAATTCAGGATCATGGATTGATTGAAGAGCGGGTTGTGAATCCTGAAATTGTTCGTATTGCCCAAGAATTGGATATCAAAATTGTTGTCACGAATGACTCTCACTTTATTTCCTGTTACGACACCGAAGCCCATGACGCATTGCTCTGTATCCAAACCCAGAAGTTAATGTCGGAAGAGAAACGCTTGCGGTATACCGGAACCGAGTATTTGAAATCAGCCGAGGAAATGAGTTGGCTATTTCGGGATCACTTGCCAGAAGAAATCGTCACTGAAGGAATTGCCAATACTTTAGAAGTCGCTAATAAAATCGAACCCTATCACCTATTGGGAGAACCTCGGATTCCTGATTACCCGGTCCCAGACGGGTTTACCATGGCCACTTACTTTGAGAAAGTGACCTGGGAAGGGATGTATAAGCGCTTTAAAGTGAATAGCAAAGAAGAAATCGAACCAGAGTATCGCGATCGGGTTGATTACGAACTCGCCATGATGCAAAAAATGGGCTTCGATGCTTACTTTTTAGTGGTGTGGGATTACATTAAATATGCCAGAGACAACGGCATTCCCGTTGGTCCCGGTCGGGGTTCGGCAGCGGGGTCACTGGTGGCCTATGCGTTAGAAATTACCAACATTGATCCAGTCCACCATGGATTGCTCTTTGAGCGCTTTCTGAACCCAGAACGGAAGTCCATGCCGGACGTTGATACGGACTTTTGCATCGATCGGCGTCAGGAAGTCATTGATTACGTGACTGAAAAGTATGGCAAAGAGCGCGTCGCCCAAATTGTCACCTACAACCGCATGGCCTCCAAAGCCGCGATCAAAGACGTCGCCCGCGTGTTGAACGTGCCCTATTCCGAATCGGACAAAATGACCAAAATGATCCCCGTCATGCGAGGCAAACCCACCAAACTCGCAACGATGATCTCTGACAAGACGCCCGCAAAAGAATTCAAAGAGAAGTATGACAGCGGCGATCGGGTTCCTGGTTGTGAAATGACCTACAGAGACTGGATTGACACTGCAATTCGGATTGAAGGGACGAACAAAAGTGTGGGGATTCATGCGGCGGGTGTGGTGATTGCGGCTGCGCCGTTGGATGAGATTGTGCCGTTGCAACGCAATGCGGATGGTGCTGTGTTTACTCAATATTATATGGAAGATATTGAGGCATTGGGTCTATTGAAAATGGACTTCCTGGGATTGAAAAATCTCACGATGATTCAGAAGACGGTGGATTTGGTTAAGACTTACCGATCGGAAGACATTGATTTAGACAACCTTTCTTTAAAAGATGTCGATGTTTATAAATTGCTGGGTCAGGGCCATTTAGAAGGCATTTTCCAATTAGAATCCTCGGGAATGCGCCAAATTGTAAAAGATTTGCGACCTGAAGGAATTGATGATATTTCGTCGATTTTGGCTCTGTATCGTCCGGGTCCATTGGACGCTGGGCTAATTCCAAAGTTTATCAACAGAAAACATGGGCGCGAACGCATTGAGTACGAACATGAATTGCTAAAACCCATTCTGAATGAGACCTACGGCGTTATGGTCTATCAAGAGCAAATCATGCGGATTGCGCAGGATTTGGGTGGGTATAGTCTGGGTCAAGCGGATCTGTTGCGGCGGGCGATGGGTAAGAAAAAGAAAGACGAAATGGAAAAGCACAAAACCATTTTTGTGGAAGGTGCTAAGAAAAATGATGTGTCTGAACAAGTGGCGTTGGGACTGTTTGAACAAATGGTCATGTTTGCGGAATATTGTTTCAACAAATCCCACTCCATGGCCTACGGCTATGTCACGTATCAAACCGCCTATTTGAAAGCGCATTACCCCGTAGAATACATGGCCGCATTGCTGTCATCCAATAGCGGCGACCAGGAAAAGGTTCAGCGCTACATTGCTTCGGCGTTGGCTATGGGCATTGAAGTGTTGCCACCGGACATCAACCGATCGGACGTGGATTTCACGCCGTCAGACAACAATATTTTGTTTGGCTTAACCGCTGTGCGAAATGTCGGCTCAGGCCCTGTTGAAGCCATTTTGAAAGCGCGAGAAGCGGGAGGTGATTTTAAATCCTTGGCGGATCTGTGCGATCGAGTGGATTCCAAAATGGTCAACAAACGCGCATTAGAGGCATTAATCTATTGCGGCTCATTCGACAGCATTACCAATAACCGTCAGCAATTAATTAAAGACTTAGAATTGGTCGTAGATTGGGCGCAATCCCGTGCAAAAGATCGCGACAGTGGCCAAACCAATCTACTAGATTTACTCTCCGGCGGTTCCACCAGCACTTCTACCAAAACCTTCGACCTCGCCCCCAAAGCCCCCCCGATCGACGACTTCGACAAGCCTGAACGACTGCGCCTCGAAAAGGAAATCCTCGGTTTTTACATTTCCGATCATCCCTTAAAAGCCTTACAGCAAGGCTCCAAAATCCTCGCGCCGATCGATCTGGCCAGCCTCAACGAAATCCACGAAAAAACTAGCGTCAGCGCCATCATCATGATCACCTCGATCAAGCCCGTCACCACCAAAAAAGGCGATGCCATGTGCATTGTCCAAATGGAAGATCTGACCGGACAATCCGAAGCCGTCGTCTTTCCCAAATCCTTTGTCAAAGTCGGCTATCTCATGAAAGCGGATGCGCGCTTGATGATCTGGGGCACGGTCGATCGCCGCGACGATCAAGTGCAGTTCATCATCGACGATGCGCAGCCCATTGAAGCCGTCAAAATGGTCATGGTGGAATTGGATACCAAAATGGCCAATGATGTCGTCAAACAAAACCAACTGCGCGAAATCTTACGATCGCAAAACACTGAAGATCGCAGTGGTAAAGTTCCGATCGTTGCCATTGTGTCCGATCGGCAACGTCAGCAGTTTGTCCGCTTCGGGACTCAGTTTCGTGTGAAGGATGATGTCTCTACTGTCCAGGAGTTGATTAGCAAAGGATTTGTCGCCCGATCGACTGCATTGATTTAGATTAGGACAAGATTTTGCGACCTCAGAGTTCCCGATTTTGCGATCGATCGTCCGACGATCGGGAAATTCTCGTTGGAATAAAACTGGTATGCCATTTTGCAATCACTCATCTTCGGCGATCGCTCGATCGATGGAGTCACGGTTTTGTTGATAATAGTCCCAAGCGGCGTTCAAGTCGGTTGGTGTTAATCCCGGATAGTTGGCAAGTAATTCTTCGTCTGGTGCGCCCTGTTGACGATATGAAACTAAGGTCCAAACGGGAATTCTGGTATCACGAATTCTCGCATGTCCTCCACAAATCCCTGGGGTCGATCGGATGGGATTTTGTAGAGTTTGGACATAGGCTAGAGTCGGATCAATCAGATCATCGGGTAGGGTCGCGATCGTCTCGAGGAGTTGGGTTCGATTGCTCATGGGGTTAAACCTCTCTACTCACCTCATACTAGCGCGTTCAATTCTCAACTCTACATTCTTCATTCTTGTGGGCTGGACCATTATTCTTGTGGGCTGGACCATTCGCAGAAGACATCAATGCTGATGTGGGCGAGGTAGAGGGTGATTCCGGTGGCGAGGGCGGGGTCGATCGGGAAGGGGACGCCAGCGAGGTTAATTAAGGTGGTGATGGTTCCGGTGATGAGGGCGGCGTTGCCGGGGTTCTTTTTGAGGCTTTGGATCAGGCTGCGGATGCTGTCGTCGTCGCCGCAGATTTCCTGTTGGAGGCGTTTTTTGAGGATGGTCCAGAGGTGGGGCTGAGTGGGATCCATGATTTGGGAGGGTCCGGCTTTGAGGTCGATGAGGTCTTTGAGGGCGGCTTCAAAGTCTTCGGTGTTCTCGAAGCGATCGATCGCGTCTTGGGCATCTGGGTCGGCGATCGCTTGGCGGTAGGGGGTGAGGTCGAGCATGGGGGAAAGGATGAGGTGTGAATGAGATGAATTGATTATGGCGGGTTTTCCGGAGAAATGACTATATTGTGTGTAGGAATTTTTATCGGTTATTCCACTCTTTCTACCTGGATCTGTCACTATGCACGTTATTACGATCGCTCAGAAAACCACGCTGGACAATGCTTTTGAGGCGACGCTGACGATCGCAGAATCAGAGTTTCAGATTCGGGTGAGTGATCCGTTTGGGCAGGATGGGCGGGAGAAGGAGTTGGAGTGGTACTTTGAGCAGTGGATTCGGTTGTCGCGGACGGATACGACGATCGCGGCAAGGGCTGCTGCTAGTGTGAAGGCGTATGGGGCGAGTTTGTTTGAGCAGGTGTTTGGCGATCGGCGGGCGTTTTCGGCGTATGAGCGAGTGGCGGGGAATTTGAGTGATGTGGAGATTGTGATTGAGGGGGATCCGGGGTTTCAGGCGTTGCATTGGGAGGCGATGTGGGACGAGCCTCGTCCCCGTCCGATGGCGATCGATGCGGTGATGGTGCGGCAGCGGCGGGTGAAGGGTGGCATGGCGAAGGTGGTGCGGCAGGATTCGACGGTGTTGAATTTATTGGTGGTTACTGCCCGTCCCAATGAGGAGAAGGATGTGGGGTATCGGACGATTTCGCGTCCCCTTGTGGAGGCGATCGGGGTGGCGAATCTTCCGGTGAATGTGGAGTTTGTGCGTCCGGGGACCTATGAGGCGTTTGTGCGGCAGTTGGAAGCGAAGGGGGAGGGGTTTTATCATTTGGTGCATTTTGATATGCATGGTGGGTTGATGACGTTTGAGCAGTTTCAGGGGTTTCAGGGATCGAACCGCGAGAATTACACGTTTCAGCGGGGGTATGATCTGCCGAATTTGGCGCGGTATGAAGGGGTGCAGGCGTTTTTGTTTTTTGAGGGGGATGAGGCGGGGGTGGCGGTTCCGGTGACGGCGCAGGAGATGAGCGATCGGTTGGGGAAATATGGGATTTCGGCTTGTGTATTGAATGCTTGTCAATCCGGCAAACAGGTCGGAAGCCCCCTAACCCCCAATTCTGGGGGGACCGAGCAGGAAGAGGGGTTGGTAGACGTTCGCGAAACCAGTTTGGGGGCGCGGCTGATGGATGCGGGGATGCAGATGGTGGTGGCGATGGCGTATAGCGTGACGGTGGATGCGGCGAAGGTGTTGGTGACGCGGTTGTATGGGGAATTGTTTGGGGACGTGAGTCTCGATCGGGCGGTGCAACGATCGCGATCGGAGTTGTATGCGCGGAAGGAGCGATCGGTGTATTGGGGGGATGTGGTGGAGTTGGAGGATTGGTTGCTTCCGGTGGTCTATCGCAATCAGACGGTGGATCTGAAGTTGCGGCGGATGTATCCCGAGGAGGAGACGGCGTACTTTACGCAGCAGGCATTGCGGTTTCAGTTTGGGCAGCAGTTCCAGACGGAGTATGGGTTTGTGGGTCGGGATTTGGAGATTTTGAAATTGGAGAAGGGGTTGATTCGCAATGGGAATCTTCTCATGCTGTATGGCATGGGCGGAACGGGAAAGACAACGCTGTTGCGATATTTGCAGGATTGGTGGGTGCAGACGGGGTTTGTGATGGGGGTGAGCTATTTTGGCTATGACCAACGGGCTTGGAATTTGTCGCAGATCTTGTTTCAGGTGGCGTCGGATGTGATGTCTGAAGTGGAGTTACGATCGTTTCAGGCGATGCCTCAGGTGGCGCAGATCGGGAAGCTGGTGGCGGTGTTGAAGACGCGGCGTTGGTTGGTGGTGTTGGATAATTTGGAGTCGGTGACAGGGCAGGCATTGGCGATCGCAAACACGTTGACTGCCGCAGAACAGGAGGAGATTCGATCGTTCCTGGGGTTGTTGCGGGGTGGGCAGACGCGGGTGCTGTTGGGTTCTCGGCGGCGGGAGGAGTGGTTGGCGACCGTCTATCAGGGCAATGAGTATGAGTTGCGGGGGCTGGACGCGCAAGCCCGATCGCAACTCGCGCAGAAGGTTTTAGAGCGACATGTGAAGGATGGGGCGAAACGTCGATCGATCCTGGCGGATAAAGAGTTTGTGCGGTTGATGAAGTTGTTGGCGGGGTATCCGTTGGCGATCGAAGTGGTGTTGTCGAACTTGGGGCGGCAGTCGGTGGCGCAGGTGTTGGCGGGGTTGGATGCGGGGGATGTGAGTTTCGATCGCGTTGGTAATAAGACGGAGAGCATTTTGCAATGTGTGGAGTATTCCCATGGCAATTTGTCGGAGTCGGCACAGCGATCGTTGTTGTGTTTGGCGTTGTTTAGTGGGTTTATCGATCGGAATGATCTAGGAAATTATGTCGATCAGTTGCGGAAGGCTCGATCCCCCCTAGCCCCCCTTGGTAAGGGGGGGACCGGAGAAGAGGGGGGGCAGGAAGGATTTGGCAACAGTGGTTCGGAAGTCCCCCTTACCAAGGGGGATTTAGGGGGATCGGGTTTTGGGGAGTTGACGATCGAGGCTTTAGATAGTGCGGTGGGAGAGGCGATCGCTTGGGGTTTGTTGACGCCGATGAGTGCGGACAATCCAAATTTATTGACGATTCAACCTGTGTTTCCTTATTTTCTCAAGACGAAGCTGGCGCAGGAGGATGAGGCGTTTCGTGCGGTGTTGCAGTTAGGGTTTAAGAATCACTATGAGGGATTGGCGGGACAGTACAACCAGATGATGGAGTCGAAGAAGCCGCAGGAGAGGCAGTTGGGGCAGATTTTTTGTAAGTGGGAGTATGAGAATCTTTATGCAGCGTTGCAAATTGCATTGGAGCGACAGGAGGATTTCACAATTTTCCGTTGTCTTGATGTGTATTTGAAGGCAACAAGCGATCTGAAACAATGTCTAGAACTCTGTGATGAAGTTTGTAAGCTGACTACGAATTATCCGCTCGATCGAATCTCTGATCAAATTGCGCTACAAATTATTGAAACTTACCTAAAGCTAGGTAATTGCCATATCCAATTAAAAGATTACGCTGCCGCTAAAACTACCTATCTAGAAGGTATTCAGAGAACAGAGAAGTTATCAACCATCGACAAGTCAACTCAGCAAAATGCAATTGCAACTCTGTACCACCAGTTGGGCATGGTCGCCCAGGAATTGCGCGAGTTTGACCAAGCCCGCAACGACTACCAACAAGCCCTCCAAATCTGTATCCAATTCGACGATCGCTACGAGCAAGCCAGCACGTACCACCAGTTGGGCAGAGTCGCCCAGGAATTGCGCGAGTATGAGCAAGCCCGCAACGACTACCAACAAGCCCTCCAAATCAAAATCGAATTCGACGATCGCTATTCCCAAGCCAGCACCTACCACCAGTTGGGCATGGTCGCCCAGGCATTGCGCGAGTTTGACCAAGCCCGCAACGACTACCAACAAGCCCTCCAAATCTATATCGAATTCGACGATCGCTACGAGCAAGCCAACACCTACCACAACTTGGGAGCGGTTGCCCAGGAATTGCGCGAGTATGACCAAGCCCGCAACGACTACCAACAAGCCCTCCAAATCGATATCGAATTCGACGATCGCTACTCCCAAGCCCGCACCTATGGACAATTGGGATTACTGGCGGAAGCTGAAGAAGAACCGGGCGAAGCCATTCAGAATCTCCTCAAAGCATTAGTAATCTTTAGTGAATTTCAAGACAATCATTCGGTTGCAATGACCGTCCAAAACATCAGCCGCATTTACAAATCCCATCCCTCACCCCAACTCCTAAGCACGATTTCTCAAGTGCTAGGCAGCAGTGAAGCGGAGGTTTTGCAATTGTTTGAGCAATTGTAATGTCTTGCAGAAACCAACGATTTTGGATTTGTGATTTTGGATTTTGGATTGGGGAGAGAGAGCAATCTTCACTCCTAAATCAACGTCTTTTCCAAATAACCATCAAACGCCGCTGGCTCAATCAAACCTTTCTCCACCAAGATTTTACGAGTTCCAACAATATGTAACGGGCGAAGAACCTCCCGTAACTCATAGTGGAGAAGAACGATCGATGTATCCGACTCAAGATGCTGAAACACTTCCTGATTCCCAACAGAATGTTGCGTAAATCCTAATCGAGACAGAAGTTGGATGAGATCCGAAAAAACGATCGCCTCAGTGTTCATAACGAATACACCGTTATCCGTGATAATCCATCCATATTACCGCGATGAGGCGATCGACCCCAAACCCCAATTCTGGGGGAATCTGTTGGGATGGAAAGAATCGGTATAATGAAATCACTAGGAGGCAACCACAATGTTACAAACCAACGCGATCGTCCTCCTCAAACTCCACCTCTTGATTAGCCCATGATCCAACCAATATCCACTCCACCGCTACGCCAACTCAAGCTCACCAAAACCACCCTCCACGCCCCCAAAGACGACACCACCTACTGGCGATCGCGATCGATGGTCGATCGGCTAGCGGCTCTCGAAGAAATTCGTCAGGACTATCACCAGTGGAAATACAATGCTCAACCAGGATTTCAAAGAGTTTATTCAATCGTTAAACGATAACCAAGTCGAGTACCTCGTCATCGGCGGTTATGCCGTCGCCCTTCACGGCTATCCCCGCTATACCAAAGACATCGACATCTGGATCGGCATCAGTAACAACAACGCCACCCGTCTCCTATCCGCGTTAGCTCAATTTGGATTTGGTTCCTTGGATTTAGCGATCGAAGATTTCACCACACCCAACCAAGTCATCCAGCTTGGTTATCCTCCCAACCGCATCGACATGATCACGACCCCCGACGGCGTTCGGTTTGAGGAGTGCTATCCCCTCAGACTTGAAGTGGAAATGAATGGGTTAATAGTGAACTTCATCGATCTGGAAAACCTAAAACTCAACAAAAAAGCATCGGGACGATTGCAGGATTTAGCCGATCTGGAAAACCTAGAAAACACTGAGCAAGAATGACAGGATGAAGCCACTGCCGATCGATTGCGCTATCATGCAAACACAGTTATCCCTCAGGAGACCTTGTAATGTCACGTATTCTGAGCTTTAAAGAAATCGAACAGACCTTCGATGGCGAATGGGTGCTCATCGCATACACCGAACTCGATCCCAATCTCAAACCGATCGCAGGAGAAGTACTCGCCCATTCCATCGATCGGGATATTGTCTATGATGCCTTACTGCATCGGGGCGATCGCGGTGTTGCGATCGAATGCTTTGCTCACACACCTGACGATCTAGCCTTCATCCTATGAGTCAGCGCGACTTCTTGTCATTATGTGGCGCATTAATCGATATCAAACGCTGTCAAATCGTCATTGAAGAACAGCGATCGTCCAACCTCCAATCCACCGAATCTCCGCACTTCCTCATTACGGATTCCCCGCCGCCAAACCTGGAAACCTTCGCCATAATGAAAATGTCCAATTTGAAGCACGACGATCGAGGTCATTTTTATGCTGACGCTTCGCCGTTCCACCGATCGCGGATTCGTCAATCTCGGCTGGCTCGATAGCCGCCACACCTTCTCCTTCGGCTCCTACCAAGACCCGAACCACATGGGCTTTGGTCAACTGCGGGTGATTAATGAAGATCAAGTCATGCCTGGAAAAGGCTTCTTGCCCCATGGCCATCAAGACATGGAAATTTTGTCCTATGTTCTGGATGGTGAACTAGAGCATCAGGACAGTATTGGGAATGGAAGCGTGATTCGTCCGGGTGATGTCCAACGCATGTCCGCTGGAACTGGAATTCGTCACAGTGAATTTAATGCGTCTGATACCAATGCCGTGCATTTTCTGCAAATCTGGATCATCCCCAGCGAAACCGGAATCGATCCGAGCTATGAACAGAAAAACTTCACTGCTGAGGAAAAGAAGGGAACGCTGCGACTAGTTGCCTCACCTACGGGTCGGGATGGATCTGTAGTGATCCATCAAGCGATCGATGTCTACGCCACCCTCTTGGACAGCGACACCCAGATCACCCATGACTTAGCCTCCGATGGTCTCCGACCGACCGAAGGTCATCGCACCGCTTGGGTTCAAGTGGCTCGTGGATCAGTTCAGGTCAATGGCGAAACCCTGAACGCAGGCGATGGAGCGGCTCTGGTTCAAGAATCCCAGATCCGCCTTCAGGGACTAGACGATCCCACGGAAGTCTTGCTCTTCGACATGGCTGCCTAATGAGTCAGGATCCCTTTAAAACGGGGTCCTCGTTCTCAATAAGTTACATCTACTTGCAAATAGCAACAACGATCGCTAAGCTTAAGTAGACGATTTTCATAAACGTTGCCAATCCCCATCTATGGCTACATCTTCCTACAATCCCAACGCACTCAGAGCAGAACTCAATGGAAAGGGCGGACGCCTGACGCCTCAGCGTGAAAAAATTCTGACCTTCTTCCAGGACTTGCCGTCGGGTGAGCATTTGAGTGCAGAGGCGCTCCATGCCATGCTGCATGAGCAGGAAGTCAATGTGAGTATTTCGACCGTTTATCGGACGCTGAAGCTGATGACCCAGATGGGGATTTTGCGTGAACTTGATTTGGGTGATGACTATAAATATTACGAACTCAACGGTCCCCGGACGACGCACCACCATCACTTAATCTGTACGAAGTGTGGGACCGTCGTTGAGTTTAAACATGACTCTATCTTGACGATCGGCAGCAAAGTCACCGAAAAAGAAGGTTTCCAGCTCCTCGACTGCCAGCTCTCCGTCCATGGCGTCTGCGCCCCCTGCCAACGATCGATTACCTAAGGCGTCCCCACTGCAATTTTCTTGGGTTCAGCCTTGGGTTTCATCGGACCAAAGAACGCTTTGTAGACTTCATGGGCGATCGGAACGGCTGAAGTCGCCCCAAATCCACCGTTCTCAACGACGACCGCCACGGCAATTTGAGGATCCTCCACAGGGCCATAGCCTACATACAGCGCATTGTCTGCCCCGTTGGAAACCTCAGCCGTTCCGGTTTTGCCCGCCGTCAACGGAATCGAACCATCGTTTAAGCTTTTCCCGGTTCCTTCCTGGACCACGGCGACTAATCCTTCTTTCAGCACCTTTAAGGTCCCAGGCAGTAAGCCGATGTTCTCTGGCTGCATTTTGGGTAGGACGGTTTGGTGGGTCATGAGGTGGGGTTTGACCCGTTTGCCACCATTGGCGATCGTGCTGATCATTACCGCCATCTCCAGCGGCGTCACCTGCACTAAGCCCTGACCGATCGCCGTCATCACCGTATCTCCCCCAAACCAAGGCTCTTTATAATATTTCTCCTTGGATGCAGGCGTCGGCAAATAGCCGCCATCGCCCCCACCATCGAGATCGATCGGGCTGCTGGTAATCCCTAGATTGGTCCCCCACTTTTTAATTTCCTCAGGACCCACCGCTAGACCGACTTGATAAAAGAACGTATTACTACTCACCGCCATCGCATCCTTGAAGCCGATCTCCCCATAGCCACTGCCATGCTCATGGAAAATCGTCCCCCCCACATTGATGGCACTCGCCGTCATAATCGTTGAATCGGGCTGATATTTCCCCGATTGCAACGCCGCAACCGTGGACACA
>JAAFJU010000100.1 GCA_013298165.1 Synechococcales cyanobacterium bin31.maxbin.ball.101 | reverse complement strand
GCGATGGTGCAAATCATCATCTCGCTGGAATTGGAATTCACCAAAACAAACCGGACGCTTCGATCTTGGAGCTGTTGGCAATAACAATCCATCCATCCGAAAGGCCGTCTGCTTCACCTCCACCGACTGAAAGGCATAAGCACTCGTCTGACTGGCATCTAAACCTGCTAACTCCAAAAGCAAACCCGGTGCCGTCTGACACAGCCGATAGAAAATCGTATCTGTTTTCAAAGCCACACCTATCTCAACGATTCATTTAAAATTTAAAGCCAAGTCGTATCACTACGCAAGTTTGATGATCACCCAATCCTCAAATTGTCATCTATGCACGATCGTCCTTGAGCCAAGTATTCTCTATCCTGTTTCCGGAATTAAAATGTTACGCTTGTTTCTAAGTAAATGTTCTCATCCTGAACCCCGATCGTCCTGAGCCATCTATGCCCTACTGTTTAAATCCCGCTTGTCCGTCGCCGAAGAATTCTGTGGAGGATTGTTGTACGAGCTGTGGAACGTCGCTGCTGCTAGGTCAGCGGTATCGGACACTAAAGCCGATCGGACAGGGCGGGTTTGGGCGAACATTTTTAGCGGTGGACCTGTCGGCATCGATGAAGCCACGCTGTGTGATTAAGCAATTGTATCCGCAGCAGCAAGGCGTAGAAATTCAAGCCAAGGCATCCGATTTATTTCGGCAAGAGGCGCAGCAGTTGATGACGGCGGGGCAGTATCCGTCGATTCCGACGTTTTTGGATTATTTTGAGCAAGAAGGGTTTCAGTATTTGGTTCAGGAGTTTATTGAGGGACAAAATCTAGCGGAGATCTTGGCGACGGGGCGACTTTTTACGGAGTCTGAGGTGAAGGTGCTATTGGAGACGATGTTAGAAACGATCGATTTTCTCCATCACCGCAAGATCATTCACCGCGACATTAAGCCTGCCAATATCATTCAGACACCCAATGGACGGTTTGTGTTGGTGGATTTAGGGGCGGCGAAGTTGGCGACGGGGACAGCGCTGGGGCAGACAGGGACCGTGATCGGGAGTGCGGAGTATGTGGCTCCGGAACAATTGCGGGGGAAGGCGATTTTTGCGAGTGATTTGTATAGTTTAGGGGCGACTTGTGTGACGCTGTTGACGGGGATGTCGCCCTTTAGTTTGTTTGATACGAGTACGGGATCTTGGGAGTGGCGCGATTATCTAGTGCAAAATCCTGTGAGTGAACCGTTTGGGAAGATTCTCGATCGGCTTTTGATTGGCCCGACGAGGCAGCGATACGAGTCTGCGATCGAGGTATTGGGAGATTTGATCAAGAAGCCTGAGCCATTGAAAGGGAAGACGATCGATCCGTGGCACTTACCAGAGGAGGATCCTAAAGGTCGTCATTGGCAATGGGAACCGTTAGTTGAAACGGAAGAGCAGACTGAGAATGAGCAGTTCCCGTTCCAGGAGGCTGTGCCAACAGATGAGTTAGGAATTGACAAGCAACCGCCAGGAGAGGTTCTGGGGAAGGGGAACGATCGGCTACGGACGAGACTAAATCTCACAATTTTGCTGTTTTTAATAGGAGTTATTGTGTGGCCGACTGGTGCACTCATCATTGCAAATCTAAGTTCTGAAAAATTCACTCCAGAAGCACCTGCTCCAAGGCCATCTATTGAGCAAGTTCAGACACCAGAAAGCATAGCCCCACGAGGACAGTATAATCTTTCTGACCTGATCAAACCCAACCATACAAGAAAGATAAAGCCGTACAAGGTTTTTAACAATCTTCCCTTATTTTCATCTGCTGTCATTAAAAGTGATGAGGAGATTGTTTTAGGAAGGTCAATGAATAAAAAGCTATCAATCTGGAATTTTAATTTAAGTACGGGATCATCTAACTCCGTACAGTTAGCAGATGCTGACGCAAAAGACACTAAATTTCCTTATCAAACTGCTATAAATAATGATTACTTACTGTATTCTATTTTCGCAAAGGATGGAAAGGAGGAGATTAAGGCATGGGATATGGAAAACAACAAATTTACTCCAATTGCAATTCCTAATCCCGACCCATCTCAGCGCATCCATCTTGATAAGTCAGGCTTAATATACATCCTTTCAGATGGTCATATTCAAATACAGAATATTTTAAAAGGAGGGAAATTCCAAACTTCTAAGCGAATTAGTCTTCAAGATACAACAGGCTATTTAATCCCTGTGTTTACAAAAGACCTAACTAGCATATTCACGATGCAAGACTCTAGAGATATAGGGGCCATTAGTAATAGCAGTATTATCGTTCAGAAAGATGTTGAGACAGGTCAAGTGATTTCTAGCTTCTCTCCAGCAGCAATTGGTATTCCATTGATAGAAGGTGGCCCGTCTGATCCTAACCTATTTACTATTTCTAAAGGGAAGGATTCGCAGTTTCTAGTTGTGAGGACAATCGGGGGAATTCCCGGTGTTGGAACACCACCTGTCACTGAGAAATTATCAAAACTTAATCCCTATACTCGTGGAACACCAGGCTATAGTTCTGTAGACCTCAAACAAGTCGGTTTACCTGATGCAAGTGTATTTCATGTATTTGATATAGAAGCTAAAAAGGTTCTATATTCATTTTCTAGGCCAATGATTTCTCATATAGCAATTTCTCCTGACTCAACAACTTTGATCGTGTTAGACAACGGTCCCAGAGGAACTAAATTAACAGTTTGGGATGTAAAGACGGGAAGACTTCTAAGAGAAATGAACATTGATGAAATCACAAGGATTCCTGGCAATAGGGTTTTATTTGATTTTACGCCTGATAGCAAGAAATTTATCATAGGCATCGCACCCACAGATTACAAAGGAACTCAACTACCCAAAGATCTTGGATCTGCTGGGATCTTTCTGTGGAACGTGGATGAATTACGGAATCCTTAGCAATCATTATAATAAAATCAAATAATTTCATTCAAAAAATATGGCACAACAACCTCTCGATCGGCGCACCCCTGCACACGATCGCAATCCAAGAGGATAAGACCTTCACAGGTTCAGAACTCTGTTTCGATCGCATTAAGTTTGCGATATCTAAATTATCCGAAGCCATCTTCAAAAAATTAGCTAGAATAATTTAGATGTTTGAGAGCCTGTAGCATAGTGTCTGACGAAATCAAACTGACTCTAGGAGGACAGAAAAAACTTGGGAGCCTGACCTCATTGAAGGACTTGTCGATCGCTGACGCCATTCGAGAACGCGGCGGTGGACAAGCGCAGGTTTCACAAATCCGCAGTGACTATACCACTCAATCTGTCGCTGACCTGGCCAATCTTGCCGCGATTGGTGATTCTGATGCAGAAACTGCCATCAAAATTTTAAAGCAAGCAAAACAAAAGAGAGATAAATATGGTGGAAAATGAATTATCGATCGGCGAACCCCTTCTTGCGATCGTAATCCAAGAAGACAAAACCTTCACAGGCGAAGAACTCTGTCTCGATCGCATTGATTTTATCTTTGCAACTCAAACATTGACCTTAACGCCGATCGTGGATACTGATGAAATTGAACTGACGATCACTGAAACCTCTAACGTAGATCTGTGCGATCGTCAGGAATGTAGTCCAGAGTTCGGACGATCGATCATTGGTAAACCCTTTCAAACCTTATGGCACTGTGAAAACTTACAAGGATATCAAGATCAGATTATTCTTGCATTTGGTACCCTAAAACCGAGTCTGAGTATTCTTTCAGAAGGCTCGGTTCTGAAAGTTTTTCGATATCAAACGATCGATCGGTCTGTACTCAAAAATTCATCTAAAGTTCTCACTCATACCTGATCGACAAGGTTATTTGAGAATCCATCGCAGCCCAATGCAGTTCTTGAGACTGTCGATCTTAACAAAGATTCTTCAGCTTTTGTTCTAGTCTCAAGGCTCAAGCCTGCGATATGCTGGAGGCAAAATCTTACGTTTAGCAACCCTGAAAATGGCAGCCGATTCGACTCACGTATCCATTGAACAACTTCAGGTCGAGAACGATCGCCTGCGGCAGGAGCTAGCCCAAGTTCAGCAGTCTGAGTCCTACTATCGGCAAATCTTCGAGAACGCGCCGATCAGTATGCTTTCGCTGAATCTGGCGGGCTATTTAATGCGCATGAACCCAGCGGCAGAGGCATTGTATGGTCTGCCGATCGATCTGTTCAATCAGCAAGCCTGTCCTGTGTTTGACAATCCGCAGTTGGTAGAAAATGGCACCCTGCCCTATATATTGCGGGCGTTCGCGGGCGAGACGGTGATTGAGGAACCGACTTTTTATGATTCTTCTCGCGATGTTGAGGTAGGTGGGAATCTATATTATGGTCGGGGCCATTACTTTCCATTGCGTGACGTGGATGGTGAGGTTAACGGAATTGTCGAAATTGCGGCGGACTTTAAGGACTTTTTTGAACTGCAAGAGCGAATGTTAGTGGAGCGCGATCGGGCCACTGCTGAACGCAATCGCTTGCTTTCTAATGTCGCAGAAGTAGCGAATTGTCTGTTGAAGACGAATGACTACACAACGGTTTTGCCCGATGTGGTGCGGCTGTTGGGGGAAGCGGTGGGGAGCGATCGATGTTCGATCACCCAGGATGCGGCGACTGCCGATTCAGCCATCTTCCATGAATGGTGTCGAGGGAGCATGGATGGTTTGCAACCCACTGCCTCTATTCCCATTATCGTCAATCAAACCACCTGGGGACAGATTGGGTTTGATCATTGTGGGGAGCCGAAGCTGTTCGATGAGGCGGCGATCGCTATTCTACAGGTGGCAGCAGATAGTATTGCGGCGGCGATTGAACGTCAAATCAAGGAAGACCAGTTGCGTGAATCAGAAGCCCGTTATCGGACATTGTTTGAGATTAGCAGTGAAGGGATTTATCGCTTTGAGTTTGACCAGCCGATCGACTTGAGTTTGCCCGTGAATGAACAGGTTGAGTTGATTCATCAGAATTTCCAAATAGCTGAAGCAAACATGACTCATGCCGAGATGTATGGTAAAAGTCATCCTGATGAGATGATTGGTGTGCGATTAATGGATGTGCATGTGACTGATTCTGTGCCGAATCAATTATTTGTGCGGGCATTGATTGATAATGACTATCGGATTCGGAATGCAGAATCGGAAGAAGTGAGTTTGACTGGAACGCCTTGCTTTTTTATCAATAATGTCGTCACGATGATTCAGGATGGCTACGCGATCGGCGGGTGGGGTTCGCAGTTGGATATTACGGAACTCCGGATGGCCCAGCAGGCGCTGCTGCAAGCGGAGCAGGATCGCGTGGCTGAACTGGCGCAGATGAATGATGTGCTGAAAAAAGGATTGATTTATTTTACTGAGACGACTGACCTGAATGCGTTTCTGGGTTATATCTTGCAAGCAGTGGTCCAGCAAACGGGAGCCTGTGCGGGTCATGTTTTTGTCTATGACGGGAACACCGATCGGTTTGAAATGTGTCGTGGCATTCGCAGTGGTGAAGTTTATACCCAAGCCCTGACGGATGATCCAATCTCGTTTCGATCGCCCATTCCATCCAGTCAAATTGCACCGCTTCCAGAACTTTGCCGGAGTCGATCGCTAATCACCCAACCCTTTAATGTCACGGTGGCAATGCCCGAAGATATTCGCATTTGGCATCAGCAGCAACAGCACCAAGAACTGGGCATGATCGCCCTAAAGGCCGGAACGCAACCCGTGGGCTTAATTGGCTTGGCCTTCAATCAACCGACGACGTTCAAACCTGAAACCCTAGAACTAATCAACGTCCTCACCGACCAAGCCAGCCTCGTCATCCACCTTACTCAACTAGCCGAAGAACGTCGCCAGTCAGCGATTATTCAAGAACGCAACCACACCGCCCGCGAAATTCACGATACCTTGGCCCAGGATTTTGGGGGAATTCTGATCCAGTTACAGGCAGTCGATCGCTTTGCCATAACAAACCCCACCAAAAGCCAAATCCACCGTGACTGCGCCCGCGATCTAGCCCGCAAAGGACTCGCCGAAGCCCGCAGTTCAATTTGGGTGTTGTCCCAGGAAGGTGAAGCCTATAGCAACCTTGCCCCTGTCCTAGAACAGCTAGCGACCCAAATGACCCTTGGCTCTGACACCCAAACCCAGGTGACAGTGCAGGGAACGCCTCAAACGCTGCCCCCAGAACAGGGAATGCATCTGCTGCGAATTGTCCAAGAGTCCTGTAACAACGCGCTCCGTCATGCCCAGGCGAAACAGATTGAAATTCAGATTATTTATAGCGATCGGGCGATCGAACTCCGCATTATTGACGATGGCATGGGGTTCGATTTGCAGCGATCGGTCGCGGGATTTGGGCTTAAAAGTATGCAGCAACGGGCCGAGACGATTGCGGCAATTTTACAAATTTCCAGCGAACTCAATCAGGGCACTGAAGTCCGGGTTATGATGCCGATCGAGCCTGAATCACGATAATCCTTGAAGTCATGGAACCCAGCCTAATGCCACCGAATGAAACGGCCCGATCGATTCGGGTATTGGTTGTGGATGATCATCCGATCGTCCGGCAGGGTTTGGTGTCGATTTTGGAAGGGGAGTCGGACATGGAAATTGTCGGGCAGGCGAGTAATGGCAATGAAGCGATCGAACAGTTTCGGTTGCATCAGCCCGATGTGGTGCTATTGGATCTGCGGATGCCGGAGTTGGGCGGGGTGGAGGTGATTACAACGGTGCGGGCCGAATCACCGGATGCCAATATCATTATGCTGACGATTTACGATACGGATGAGGCGATTTATCAGGGATTACGAGCAGGGGCGCGGGCTTATTTGCTGAAGGATACGCCCTGTGATGAGATTTTAGAAGTGATTCGGGCGGTGTATGAAGGGCGGCGCTGTATTTCGGCAATGGTGGGTGAGAAGCTGGCGGCACGGATGGATAAACCAATGCTGAGCGATCGCGAACGTCAAGTGATCGACCTGATGGCAACAGGTAAAAACAATCGTGAAATCGGCGCTGGACTGAGCATCACAGAACATACCGTCCGCTTCCATGTGAATAATATTTTGAGTAAATTAGGGGCGAACGATCGTGCCCATGCGATCGTCCTGGCGTTGCGTCAAGGCATTGTGCAACTGCATTAAAACGACATTCTTGCACCTATCAAAATTGCTAGGTCGAAGTCTAGTATCTCGGCTCGTTACAACTTCTGACCGATCGCTTAGAGTAATCGCCAGACAGGTGTTCTGCTAACCCGATCGTTCATCCTATGGCTGAAATACCCGATCGCTCCGATCATATTCTCGGCGCTGAAACCGCTCTGGTGCAGTTGTTGGAATATGGCGATTATTATTGTCCCCATTGTGCTGAGGCGCATGAAATTGTCATGGCAGTTTTAGCGACGTTTGGCGATCGGGTGCAGTTTGTGTTTCGGCATTTTCCGATCGAGGTTGATGTGCAATCGCATCACGCGGCGGAAGCGGCAGAAGCAGCGGCGAGTCAGGGGAAGTTTTGGGCGATGCATGAGCGCTTGTTCATGATTCCGCCTGCCTTGGATGATGCCAGTTTGGTGGAATACGCGATCGCCCTGCGGCTGAATGTCAATCAGTTTTTGCAGGAAATCGCGGACGATCGACATGTATCCCGAATTCAGGCCGATCGCTTACAAGGTCAGCAGGACGGGGTTCAGAGTCTACCTGCCTTTTTTATTAATCAACATCGATTTGAGGGACGCTGGGATGAACCAGAATTAATTCAGACCATTCAACGATTGCTAGACAGCGATCGTCAGAACACCATTTAAATAATTGAGGAAAACATCATTTGTCCTGCTCAAGATGTTTCAAGTGCATTTCCCCCCAACTGCATAGGACCGGAAAAATTGGTTTCAGCGTTTCACCATGGGCGGTGAATGAATACTCGACACGCGGGGGCATTTCGCCGTAGTCATGACGATGGACAATGCCGTCTTTTTCTAGTTCCCGTAATTGCTGAATCAGCATTTTCTCGCTAATTGCCGGAATTAACCGTTTCAATTCACTCAGGCGTTGAGGCCGATCGCGAATGTTCCACAAAATCAAAATTTTCCATTTCCCACCCAAAACGCCCAGCGTTACTTTGACAAGGTGAGTGCCATCCTTTGGTGCTGTGCTCATAAATTATCCTCATTAGAAAGACACTTACCAAAAAGTAAGTACTTCCTGGAAAGTCAGCGTTCAGCATACCGTAGGGATGAACTCAAATTTAAACTTAATCTTGAGGATCAAAATCAATGGCATCATTAATCGGAAAAGTCGCGATCGTCACTGCTGCCTCACGAGGCATTGGCGCTGCTGTCGCCCAACGTTTGAGCCAGGATGGAGCCGCCGTCGTGGTGAATTATGTCGCTTCTCCTGAGAAAGCCACAGCGGTCGTTAATGCGATCGAAGCCCAAGGTGGAAAGGCAATCGCGATTCAAGCTAATGTTGCAAATCAGGCCGATGTGCAGCGATTATTTGACGAAACTGAGCAGCAATTTGGCCCGATTGATATTGTTGTGAATGTGGCAGGGGTATCAGTGTTCAAACCCCATACTGAATTAACAGACGAAGACTTCGAGAAAGTATTTTCAGTGAATGCCAAGGGAGCAATGTATGTATTGCAAGCCGCCGCTAATCGGGTGAAAGATGGCGGGCGAATTGTCCAGTTTTCGACGGGTGGGACAATGATGCCGATTGCAGCAGGTGGCGTCTATGCCGCTAGTAAAGCCGCAGGCGAGCGCTTTGCCTTTGCCTTGGCGAAAGAGATCGGGCATCGACAGGTAACGGTGAATGTCGTGTCTCCTGGTGTCACCGATACTGACGGACTAGTTCTGCCCGAGCCTGCGATCGCGCACCTAGTTAGCCAAACACCCCTCGGACGTTTGGGACAACCCACCGATATTGCCAATGTGGTCGCATTTCTCGTAGGTGATGATGCCCATTGGATGACAGGACAAAACTTACAAGTCAACGGTGGCATTCTGTAGGGCAATATTTGAACATGCGACGATACAAACCAAGATCGGAGACAAACCATGATTGATCTATACACAGCGAACACGCCGAATGGCCAGAAAGCTTCGATTATGCTTGAAGAGGTTGGTTTGCCCTATCAGCTTTTCCCGATCGATATTGCAAAGGGAGAGCAGCATACGGCTTCTTTCCGGGCCATTAATCCCAATGGCAAAATCCCCGCCATTGTCGATCGTGAGGTTGAGGGTGGTCAGCGGGTATTTGAGTCGGGGGCGATTTTGATCTACTTGGCTGAAAAGACGGGAAAGCTATTGCCTACGCAGGGGCGAGATCGATCGGAGGTCTTAGCTTGGACATTTTGGCAGGTCGGTGGACTTGGCCCGATGATTGGTCAATGGGGTCATTTCTCGCACGCTGCACCCGAAAAAATACCCTATGCAATTAATCGCTATCTTGATGAAAGTGTCCGCTTGCTCAATGTGCTAAATCAGCATCTCACCGATCGGGAATTTATCGCCGACAACTACTCGATCGCAGATATCGCCAACTATACCTGGGCCGCTGGTGGACTGAACTTCATACGATCGAGCGATGCCGATAAGGTTGAGAACTTAGCGGCTCTTGAACGCTGGGTGAAACTAGTCAGCGATCGGCCTGCGGTTCAAAAAGGATTAGCAATCTTGAAGTAGCAATGACTCAGAAAACGTTACCAGTCATCTTCGTAGGGCATGGGGCTTCAGTATATACAACCGCTCCCGATGATCCCACCCATCAACGGTTAAAGGAAATCGGTGTAATGCTTCGGGCGCTTGAACCACAGGCGATCGTCTGTATCTCAGCGCACTACAGCCAACCCAAATTTTCCGTTACCGCCACGTCATCGCCCAAAACAATTCATGACCATCCAGTGGAGGCGCTTTATAGCAATGCTTATCCGGCTCTAGGTGATACGGCACTAGCGGTCAAAATTGTTGAACATTTAACTCAAGCAGGTTTCAATAGCGCGATCGATCCCGATCGGGGTTTAGATCATGGCGCTTGGATACCGCTGTCACTAATGTTTCCTGCTCCACAAATTCCGATTTTGCAAATTTCACTTCAACAGGATTATAATCCACAGCAACATTTCCAATTGGGGCAAGCTCTACAGGCTTTCCGCGATCAAGGTGTTTTGATTGTTTGTAGCGGCGGCGTGACACATAATCAGACAGAATTTCGTCGCAGTTACCTGAGTGGCGGCGATGTCAACAGCGTCACTGAATGGAGTCAGGGGTTTGATGCCTGGGTGACGGAACAAATAATCCCGCCCCCGAATCAAACTCAAACAGCCGATATTATGGATTTTCCATCACATCAATTCTATGCAATGGCCCATCCCACGATCGAGCATTTTCTGCCATTGCTAGTCGCAGTGGGAGCCGCTGATTCAGGATTTGTTGAAAGTAGCGTCACGAAACTTCATTCTGGTTTCCAGCATAGTCTTTCGACTGCAGCTTTTTGGTTTCAGTAGCCAAGTAGCAATGAACTTAGACTAAAAATCACAAAGGAGGTTAGATTGATTACTTTTATCAACATGTTGACCGTTGAAACCGGACGACAGGATGCGGCATTTGAGGGAATTCAGCAAATTTATACTGAAGTGGTCAAATTCCAAATAGGATTTATTAGCGCAACCTTGCTAAAAAGTGATGATGGTCGTACTGTTACCGCGATCGCCCAGTGGGAAACAGCAGAAAACCTCGCTAGCCTCTCTCAACATCCACGGTTCCGAGAGCTGCATAATGAGGCATTTTACGCCTCGATCGTTAAAGTGGAACCTCGCATTTATAGTGGTGAAAAAGTTGCGATCACTCCTTAACGATTGGGTAGCAACCATTGCAATGTCAATCAACGATCAACAAAGGGTATTCCCATGACCAAAGCTGCCGAAGCGACTGCTAAATCCTCATTCAAACTCGATGTCAAACAAAAAAACTGGCTCGTATCCGCCCATGTCGCTTCCGGCGCAATCTGGCTGGGGACGGGGTTGTGCTTAGTGATCATGGGCGTTAAGAATATTGACGCACCCAATGGCGATGCGCTCTACGCCATTAATGAAATTTGTAAATTTTTGGATGATTTTGTAATCATTCCCACCGCGACCTTATCGTCATTAACAGGATTTTTCCTCTGTTGGTTTACCAATTGGGGATTTTTCAAAAATTACTGGGTGATTACCAAATGGGTGCTGACCACCGTAGCGATCGTCTTTGGCACCTTCTGGATCGGTCCATGGATTAACGCCATGACCTCGATCTCTGCCATAGAGCGCCTCCAAGCCCTCCAAAATCCGCTCTACATGTTCGACAACCAAGGAATCATTTGGGGCGGTCTGGCAATTAATATCACATTGCTGGTCATCATTGCCGTCTCGTTACTCAAACCTTGGGGTCGTCGTCTTGCCGCCAAACCGAAAAAAAGCGAGGCATAACGATCACACAACTATGGTTTAATTCAACCGATCACTCATTTACAGTTACAGAGGACACAAATCATGACCACGATCGCAATCATTTACTTTTCAGGAACCGGACATGCCCATTTGATGGCAGAAGCGATCGCTGAAGGTGCGCAAAAGACTGCTGACACTACCGTTCACCTTCTCCGCATCACAGGTGAACAAATTACAAATGGTCGCTGGAAAGACGAAGCGATGGCAGCACAATTGACTCAAGCGGATGCGATCGTCTTTGGTTCTCCCACTTATATGGGCGGCGTTGCGGCGCAGTTTAAAGCCTTTGCGGATTGGGCGAGCAGTGCTTGGGCACAACAGCTTTGGAAAGACAAAATTGCGGGCGGATTCACCCATTCCGCTGGACTTAGTGGTGATAAACAAGGGACGCTGCTTTATCTAGCGATTAATGCCGCGCAACATGGCATGGTTTGGGTTGGTGGGGGTGAAATGTCGCAACCCAGTGGCGTTAATCGGTTAGGGTCCTATATGGGCATCATGGGGCAGGCGCTTCCTGATTTTACGGGAACGAAAGCGGCAGAACTTGATCCGGGCGATCGGATGACTGCTGTACTTTATGGAGAACGCATTGCGGCTGCGACGAAACGTTGGAATTCATAGAGAAGATTTAGGGTTATCCTCGAAGACCCGATCCCCCTAAATCCCCCTTGGAAAGGGGGACTTTGAGCGGAAATATGAAAAATCCGGTTCCCCCTTTTTAAGGGGGCTAGGGGGATCGGGTCTTCGCATCGCAACAAAATAAGTTGAGACTCTAAATGCAAAGTACTAATGCTTGGACGACAAAGCTGACGCTGTTATTGGCGAGTAGTTTGACGGTGATGGCGGGGGCGACGGTTTCGCCAGCGCTTCCGGCGATGAAGAAGCAGTTTGAAAATGCTATTTCTGATCCCGATTTACGCACGACATTAGTGAAACTAGTAATTACACTCCCAGCGTTGTTCATTGTCATCGGTTCCCCGATCGCAGGCACGATCGTCGATCGGTTCGGTCGAAAGACATTGCTCATTGTCAGCGCAGTTCTTTACGGCCTCGCCGGAAGTTCAGGGTTGTATTTAGAAAATCTAACCGCGATATTAGCCGGACGGGCGGTTCTGGGGTTGGCGGTGTCGGGGGTGATGGTGAGTGCAACGACGTTAATTGCAGATTACTATGTGGGTCCAGCACGGGCGGCATTCATGGGATTGCAAGCGGGATCGATGGGTTTGGGCGGCGTGTTGTTTTTGACGTTGGGCGGTGCATTAGCGCAACGCAATTGGCATTTCCCATTTGGGATTTATTTGTTTGCTTGGTTGATTGTGCCGTTGATTGCAGTGTTTATTACAGAACCCGATCGCACACCCAAACAATCAGCAATCCAGATGGAACAGACCATTGAAACTCCGATCGCGGTTCTCGCCATCATTTACGGACTCACGACATTGAGCCAAATTGCGTTTTATTTAATTCCAGTACAATTGCCCTTTTTCCTAGATGGATTGGTCAAAGCCTCACCGTCTCAAAGCGGCATGGCGATCGCCCTTTGCACCCTGTTCAGCGCCGCCGCATCCTTGACCTATGGCAAACTCAAACAACGCATGGAATTTGTGGCATTCTTACCGATTATTTTTGGACTTATGGGCATTGGGTATTTGCTGATCGGGCAGTCATCTAATTGGGCACAGGCATTGGTCGGACTGATCGTGTCGGGCATGGGACTCGGAATCTTAATGCCCAATATGACCGTGTGGCTCAGTAGCGCCGTGCCGGATGCAGTTCGTGGGAAGGCATTAGGTTGGCTTTCGACTTCGATGTTTCTAGGACAATTTTTGTCACCGATCGTCACCCAGCCCTTGAACAAAGCATTTGGATTCGGAGGAACCTATGCAGTAACGGGGGGACTTTTAACGATCGTCGGGTTAGGATTTGCCCTATTCAAATCCCAAGTTCGCAATCTAACGCATAGTCAGAGCTAATCACCAAAATCCATGACCTTCTACATTCCCCCAACCGTACAAACCTCGATCGCACCGATCCAAATCGCACAAGTCACCTCCGTCAACCAACTCCAAGACGTGCAGCCCACAGACTGGGCATTCCAAGCCTTACAACAGTTAGTGGAACGCTATGGTTGCATTGCAGGATACCCGAACCGATCGTTCCTCGGGAATCGAAGTTTGAGCCGATCGGAATTTGCGGCAGGACTCAATGCTTGTCTCGATAAAATCAATGACCAAATCACATCCAACACCAGTAATCTAGCAACATCCAAAGATCTGGCGATCGTTCAAAAATTGCAATCCGATTTTGAATCCGAACTTACAACACTAAAAGGACGAATCACCCAACTCGAAACCAAAACATCTCTATTACAAAAACAACAGTTTTCCACCACGACCAAACTGACGGGACAACTGGTCTTTGCCGTCAGCGGCGGTGGTTTTAGCGGAGATCAGATCATTGCTCCACGGGGCGCTGTCATTACGCGCAACCAACCCAATATCACCACACTGCACCGCATTAGTGTCGATCTCAATACGAGTTTTAACGGAACCGATTTACTCAAGTTGCGATTGCTGTCTGCGAGTCCTGGAACCAGTGATAACACCGCTGGATTTCTAGAACCCAATCTCAGCAGTGTGCTGGATTATGCCGTACCAGGACGATCGCAACTGAGCTTAGGACGAGCCTACTACACCTTTGCGCCAACAAGAGATTTGAATGTGACCTTAGGTCCGCAAATGGTCGCTCCAGATTTCATTGATAAAAACCGTTATGCCAATGTCAGTTTTCGCGACTTTTCTACGTCGGCATTGGTGAATAATTTCATTCTCCTGCCCAGACCAGGCGGGGCAGGGGCGGCGATCAATTGGAATCCCAATAAAGGACCGTTTTCACTACGAGGCGTTTACGTTGCCAGCAGTGGCGCAGGCGCACTCCCCGAAAACCAACAGTTCTTCGGGGGCGGACGAGCGAACGACATTCGACTCTTTCCGACATCAGGGGGCGGCGCAAGGGGAGGGCTGTTTGGCGATCCTTATATGGGCATTGTGGAGCTAGAGTATGCACCCAGCAAGACGATCGCCATGCGATTGCAATATAGCGGTGGGGAATTACTAGGGAGTCAATTTGGCGTATTCGGGGTAAATGGAGAGATCGCAATCACGCCAAAAATTGGCCTGTTCGGTCGCTACGGCTCAGGACATTATCCAAATACAATATTGGGAGATTTGCGTCCTCAATATTGGTCGGCGGGATTAGCATTTCAAGATCTCTTTCTCAAAAGCGATCTCGCTGGAATTGGCATTGCCCAGCCTTTCATCCAAAGCTCCGTCGGCAATGCCACCCAAACCAATTTTGAATTGTTTTACAACATTCCCATGAGCAAAAGTATTCGTCTAACGCCGATCGTCCAAGTGATCACCAACGCAGGCAATCAAAGTAGCAATGGGACGATCGTGACGGGAACCTTACGATCGGTCTTTTCATTTTGAAGACGTTCTCAGCGCTTCAACCTGTTCACGATCAACCCCTAAGGCGATCGCAATCTGTTCGGAAGACAGCCCCAAGTTCAAGAAGTTGAGGATCGCTTGTTGCTGCTGTTGTTGAGCTTGAGCGAGTTCAGCGATCGCCACTTCCTTTGCCTCCCGTTCAGAAACGACTTCAGCTTGTACGGCTTCGGCTTTGGCTTGTGCCGCTTCAGCTTTAGCTTGTGCCGCTTCGGTTTCGGCTTGGTAGCGTTCTGCGGGAGTTGGGAAGAACTGTCCTTCTGCGTCACACCAACGCAGCCAAGATCCCTCATATCCTCGAACGATACAATCCGTCAGCCCCAATCCGATCTGGAGTTCTGGGATCCAGAGTCGGGGATTGTCCGGCTCGATCGTTTGCTCTTGGTAGCGTTCATTCACCAATCGGAAGAACCTTAAGCGCTGGGTTTCTTCATCAAAGACGATGTAGTTCGGGATTTTTAAAATCTCTTCGTAGACGACAAACTTTGCGGGCGGTTTTCCCAGTCTCGATCGCTGCGTTTTAGAGGTGAATCGTCCGAGGTCTTCCGCTTCTGTGCCGGGTGACAAAAATTCGATCACGATCGTGGGCGCGACTTTTTCCTCCCACATCACGTAGCTCGATCGTTTCACCAAGCCCTTGTATAACCGTGGCACCCCGAGACAGAGGAACCAGTCGGGTCGCTTATGCCAACCCGTCTGCGTCGAATCGTAATACAGGTTCAAATCGAACGCCGAATACACTTGCTCCGCTGAGTACGGCGACAAACACAGGGCTTCGTCCGGCAGTATTTCATCCGGCAGCGTTTCATCTAGCAGTTGAGGTTGCAATCCATGAAAAGTATCCGGCAAACCAGGCTCCTCGGGGTCTTCAGACGGTAAGTCATACATCGTCGGCAACGTCAACGGTTTTAATCGCCATTCATTGGAGGGCGATTCCCGTTCCGGGAGGCTTTGCCAACGATCGACAGACGTAGTACTGGGAAGATTCATCCGATTCACCACAGCATGGACTCCTTCATCATAATCGTCTCCTCAACCATCTAGCCATCGTTCTCAATAAAATTCCTAAAATTTTGTTTCACCCTTTACTCAGTTATGATGGAGGAATTCCATTTGCAACTCAATCATTCTAGGAAAGAATCCATGTCTTACGAAGACTTTACCCTCACAAAGGTCAAGAAAGAATTAGGCATCGAGATTGTTGAAGGCGTGAGTTTATTTGCTTCAGTGGCTCCGATCGCAGCTTCAGTCTTTCTCGTGGAAGCCCTGCGACGGTATGGCCAGTTGGCAACGTTAGTCAATACTGAAAAAGCCCGATCGGAATTTCTAATCGCGCCGATTTTAGCTGAGATTGTAGAGCAGTCCCAGCGCCAGGTGAGCTTGTTTTCGGGTCGAAATTTTTCGGTTGACCCAGAGAGAGGTTTGCAGAGATTTTGTGATTTCATTTTGAGCCGATCGCCTGAACAAATTGAGGTTGCAGCTCCAGTAATCACGATTGCAGAAGCTAAAAATGAAAGCATTCCTAGCGGCTTAGGTCAATGTATGGCGGAAATGGTCGCAGCCCAGATCTTTAATGAGCGGGAAGGCCAAAAGGTCGATACAATTTATGGAGCCGTCACAACGGGGACCACTTGGCGCTTTTTGCGATTGATTGGGTCACAGATTTGGATTGACGATCAGGAGTATTTTATCAACGAAATCGATCATATTTTAGGGATTTTGACGTTGCCATTTTTAGAGTTGCCCCATGATGCATAATTTCATTCCACCCGATCGGTTCTTTCCCTACCTCACCTGGACGGATATTCGCGATATGCCCGACAAGTCGAGGGTCGTGATTATTCAGCCCGTAGGCGCGATCGAACAGCATGGTCCCCACTTGCCGATCGCGGTGGATTCTGCGATCGGATTAGCCGTGATTGGGAAAGCCCTAGAACGTCTGGATTCTACCATTCCAGCGTTCGCAATGCCGTCGATTTACTATGGTAAGTCCAATGAGCATTGGCATTTCCCTGGGACGATTTCAATTTCGGCTGAGACGATGATTCGGGTGTTGATGGAGACGGGGGAAAGCCTGTACCGCGCAGGATTTCGTAAATGGGTGTTGATGAATTCCCATGGGGGTCAGCCGCAAATTATTGACATTGTGGCGAGAGATTTGCATGTGAAATTTGAGGATTTTGAAGTGTTTCCCTTTTTCACTTGGCGCGTGCCTCATATTACTAAGCAACTCATGACCGAAAAAGAAGGACTGCTCGGCATTCATGCAGGCGATGCCGAAACGAGTTTGATGATGGCGATTTTGCCGGATCAAGTCAGGACCGATCGCTTGGTTTGCGAATATCCCCACGGTTTACCGACTGACAGTTTACTCACCTTAGAGCGAAACCTTTCGATTCCTTGGGTGACGCGAGACATTAGTAAGAGCGGCGTGATCGGGGATGCGACGGCTGCGAGTAAGGAGAAGGGCGATCGGATTTGGGAGTCGTTGGCGCAGGGCTGGGCGGATGTAATCGTCGATGTGCATGAATTTCAACAACCCCAGCTTTGGAAAGACGATTAGGACAATGTTTAAGTTCGCGTTTCAAACTTATGCCCGATCGTTTAAAACGCCGATCGTCACGGCCCATGGAAACTGGTCAGTCCGCAAAGGGATTTTGATTGCCATCACCGATTCCAATGGCATTTTGCGATTGGGTGAAATTGCACCGTTGCCGTGGTTTGGGTCTGAGACGTTGGAGGAGGCGATCGGGTTTTGCAAGTCATTGGGGGATTCATTTAGTGACGATCTGATCATTCCAAACCACTTGCCCTGTTGTCAATTTGCATTTGAATCGGCGAGATCCCCCCTAGCCCCCCTTGGGAAGGGGGGGATTAGAGAAGAAAGCAATTCGGCAGTGAGGGAAATCAAAAAAACAATCGGTTCGGAAGTCCCCCTTCCCAAGGGG
>JAAFJU010000193.1 GCA_013298165.1 Synechococcales cyanobacterium bin31.maxbin.ball.101 | reverse complement strand
GATACGTCCACCAGACGACGGGTCAAGTACCCGGAATCTGCCGTCCGCAATGCAGTGTCCACCAATCCTTTACGGGCACCGTAGGAGGAGATGATGTACTCCGTCACGGTCAACCCTTCTCGGAAGTTGGTTTTAATGGGCAAGTCAATGATTTCCCCTTGAGGGTTGGCCATCAGACCGCGCATTCCGACGAGCTGACGGACCTGGGAGATGTTCCCCCGCGCTCCGGAGAAGGCCATCATGTAGACGGAGTTCAGGGGATCGTTGGATTTAAAGTGTTTGACCACTTCATCCTTGAGATCTTCAGAAGCACCGTTCCAAGTGTCAATAACTTTTTGGAAGCGTTCAACTTCCGTGATTTCGCCACGGGTGTACTTTTCTTCTGTGACCCGAATGGTTTCTTCAGCCGCTTCGAGCAGCGATTTTTTGATGGGTGGAATTTGGAGATCGTCCACGGAGATGGAGACTCCGGCACGGGTGGCATATTTGAAACCCAGATCCTTCACGGCATCCGCCATCTGGGCAGTCCGAGCCGTTCCATGGGTCCGAAATGACCAGGAAACGAGATTCTGGAGCTGTTTTTTGTTGATGACTTTGTTACGGAAAATTTGCTTAGGCTGCTGTTCTGCCATGGGTGCCCCACCGGAAATACTGTGTTCGAGACTGACGTTGAAACTGACTGTTAAAAATGATTCGACTGAAAATGATTCGGCTGTGCAAGGAATGCAGAATTCTTGGGTGCAGTCTGGGTCTAGCGCTGAACCCAAGAATCCGATCGAACCCTAAATGTCCTAATCGGTTAAGACATCAATGACGGTCTTGTTGTAGATGGCCCGACCGGGGGTCGTTTTGACGTATTGCGAAATCAGGACGCCATCCCGATCGTGTCGGGTGCGGCGATAGTCGTACACCCGCGTGACGGTTCCGTCATCGGTGGTCTGTTCTTCCTGAAGTTCATCTGGGAAGTCAGATTCCACTTCACCGTCAAATCGGACCCAGATGTAGGCATGGATTTCCACGAGTTTTTGTTCGTAGGCCATGATGACATCGTCCAGATTCGCAAAGTAGCGACCTGCGCCATGGGTGGCGGCGGGGTTTTCAGCGGTGAGGTAGTAGCAGCCCAGGACCATATCCTGGGACGGCGTGATGATCGGTCCACCTGTGGCTGGAGACAGGATGTTATTCGATGCCAGCATCAGCAGACGGGCTTCGGCTTGGGCTTCGATCGAAAGTGGCACGTGAACGGCCATTTGGTCTCCGTCGAAATCCGCGTTAAACGCCGGACAAACGAGCGGATGCAATTGAATGGCACGGCCATCGACCAAAATCGGCTCAAAGGCTTGAATCCCCAGACGGTGGAGGGTCGGTGCCCGGTTGAGCATGACGGGGTGTCCTTCGATCACTTCTTCCAGCACATCCCAAATTTGGGGATCGTTGCGCTGAATCAGTTTTTTCGCCGCTTTGATGTTGTTCACCAAGCCCTGACGAATCAAGCGATGGATCACGAAGGGCTGGAAGAGTTCGATCGCCATTTCCTTGGGCAGACCGCACTGGTGGATTTTGAGGTTGGGTCCGACGACGATAACGCTTCGTCCGGAGTAGTCAACCCGTTTACCCAGAAGGTTTTGACGGAAGCGACCCTGTTTCCCTTCGATGATGTCAGAGAGGGATTTGAGCGGGCGATTGTTCGCACCCACGACCGTCCGGCCACGACGACCGTTATCGATCAGCGCATCAACGGCTTCCTGCAACATCCGTTTTTCGTTTCGGACGATGATTTCAGGAGCCAGGATTTCCTGGAGACGAGCCAAACGGTTGTTTCGGTTGATCACCCGACGATACAGGTCATTCAAGTCAGAGGTGGCAAAGCGACCGCCATCCAACTGCACCATCGGACGCAAATCCGGCGGAATCACGGGGATCAGATCCAAAATCATCCAGCTCGGCATAGAGCCTGTAGCGATGAAGTTGTCGATTACCCGCAGGCGTTTGATATATTTCGCCCGCTTTTGGCCTTTAGAAACAGCAATTTCTTCGCGCAGACGTTCCGCTTCTTCATCGAGGGGAATATCTTGCAAGAGCTGCTGCAAGGCTTCTGCTCCAATGCCAACTTCAATGCCTTCCAGCTTGGAATCTTCGCTGTAAAGTTCGTCCTCAATTTCGATCCACTGATCTTCCGTGAGGAGCTGTTTGTAAGTTAAGTTGTCGGAGTTGCCCGCATTCAGTACGACGTAGGCATTGAAGTAGACGATTTGTTCCACATCGCGCAGCGGCATGTCGAGCAAAATGGCCATGTAGCTTGGAATTCCCTTCAGGTACCAAACGTGAGCCACGGGCGCGGCTAGCTTGATGTAGCCCATGCGGTGACGGCGAACGCGAGATTCGGTGACTTCGACGCCGCACCGTTCGCACACAATGCCCCGGTGACGGACACGCTTATATTTGCCGCAGTGACATTCCCAGTCCTTCGCAGGGCCAAAAATCCGTTCGCAGAACAGACCGTCCATTTCCGGCTTCAGAGTCCGGTAGTTGATGGTTTCGGGCTTGGTGACTTCGCCGACGACCTGGCCGTTGGGCAGGCTGCGTTCTCCCCACTGACGAATCCGTTCGGGAGATGCCAAGCCGATTTTTACGTAGTCAAATCGCTGTTCAATTTTGGGCATCGCGTTTCCACTTCCTGATGTGCTGAATGGGTGGCTGAATGAATGGGTGGCCGAACGATCGAGACCGATCGTTCGGCAATCTACTAGGATTTAGTCTTCTTCGTCCATGGAACTACCGCTGGCGATCGACTCATAAACAGGTCGAGCGGGCGCTTTCTTGGTGTTGACATCGGCCATGAGATCCACTTCGATATCTCGGCTGCTGCCGTCTTCACGGGTCTCAACCTTATGCACGGCCACATCCAGACAGAGGGACTGTAGCTCTCGCATCAAGACCTTGAAGGATTCCGGCGTGCCGGGACGAGGGATGGCTTTACCCTTGACGATCGCATTCAGAGCTTCATTTCGGCCCTGCATGTCATCGGACTTCACGGTGAGCAATTCCTGAAGGATATAAGCTGCACCAAAGGCTTCCAAGGCCCACACTTCCATTTCTCCGAAGCGCTGACCCCCCTGCTGAGCTTTACCACCCAAGGGCTGCTGCGTGACCAAGGAGTAAGGTCCGGTGGAGCGGGCGTGAATCTTATCGTCCACGAGGTGAACGAGTTTCAGCATGTAGGCTTTGCCCACGGTGACGGGACGATCGAAGGCTTCTCCAGTCCGTCCGTCATACACCGAGATCTTGCCGGGGTTATCTTCAGCGAAGAGCCATTCCCCTTCTCCCGTGTGGTCAATGCGATGCTCACGGGCTTCGTAGAGCTTGCCATGAACGGTTTCACGGGACTTCTGTTCACCATGCATTTCATCAAAGGGAACGATCTTGAACCGCACGTTCAAGTTGTCTGCGGCCCAGCCCAGTAAGCATTCATAAACTTGTCCCACGTTCATCCGGCTCGGCACCCCGAGTGGATTGAGAACAATATCCATGGGCGTACCGTCTGGCAGGTAGGGCATGTCTTCCACGGGCAGAATCCGGGAGATGATGCCTTTGTTACCGTGACGTCCGGCCATTTTGTCGCCGACTTGGATTTTCCGTTTCTGCGCCACGTAGACGCGAACGACCATGTTGGCTCCGGGGGGCAGTTCGTCCCCTTGTTCACGGGTGAAGAGGCGGACATCGACGATGCGGCCTTTTTCTCCGTTGGGAACGCGCAGGGAGTTGTCGCGCACATCTCGGGCTTTTTCACCGAAGATCGCTCGCAGGAGTTTTTCTTCCGGTGGCTGATCGGATTCACCCTTGGGCGTCACTTTACCGACGAGGATGTCGCCCGATGTGACCCAGGCTCCGACGCGGATGATGCCGTTTTCGTCGAGGTTGCGCAGGGCGTCTTCGCCGACGTTGGGGATTTCTCGGGTGATTTCTTCAGGCCCAAGCTTGGTTTGCCGAGCTTCGATTTCAAATTTTTCAATGTGAATCGAGGTGTAGACATCTTCAAACACCAGGCGCTCACTAATCAGGATGGCGTCCTCGTAGTTGTAGCCTTCCCAAGGCATGTAGGCGACGAGGATGTTTTGACCCAGGGCCAGTTCGCCTTTTTCAGTCGCAGAACCATCGGCAAGGATTTGGCCTTCGAGCACTTTTTCACCGAGCTTGACGATCGGCTTTTGGTTCAGGCAGGTGTCTTGGTTCGATCGTTGATATTTCTGAACGAAATAATCCTGCTCACGACTGCCATCGTTCGGTTTGACGCGAATTCGAGTGGCATCAACGTAGCTGATCGTCCCTTCACAGCGGCTGATAATCACCATGCCGCTATCTCGGGCGGCTTGGGCTTCTAGCCCGGTTCCCACTAGGGGCCGCTCAGGACGCAGCAAGGGCACGGCTTGCCGTTGCATGTTGGATCCCATGAGTGCTCGGTTGGCGTCGTCATGCTCCAGGAATGGAATCAACGAGGTCGCCACTGAAATGATCTGCACCGGGGAAACGGCCACATAGTCCACATCTTCCGGCAGGGCGGTGGTGAAGTCTTGGCGGTAACGGACGGTGAGCTTGTCACTGGTAATCCGGTTGGATTCGTCGGTGGAGATGTCTCCAGCGGCCACGCGGAAGTCATCTTCTTCATCCGCCGTCATGCTAACCCAGCCCAAATCCCGGCGAACGACGCCATTTTCCACGCGATAGAACGGGGTGGAAATGAAGCCGTAGGAGTTGACGCTTGCGTGGGTGGCGAGGGAGCCGATCAGACCTGCGTTAGGTCCTTCTGGCGTTTCCACCGGGCAGATTCGTCCGTAGTGGGATGGGTGAATGTCACGCACGGCAAAGCCTGCGCGTTCACGGGTAAGACCACCAGGGCCGAGGGCACTGATCCGGCGTTTGTGCGTCAGTTCGGCCAGAGGATTCGTCTGGTCCATGAACTGCGAAAGCTGAGATGAGCCAAAGAATTCTTTGATCGCCGCCACCAGAGGTTTGGGGTTGACCAAAGACGCAGGCGTGAGAGTCGCAGAATCCGAGACGGTCATGCGTTCACGAATGATCCGCTCTAATCGGTTTAAGCCAACTCGCACTTGATTTTGCAGCAGTTCACCGACGGACCGCACCCGACGATTGCCGAGGTGATCGATATCATCTACTTGACCGATATCAAATTCCAAGTTGATCAGGTAGTCGATCGCCGACAAAATATCCTGGGGCGTCAAAACCCGCATGGAATCTGGCACATTCAAGTGCAGCTTACGATTGAGCTTGTAGCGACCCACCTTACCCAAGTCATAGCGCTTCGGATCAAAGAAACGCGATTCCAGCAACTGGGCACCGCCAGAAACCGTGGGAGGCTCACCCGGACGCAGCTTGCGATAGAGTTCGAGCAAGGCGTCATCTTCGGTATATTCGCCTTCTTTTTCAATCGTCTTTTGGAAATATTCTGGATGACGCAGCGAGTCTAAAATTTCACTCGTGGACAGCCCCAAAGACTTGAGCAACACCTGCGCCGAGAGTTTCCGCGTCTTGTCAATGCGAACCCACACCAGGCCATTTTTGTCGGTTTCGAACTTCAGCCATGCGCCTCGGTTCGGAATTAGGCTAGCATTATAGGTACGGCGACCATTCTTATCCGTTTCCGACTTGTAGTAGACGCCGGGACTGCGGACGATTTGGTTGACGATGACTCGCTCGGCACCGTTGATAATGAAGGTTCCCCGATCGGTCATCAACGGTAGATCGCCGATGAACACTTCCTGCTCGGAAATTTCACCCGTCTCCTTATTGATCAACCGGGTCGGGACATACATCTGGACCGCGTAGGTCGAATCCCGCCGTTTCGCTTCGTCTACATCGTATTTTGGACGCTTCAGCTTATAGTCTTTTCCAACAAAGTGAAGCTCCAACTTCCCGGTGTAGTCGGTGATGGGGGAGAAACTATCTAATTCTTCAACCAAACCTTCTTCGAGAAACCAACGGAAGCTCGCCCGTTGAATCTCAACTAAGTCTGGCAAAACAAAAGCGGGGGCGGTGTAGGCTAGCTCAGTCATGCGTCTTCCTCTAAGGGGCCACGTCGAAAACGCGAACCCCGTATTTTAGGTTGCTTTTATAATTATGTCAAGGTTTAAGCACTAAAAATCATAAATTTTAAGTGCAGGGTATCTGAAGGGGATCAGGTACCGGATAGTCTAAGCCAAATAATCGGCAGGCATTAAGGGTGGTCTGAGTCGCGATCGTCTCCACAGGGAGATCCTTGAGATGGGCAAGTTGGTGGGCCACATGTTGAACAAAAGAGGGTTCATTGCGTTTTTCACCTCGCTTTGGAACGGGCGATAGAAACGGACAGTCGGTTTCTATCAAAAGTCGATCCATCGGCACCATTCGAGCAGAGGCTTGAATTTGCTCTGCTTTTTTGAACGTTACGGTACCACTAAAACTGATGTACATCCCCAAGTCGAGAAACCATTCGGTCTCCTCGGGACTGCCACCCCAACAGTGCATGACACCCCGAACGCTGCGCCCTTGATTTTTAAAAGTCCGCAGACAGTCCGCCATCTCTAAGGCGGCATCTCGACAATGAATAATCAAGGGCAAATCGAGGCGAGAGGCAATGTCAAGCTGAGCGTTCAAGGCGGCAATTTGCTGCTCTCGGTTCTCCGCTTTAAAAAAGTCCAGTCCCGTCTCACCGATCGCGACAACTCGATCGTCAGACTGAGCCAGCGTTTGAATCTCTTCGGCTCGCTCATCAGTCCAGAGATCCGCCACATCCAGGGGATGTAATCCCACGGCAAAGGCCACCTCAGGAAACCGATCGGCGATCGATCGGATGCGTTCAAACTCCGAAGGCTCAACGCACGAATGAACCAGTCTAACAACACCAGCAGCACGCCAACGGGCAGCTACGGCTTCCAGATCTGGTTCAAAAGTCTCAAAATTTATATGGACGTGAGTGTCAATCAGTTGCAAGACCATTCACCCCGATCGTCAAGATTAGGACTTCCCTATTTCGTCGTCGCTTTCTTGACCGCTTTGGCCAGATTCGACTTTTTACGGGCTGCGTTATTACGGTGCAAAACCCCTGTTTTGACAGCTTTGTCAATCTTGCTCGTCGCCGCAGACATCGAAACTTGGATGTCTTTCAGAGCTTCATCTGAAGGCGCGGTCGTATACTTATCAACAGCGGTCATACATTTTTTCACCAGGGTCTTCACGGCGGAAGAGTAGTTCTTGTTTTTCAGACGATTGCGTTCAGCGACTTGAACTCGTTTTTCAGCAGACTTAATATTAGGCACGGCAACTCTCGGAAGTAACGACGAATGTTTAATGATTTTCCC
>JAAFJU010000247.1 GCA_013298165.1 Synechococcales cyanobacterium bin31.maxbin.ball.101 | reverse complement strand
TTCATTAAACGTCTGTTCAACCGAATTCAGTTTTTCCAACAAATACGCTTCAGCCATGATTCTCCCTCCTATTACCGCAAAAACTCGATCCCCCTAACCCCCTTAAAAAGGGGGGACCGGATTTAGAACCTAATCTAATCCAATCCAAATCCTAAACGAAAACGCCAACCTCAAAGTCCCCCTTACCAAGGGGGATTTAGGGGGATCGGGTCGCCCATGTCTCAAACAAAAGTCTCAAACAAAAAAGAATCCCGCCCCAAAACTGGAACGAGATTCCGCAATGAAATAGCGATCGCTACTGTTGCTTCATGCCGTACTTGCGCATAAAACGATCGACCCGACCTTCGGTATCGATGATCTTCTGTGTTCCAGTGAAGAACGGATGGTTGCCAGACCAGACATCCACGTTCATTTTGGCCTTGGTCGAACCGACAATCAAGACTTCCTCGCCGTTGCAGACGACTTTGCATTCTTCGTGCCACTCGGGGTGAATTCCAGGTTTAGGCATGGGTAAGCTCCTTTAATAAATCGAACGTAACCTTGATTTTGGTGCCCCAATCAACAGAGACACCAAAGCATAAAATTTTAACGCTTCGAGTACTGAGGCGCTTTCCGGGCTTTCCGTAGACCGTACTTCCGACGCTCTTTGGCGCGCGGGTCACGGGTCAACAGTCCTTCACGCTTAAGAGGCGTCCGGTTTTCAGGGTCAAGTTCGCACAATGCACGGGCTGCGCCCATTTTGATTGCGTCGGCTTGGCCTGTGAGACCGCCACCATGGGCGTTGACCAGGATGTCGTAATCCGCTTCAAGACCCAAGGTCTCAAGCGGTGCTTTAGCAGCCGCCAAATAGGACGGGTTGCCTTGGAGATAGAGTTCTCCGGGCTTGCCGTTGATCACGATTTGACCACTGCCGGGCACGAGTCTCACCCGTGCGATCGCGTTTTTACGACGACCTGTTCCTTGATATACTGCGCGTCCTTCATCTGCCATGACTTAGCCCTTCACTTCTGGAGTAGTTTTGATATCCAGCACTTGGGGATTTTGTGCTGCGTGGGGGTGAACATCACCCGCGTAGACCTTGAGCTTCGTGAAAAGCTGACGACCGAGGGCGTTCTTAGGCAACATGCCTTTGATTGCTTTCTCGACGATCCGTTCAGGAATCCGCGCTTGCAGCTTTTCAAAACTCTCTTCCTTCATCCCGCCGGGACGACCGGAGTGACGACGGTAAAGCTTTTGAGTCCGCTTTTTACCTGTAACGGTAATTTTTTCGGCGTTGATCACGACCACAAAGTCACCCACGTCCATAAAGGGGGTGAAATTAGGCTTGTTTTTGCCACGTAAAACCGATGCAATCTCGCTCGCTAGGCGACCGAGGCGCTGATCGGCTGCATCCACGACATACCAGTCGCGGGGTGCATCTTGAGAGGGAAGGTGTGTTTTTTCCATTGCTCTGGGGTTCAGATAATATCAGCCGTCAATAGACTGGATTAGTGCGATAAACGCGGGTCAAGGAAATTGAGTCGGAAGACTGAGAAGGGGTTGAGCGTCATACCAGGCTTCGATCGGAAAGGGATTTGGGTCATAGCCCACGCGCAACAGGCAAAGGCCCTGGGGCGGCGCGGCATATTTCACTTCCTCTCGGTTTTCAGATTTCCAGAGTTCCGTAAAGGACTCTAGACTCCGTTGACCACTTCCGACTTGGACCAAAAGGCCCACTAGAAGCCGCATCATGCCGTACAAAAATCCACTGGCCTGGACTTCAATAATGACAAAGTCACCATTTCGGACACAGAAGGCATCTTGGACATCGACCCAGGAGTGAGGTCTGTCAGACCCCGCTCGGTGAAAGGCAGCCAGGTGATGGCGACCAATCAAGGGTTCGAGCGCGTTGTGAATGAGTGTTTCATCCAACGGCGATCGGTAGTAATGCCAAGAGCGAGACTTTGCAAACAGATTGGGGATGGCATGGGTGTACAGCGTATAGCGGTACCGCCGATAGGTTGCCGAGAACCGAGCGTGCCAGTCATCTGGAACGGGGACAGCCGCACGGATCAAAATGTCATCCGGCAACCGACCATTCAAAATGCTCATCCATCGCTCTGCTGGGATACAGGTCCAAGCATCAAAATGAACGACCTGTGCAGCGGCATGAACGCCTGTGTCGGTGCGGCCTGCGGCATGGGTGATGACCCGAGACTGGTTCAAGGCTGTGCCGATCGCCGTCTCTAAGTCTTCTTGAACCGATCGATAGGTCGGTTGACGTTGCCAACCATGGAACCGATCGCCCAAGTACTGCACCACCATCGCTACCCGTCGTTTTTGCCGTTCTTTAGACTCCACCGTCGGGGTTTCCAACGGTTTTACCAAATCAGGCTGAACGCTTTGAGCAGGCTTAATCTCCACAACGGTCCCTACCAGAATTCGACTTCAACCCAGTTAGACCAATTCAATAATGGCCATTTCAGCATTGTCGCCACGACGGGGGACAGTCCGTAAAATGCGGGTGTAGCCGCCATTACGCTCACTGTACCGATCGGGAACCTGTTCAAACAACGCATGAACAAGCTGTTTATCGTAGATATAGCCCATCGCCCGACGACGCGCGGAAAGCGTGCCTTCTTTAGCGAGGGTGATCATCCGTTCCGCCTCGTTCCGTACCGCTTTGGCACGGGTCTTGGTGGTGGTGATTTTGCCATTACGAATCAGTTCGGTGGTCAGGGCACGAAGCAATGCCTTTCGCTGATCCGCTGGTTTTCCCAAAAGGGGAACCTTACAACGGTGACGCATGGTCTTGGACCTATTTCAAAAGTAAACGTTAAACACAGTCATCAAACAAGGGAGTGCCATTGACCTAAATCAATGGGATCCCAACAGGCATTTTGACTAGCCGCCTGCCTTAGCGGCTTTCTCTTTTGGGAGTGTAATCCCCAGTCGGTCTTGCAACGCTTCGACGACTTCTTCGGCCGATTTCGCTCCGAAGTTCTTGATTTCCAACAGGTCTTCTTGGGTGTAGTCCAAGAGGTCTGCGACGGAGTTGATTTGAGCGCGCTTGAGGCAGTTGTAGGCCCGGACGGAGAGCTGTAGCTCTTCGATCGGGATTTGGCTTTCGGGGTGGTCGGTATCGACTTCATCCGTATCCACTTCATCAAAGCGTGCATCCCGCAGAGGACTGAACAAATCCACCAAGATATTGGCGGACTGAGCGAGGGCTTCCTGGGGAGTCAAGCTGCCGTTGGTCCACATTTCCAGAATCAGACGATCGTGGCCGAGCAATCCGCCCACCCGCGCATCTTCAACGGAATAGTTCACCTTACGAACAGGCATGAACACTGAATCCAACTGCATAAAGTCGATCGCAGCATTTTCATCTGCCCGAATCCGATCGACGCCGCGATAGCCTTTCCCGCGTTCAACCCGGAACTCCATCTCCAAGGTGTGACCCGCTGCAACAGTGGCAACAGGCTGACTCGGAGAGACGATTTCCACTTCAGAAGGGAGGTCAAAGCTCTCAGCGGTAACATTCGCTGGACCTTGAACGACCAAACGCCCAATTTGAGGTTGGGCAGAGTAGCTCTTCAGAACCACCTTCTTCAAGTTGAGAAGAATGTCCAAGACATCTTCCCGTACACCCGGAATCGTCGAAAATTCATGGGCCACGCCTGCAACGCGAACAGCGGTAATAGACGTTCCCTCAAGGTTCGCCAACAAAACGCGACGTAACGCATTTCCCACCGTCGAGCCTTGGCCGCGTTCCAGCGGCTCTAGGACAAATTTGCCATACTGACTTTGATCTTTATCGATGGTGGTTTCGATACAGTCAACTTGAAACTGTGCCACGGAATTACCCCTTCCTTCATCAATTCACGACTTGAATGCAATCCCTAAACGCGACGGCGCTTGGGAGGACGGCAACCATTGTGAGGAATAGGTGTAACGTCACGAATCAGGGTGATTTCCAAGCCAGCCCCTTGCAGGGCACGGATGGCGGTTTCACGTCCGGAACCCGGACCGCTCACCAACACTTCGATTTGACGCATTCCCTGTTCGATCGCTCGACGGGCTGCATTTTCAGCGGCGGTCTGGGCTGCAAAAGGCGTTCCTTTCTTAGCGCCCTTAAAGCCACTAGAACCAGCGGAGGCCCAGGAGACTGCTTCTCCTTGGACATCGGAGATGGTGACGATCGTGTTATTGAAAGTAGATCGAATGTGCGCAACCCCAGTGGGGATGTTCTTTTTAACTTTACGCGCACCAGTTCGGCGTGTAGGTTTAGCCATTTCTCAAGCGGTGATAGGACAACGTATTCAACAAACCAAAGGGAGAGGCATGTAAAGCAAGGTTGCTTCAACGCTCCAAACCCTATTACTTACGCGGTGCCTTCTTCTTACCAGCCACCGTGCGACGACCGCCGCGACGGGTACGAGCGTTGGTGCGAGTGCGCTGACCTCGTACGGGGAGACCCATACGGTGGCGACGACCGCGATAAGCGCCGATGTCCATCAACCGCTTGATGTTCATAGACTCCCAGCGACGAAGATCCCCTTCGACCTGGTAGTCATCCTCGACCACTTCCCGAAGTGTTGCAACATCAGCATCCGTGAGGTCACGAACGCGAATGTCGGGATTAATCCCGGTTTTTTTCAACACTGCCTTGGAACGGGTCAAGCCAATTCCAAAAATATACGTTAGACCAATTTCAACTCGCTTATCACGAGGAAGGTCTACACCTGCAATCCGCGCCACACTCGTTCTCCTTATGAAAACTATATTGACAGAGGGGGCACACCCTTAAGTTGTGCGTTCAATCCAGGCTTTCCCTGAAGGCAGGGCTGACCTGGTGGTCTTTAGCGTTAACCTTGGCGTTGTTTATGCTTAGGGTTTTCGCAGATGACCGTTACGCGACCGCGACGACGAATCACGCGGCATTTGTCACACATTTTGCGGACAGAAGCTCGAACTTTCATGCTTCTCGACTAGCCATAAATTACAAACACAATATCTTAGCAACCT
>JAAFJU010000088.1 GCA_013298165.1 Synechococcales cyanobacterium bin31.maxbin.ball.101 | reverse complement strand
CATTCCATAACCGCATCCGATATTGCTGATCCGTCGAATCGATCGTAGACAGCTTCAACACGCCATAACTACAGCGCAAACTTTCCCGATATTTCTCAAATTCAAATCCCGGCGAAACCTGTTGACTTGCGATCGCCTCTAGCAATTCCGTTTGCAATAACGATCGCAACTCATCGGACGATCGCACAATCTTGCGCACCTTCTTCAGATACTCCTTCCCAATTCGTTCCCAATCAAACCCCTCCAGCATTTCCGGAAACGGTTTTTTCTTAAACTCCGATCGTCCCCAAACTTTTGCTAACGTTACGGTGTCGATCGATCGGCACTCCCGCTCAAACGCCCCACCCAAAATCGGCTTTACCGTGTCATCCTTCACAAACGCCATCAACGGCTTCTCATACCCATTCCGAATCTCCGCAGGCGACACCTCACAATCCTCCAATTCCTCAACCACCAACCCCAAAAATGCCTTCAATGCCTCCCCCACCGCCTTCTTCGCTACCTCCGGCTTCGCCCCCAACTCACCCTTCAACACATCCTTAAAAAAATCCTTCACATAATCTTCCGCCGCCGCCTGACCCAGCTCCAGCCCCTTCTCCAGCACAAACTTCCCCGCCTCACCCATCGCGATCGACCCAAAAATCTCCAACATGCGCCAATCCCTCTTACTCCATGTCCAGCATATTCTCTCTACTATAACTATTTTCTGAAAAACCAGAGTTTCGACGATCGCGGTACACTAGAACTACGCGATCGCGAGGCTCCCATCATGACCCAAACCCACTACCAAACCCAGTACTACAGTCAGGACGAACATCAACTTCCCAGACCGCCCTCCGAAACTTTGCCCACCATGTACGACTTGCCTAGCGAAGACCCGGAGGAACTCGGTTTGCCTGACGAATTTCATGACTTTCAACCCAAACTCCTCCGCGAAACCTGCAAGCCGAAGACCTATCCCGCTGCCGAATGCTTCATCGGGACCGATCTAAATCTCTATTACGACAGCCGCCATCCGCTTTGGCATAAGAGACCGGATTGGTTTTTGTGTTTGGGGGTGACGATCGCCGATCGGCAAGAGGATCTGCGCTGGAGCTATGTGTTATGGCAAGAAAGTGTGAGTCCGTTTTTGGTGGTGGAATTGTTGTCGCCGGGGACGGAGAAGGATGACCTCGGTAGCAAAGTGCGGGAACTCGGCAAACCGCCGACTAAGTGGGAGGTCTATGAACGAATTCTGCGTGTACCGTTTTATGTGGTTTATGACCGTTACGAAAATCAATTGCGAGTCTTCACCCTACGAAGTGGTCAATACGAGCAGCTTGCATTGACCACCTCCGAACCAAAGTTTTGGTTTGAACAATTGGAACTCGGATTAGGAGTCTGGCAAGGGGTTCATCACGGAATTGAAGGCAAATGGTTGCGATGGTATGACGCTGCGGGGAACTGGGTTTCCACCCATTCTGAAGCTAGACAAACCGCTGAAACCGCCCAGCAAAGAGCCGAAGCTGCCCAGCAAATGGCTGAAGCCGCTCAAAAATCTGCCGAAGCGGAAGCGGAAGCGGAACGATTGGCTAGACGATCGGCGATTCCACGTCTCGTCAGTTTGGGACTAACCCCCGCACAAATTGCAGAGGCGATCGGCTTGTCGGTTTCTGAAGTAGAAGAATGGATGAGTCCATCATAAATGCCGTTCAGGAGTAAATAAAATCTATGGTGCTTAATCTGGTCGCTGCCGCATCTCTGACTTCGGCTCGGCGAAAATGCCCTCATCATTTACTAGATAATAGAGCCTACATCCTATTGATCGAAAAAATTATTCGGCAGGATTTTAGAGGCTCTCACATTCTGCGATGTCCGCTTCTAGCGCGATTGCAAAACCAGTATCAGGACCAGTTTTATCACTTTACTGAACTTCCTCAACTGATTTGTGAAATCGATGAACTCAAACAGGAATTTGTAACGGTCAGTTCATTAGCAATCGAACAACTGGAAATTCTTAAGAAATTCTGCCGCGATGCCAAAAATGCAAATTTGAATCTCTATCACTTTGCGGATTAAAATTTTCCATGGAATAAACCTATTGTTTAGGACGGAAGACCTGCTCCACCCAACCCACTAACGTCTTACGCGGGACAAACCGTCCGATCGCAGACACGAACTTATTCCCGATTCCGGTCACGACGATCGGCTCATTGCGTTCTAATGTATCCAGCGATTCCTGAACGACTGACTCCGCCGTTGCAATTTTGGGCGCTTCTTTAGTTGACCCTTCCATCATAGTATCCATTCCCGCGACGACGGCAAAGTTCGATTCTGTCGATCCGGGACAGAGTGCCTGCACCTTCACACCCGACGATTTCACCTCCGCCCATAGCGACTCACTAAAACTCACCACAAAGGCTTTCGTCGCCGCATACACTGATAAATAGGGCAATGATTGAAGTCCGGCGATCGAAGCGACATTGATAATACTGCCAGATTTACGATCGATCATGCTGGGCAAAAATAAATGAGTCAGTTCCGTTAAGGCTAAAACATTTAACTGAATCATCGAAACTTGTTTAGCCCGATCGCAACTCACAAACGGCGCATAATCCCCAAACCCCGCATTGTTCACCAACAAATCCACCTGCCAATCCCAACTGTTCACCGCATTGAAGACATCCTGCGCCGCCGTCGCCACCGTCAAATCCGCCACCCACACCTTCACCGTCACACCATGATCCGTCATCAGTTCATGGCATAGCGCGTCTAATTTATCCTGCGATCGGGCCACCAAAACCAGGTCATACTTCCGCGCCGCCAATGCCCGCGCAAACGCCGCACCAATCCCCATCGAAGCACCCGTCACTAATGCGATCGGCATCGTCCTTCACCCTGTTAGATTACGTCCTAAGCAATTAGTGTAATTTACAAGTCGCGATCCAACCCTAAAATCCCCAAATCCACCCCAACGTCTGGGATATTCTCTACTACAATAGGACACGGCAGCTACGCCGACGTTCTATCATCTGCTTGGAGAAAACCCCGTGGAGTCCCGTTATACCCCCGCCGACATTGAGGAAAAATGGCAGAAGGATTGGGCAGCGCAAAAGCTGTCGGAGACTTCGACCGATCGCAGCAAACCCAAATTCTATACGCTGTCGATGTTTCCCTACCCGTCCGGGAACCTCCACATGGGGCACGTCCGCGTCTACACCATTGTCGATGTCATCGCCCGTCTAAAGCGAATGCAGGGCTTCCGCGTCCTGAATCCCATGGGCTGGGATGCCTTTGGATTGCCTGCGGAAAATGCGGCGATCGAACGCAATATCCATCCCGCCAAATGGACCTACTCGAACATCGCCCAGATGAAGGTGCAGCTTGACGCCCTGGGGATCTCGTTTGATTGGAATAAAGAAATCGCCACTTGCTCGCCTAACTATTACAAGTGGACGCAATGGATGTTTTTGCAGTTTGTCAGTGCGGGACTGGCGTACCAAAAAGAGGCGATCGTCAATTGGGATCCCATTGATCAGACTGTTTTAGCGAATGAACAGGTGGATAGTGAAGGAAAGTCTTGGCGATCGGGTGCAAAGGTCGAACGGAAACAGTTCCGTCAATGGTTTTTCAAAATTACCGACTATGCTGAGCAATTGCTACAGGATCTAGATCAACTCGACGGATGGCCGGAACGGGTTCGTACGATGCAGGCCAATTGGATTGGAAAATCTACGGGCGCGCAGGTGACGTTTAAAACCGAGATTGGTGAGGATTTAGTCGTTTATACCACTCGGCCTGATACCTTGTGGGGTGCGAGTTTCATGGTGATCTCACCCGAGCATCCGCTGGTGGAAAAGCTGACGAAACCGGAGCAATCTGCGGCCATTAAAGCCTACCAGGAAGAATCCGCAGGCAAAAGCGAAATCGATCGTACAGCAGAGGGCAAAGAGAAAACCGGAGTCTGGACGGGCAGCTATGCAATCAATCCCGTGAATGAGTTGCAAATTCCCATTTGGATTGCAGATTACGTCATGATGGACTACGGCACAGGCGCAATTATGGCCGTCCCAGCCCATGACCAACGCGACTTTGAGTTTGCGAAGAAGTTTGGCCTCGACATCAAAGTCGTGGTGCAACCCGAGGGCGAAACACTAGACGGCAGCACAATTTCCAAAGCATTTACAAATCCCGGAACCATGGCCAACTCGGGTCCATTGGATGGCGTTCCGGCAGGTAAAGGCAAGGGCGAAAGCGTCGATGCAGCGGTGCAATGGTTAGAAGCGCAAGGTAAGGGCAACGGCACCACGAATTATCGTCTGCGGGATTGGTTGATTTCTCGGCAGCGCTATTGGGGCAGTCCGATTCCAATTATTCATTGCCCCGACTGCGGAGCCGTGCCTGTTCCTGACGATCAGCTTCCCGTGGAACTCCCCGAAAATGTCGAATTTTCCGGCAAAGGATCGCCCCTCGCAAAACTAGAATCCTGGGTCAACGTCCCCTGCCCCAGTTGCGGAACTCCGGCAAAACGCGAGACGGACACCATGGATACCTTCATGTGTTCGTCCTGGTATTTCATGCGCTATCCCGATGCGCAGAACGACAAGGCGGCCTTTGATCCCGCGATCGGCAACGATTGGATGCAGGTAGACCAGTACGTCGGCGGGATTGAACATGCGATCTTGCATTTGCTATACTCGCGCTTCTTTACAAAAGTGGTGCGCGATCGGGGTCTGCTCAATTGCGACGAACCATTCAAACGCTTGCTCACCCAAGGCATGGTCCAAGCGAAAACCTATAAGAATCCCAAAACCGATCGCTACGTCAAACCTGAGGATATCAAAGATCTAACCAATCCGGTTGATCCAGAGACAGGTGAAGCATTGAATCTCGTGTATGAAAAGATGTCAAAATCCAAATACAACGGCGTTGCTCCTGGCGATGTGATTGATAAATACGGCGCGGATACGGCACGGATGTTTATTCTGTTTAAAGCTCCGCCGGAGAAGGATTTGGAGTGGGATGATGCGGATGTGGAAGGACAGTTCCGATTCATGAACCGGATTTGGCGATTGGTGACGGAATCGGGTGTGAAAGCAAATGCGGCAGCAATCGCCTCTGGCAATCTCTCGAAAGCTGAAAAAGATCTGCGCCGATCGATCCACATTGCCATCAAAGAAATCACCGAAGACTTGACCGATGATTATCAATTCAATACGGCAGTATCGGAACTGATGAAACTCAGCAATGCGCTAGGTGACTTCACACAAAAGGATTCTACCGTCTACGCCGAAGGAATCCAAACGCTGCTGCGATTGCTAGCACCCTTTGCTCCGCACATCGCTGACGAACTTTGGAAAAATCATCTAGGAAATGCTGAATCAGTTCATCTGCAAGCCTTCCCGGTTTTGGATGAATCGGCTTTAGTCGTCGATGAGATTACGATCGTCATCCAAATCCTTGGCAAGACACGCGGTAGTATCACCGTGCCGTCTGCTTCTACCAAAGACGAAATCGAAGCGTTAGCAACGGCCTCTGAATTGGCACAGAAGTACATTGCGGGGAAAGAGGTGAAGAAAACGATCGTCGTTCCCGGCAAGCTGGTGAACTTTGTGATTGTTCCGTAGTCCCGAAAGCCAAAGCCCCCAAACCCCCAATTCTGGGGGCTTTGAACTTGGATTGAGATCTGGGTGTTATGCTGAATAGTACTGAATTCAGGATTCTAGTATGTCCTTAACGACTGCTCAAGAAGTCTATAACCAAGTCATTCATGATTTGCCGCCTGCTGAGCGCTTGCGGTTGGCGACAATGATTTTAAATGGAATTGTGAAACAGGATGACGGGGCGATCGATGATCGCGATTATTGGAGTGAACAAGATCAAGCCGATCTTGTTCAGTTCTCGATGCAATATGCCAACACTCAGTTTCTAGACGAGGATATTACATCGTGATCTTTAATCCTGGTGATGTCGTAAGTGTTGATTTTCCCGGTGCAACAGGAATCAAACGTCGTCCGGCGATCGTATTGTCCTCCAAAACCTACCATTCGCTTCGTCCCGATATCATTGTGGGTCTAATCACGTCTCAAACAAAGGGATTAGGCGTGACAGACTATGCACTTCAGGATTGGAAGGCCGCAGGATTAAGGATTGAGTCCGTTTTCAGAAGTTTTATTGTTACACTTCCGAAGTCTACGGGCATGACAAAAATTGGTCAGGTATCAGAACAGGATTGGGGTGCCATTCGGAATTGTTTGAAGATAGCAATTACAGGTCTGACGGATTGAGGAGCGATCGTTTTTCCTGGCAACCTGGTGAACTTTGTAATCGTTCCGTAGTCCTGAGACCCAAAGCCCCCAAACCCCCAATTCTGGGGGCTTTGAAATTGACTTCAAAAATCAATCCATCGATCGACTAGGATTCCGAGCCTCCACGATCGATCGCTTATCCACCATCGTAATCATCGCAGGCAAATCCGGTGAAGCCTTAGACGCCAACCCCAACTCCGCAATCACCTGAGGATAGGTCTTCCCCTCCGTCATCCGAAACGCAATCTCCTCCACCTCAGCCCAAGTCACAGCACTCCCGAGATAAGCCTTCGTCATCACATTCAACACCGCCTCCCACTGATTCCCCTCCGCCTTCAGCAGCATCGTGTGGGGAATCTCCAAATCCCGATCGAAACAGTAATACCAACTCAACGGTTGACGGCCCACAATATTATTAAAAAACACCTCATGATCATTATTATTAACCGCAATATCGCACCCCGTCGAAATCGTAAACATCGGAGGCGTCGGCTCATTTTTCGATCGCTTCAACACCTCCTCCCCGATCGTCAAAAACACCTTCAACGCCTGAGTTTGGAAGCCGTTATAGCCGGGATAGGCGGGGTTTGGTTCACTCATCCAAGTGCGATAGTTTTGGGATTTATTAATGATCAGATCCAACACAAACCGACTATTGCCAAAATACGGCGCATACAGCACGCCCCGATCGCATTGACTCGCCTTTTCCAGCCCTAACCACCCCGCCAACGACGCCCCACCGGACAACCCGCCTAACGTAATTTTTGCCGTGGGATCGATCGCCTGCGCCTGTTTAAACCACTCCAACGCAAACTCCTTATAGGGCTTCGCATCCGTGGGCAACGGCGTCGGCTTGGCCGCACTAAAGTCCCCCGTAATCCCATGCCCCGGCATCAACGGCACCAGCACGCTGTAACCCGCCTGATAGAGCAACTGAGCAATCATCCCAAACTGATAAGGCGCAGCCGTAAACCCATGGAACAACAGCGCCACCTTTCCCGTGGGCTGAGGCTGAATTAAGAGGAGCGATCGGCAGAGCGGATTTTTCACCCCTGCGAGATCTTCTTTAAACTTAGTCTGTTGAACAAGAATGGTATTCACAGTGGCGCGGTAGAGTTTGGTAATGAGGTTTGGCATGGCAGCTTGTCAAATGGGGCAGATAAAACTACAACAAATGGAGCGACGATTCCTTATATTATTTAAGGGTAGCCAGAAAAATAGAAATCGCACTGTTTTTATTCATGAATCCATAATCCAATCGCCTGACGAACCGCCCCCCGGCCCCCAATTTTGTAGGAGAAAGAGCGAGATTAGGTATAAATTTTACGACTCTCGCCTAAAACGCATAAAATTAGAGCATCGAGTAATAGATTCACGTCTCAGTAGCGCATATCGCCATGGCCCAAGACTTTGAAAAAACCAATCTCCCTTGGGATGTAAAACTCTGGCAACAGCGCACAGGCGAATGGTTTGAGACCCTCACCTCCGGCTGGAAAGCCCCAGAAATTCCTGACAATGCGCCAAAACCCGAAGTCGCTCCTCAGACTTGGGAAGGACTCTTTTGGCTGATCTTGATCGCCCTAGGCGGATTGCTCGTCTGGAAACTTTACCCCACGATCGCCCGCCTCATCGCCGAACAATCCATCCCCCGCCCCACAGTCATCGAAGAACCCACCGTCCCCTTACTTACCCAAAACCAATGGCTCCAGCAAGCCCGCAGCGCCAAAGACAAAGGCGACTACGGCAAAGCAGCCCGTGCATTGTACTTTGCGGCCCTGACGAGACTTCAGGAACGCGATCTGATCTCCACCGATCGCACCCTCACCAACGGCGAATACCGCACTCAACTCCGACGCAAAAAACCCAACTCAAAGAGCGATCGGGCCTACCAAACCCTCGCCAACACCCACGAAGCCCTGTACTACAGCCAAAACACACCCATCTCCGCCCAGCGCTACGAAGACTGCGATCGGGCCTACCGTGACATCGATCAGGAGACCCCCTAATGCAGAATTTACAGACCCTAAAACAAACCTTCAATCCCCGACAGTGGTGGACGATCGGCCTGGTCCTCGCCGGACTCCTGCTCTTCACCCTCGTCAGCGCTCCTAGCAGTCCCCAGAGCGTCGGATCCACCTATAGCAGAGCACCCGAAGGCTACGGTGCCTGGTATGCCTATATGGAAAACAGCGGCGCAAAGATGGAACGGTTGCGGAAACCGATCGACGACAGCTTTTTTAATAGCACCAATAAAAATACTACGATTCTTCAAGTCTTAGCCGACGATGATAGCAATCACATTGGACAATACAATCTAAGCTCCAAAGGGATTGAAAAAGGAAACCGGATCGTCATCATCGGATCTAAAAAAATCCCCAGCGGTCGCGTCCGTGCCACTCAAGCCAACTTCAACAGCAGTCCCATCAGTCCAGACAATCGCGCCATCACCCTCCAAACCAGTAAACGATACCTTCCCAGCGAAACGCCTGTCCTCGCTCAACCAATCAATCCCATTCTCAAAGATGACTTTGGGGCGATCGTCATCGAGTCCAAAATCGGACAAGGTTCTATTGTGTATGTCGTGCCGCAATTCCTGGGCGCAAATGCTTACCAAGACACGAATAATTTTGCCTATTTAAAAGACCTGGTTAAAAACGATCGAATCATCGTCGATGAATACATTCATGGCTACCGCGACAGCAAAACAGCCAAAGAAGAAGGCAAAGCAGATGTCTTTGAATTCCTCGCCCAGACCCCGCTCATTCTGGCTGTCATTCAACTTTGTATCCTCCTCGGCGTCCTGGTCTACGGCAAAAGCTGGCGACTGGGTCCCGTCAAAACCTTAGTCCCTCCACCCATCAACAACAGTCGGGCCTACATCCAAGCCCTCGCCCGCATCCTTCAAAAAGCCAACAGCACCGATTTCGTCACCGAAACCCTGGGCAAAGCCGAACTCACGCAACTCCAACGCAGCCTCGGACTCAACCGCAACAGCAACCAGGACCCCACCGAACTGATCAAGCTCTGGAAACAACAAACAGGCAAAGACAGCCAAACCCTAGAACGAATTTTCCTCTCACTACGTAGACAACAGAAACTCAGTGAGGCAGAATTGACCCAATGGCTAGCCCTCCTCCAAACCACCTCCCTCCCCACCCCACCCAAATAATCCAACCCCTCACTCCCTGACCAAAATCCAAAATCCAAAATCCAAAATTCCCCATGTCTGATCTCACCCAAACCTTCGATCGTCTCCGCACCACCCTCAGCAAAGTCGTGGTCGGCCAAGAGACCCTCATTGACCAGCTATTAATCGCCCTCCTCAGCGGCGGCCATGTCATCCTCGAAGGCGTCCCCGGCACAGGCAAAACCCTCGTCGCCCGCGTTCTGGCCAAGCTGATTCAAGCCGATTTCAAACGGATTCAGCTCACTCCCGACGTATTGCCATCCGACATTCTCGGCGTCAACATCTTTGACTTGCAAACCAAAACCTTCAGTCTCAAGCGCGGACCCGTCTTCACCGAAATCCTCCTCGCCGACGAAGTCAACCGCACCCCACCCAAAACCCAAGCCGCACTGCTCGAAGCGATGGAAGAGCAACAAGTCACCCTCGACGGTGAAACCCTGGCTTTATCAGAACTCTTTTGGGTAATCGCGACGCAAAACTCCCTGGAATTTGAAGGGACTTATCCATTACCAGAAGCGCAACTCGATCGGTTCTTGTTTAAACTCATCGTGGATTACCCTGCGAAAGAGGCCGAAAAGCAAATGCTGCTCAATAGCCAAGCAGGATTTAGTGCAAAACGATTGGACTTAACGCGACTCAAACCGATCGCCAGCATTAGTAATATTTTGGCAGCGCGCCAAGAGGTTCGCAAAATCGAAGTTCAAGATAATGTGATGGATTATCTGTTGGCGATCGTCCATAAGTCCCGTCAGCACGCCGATTTATCCCTGGGAGCCTCGCCCCGATCGGCAGTCGCTTGGTTACAAGCGAGTAAAGCCAACGCATGGCTCAATGAGCGCACCTTCATCACCCCCGACGATATCAAAACCGTTGCCGTCCCGTTACTGCGCCATCGCCTCATGCTGCGGCCAGAAGCGCAATTGGATGGATTGATGATGGATGAAGTGATTAGAGGACTGCTCACTCAGGTCACAGTGCCACGGTAAGAAGAGGCCCCCTAACCCCCAATTCTGGGGGAACATGAACTTTTTTCTAGCTCCCCCAGAATTGGGGGCTGGGGGGCGGTTCGCCAGGATTTATTACTAGATTTGGTATGAGAGGGCGAGAATGGGAACTTTCTATGTCAATTTTTCGGTGAAGTCGTCGGAGCCGCAGGAGATTGCGGGGGTTTTGCGCGAGGCGGGACGGAAGGCGATCGTCACTCCCAGTCAGGCGGGTTACGTTGTGGTGTATGACGAGGAAGCCGAGGGCCAATCGTTGCAGACTATTTTGCAGGTTGGAAAACTGATATCCCAGGGTTTGAATGGAATCGTCATGGCGGTTTTGAATCATGACGATCGGATTTTGCGATATTGGTTGTTTAAGCAAGGGGCGATCGTGGATGCCTATGATTCGCGTCCGGATTACTTTAAGAAGTTCTTTGCGGGATTGAATGAAGATGAAGCGGATGATGAACTAAAAGAAGCCACAGACTCGGACCAAGTGAGTAATCCACAGCAATTACAACTCCAGTTAAATCCCAAGGCCGATTTAGCTAAGATCAAAAAGATATTAAAAACTAAATACCCCACTGAAACCGATCGTCATCGGGCATTTGCACAGGCATTGGGATTGCCGATGGCTTCGATCGGGTTTGGTTACGACAATGCGAAAAAACTCGCGTCCTCAGCAGATTTTAAGGGTCAGGAATTTCTACTGATTGGCTAAATTGGGGATTAATAGCGCATAACATCCGGAACATTCGAGCTATCCGCTGTTGTCTATTGATATAACCTCTCGTTCTAAATCGTCTTTATGCGAATCTTCAAACCTTTGATCACCCTGAGCAGTCTTACGATCGGACTCTTGGGCATTTACGGAATGACCGCCGTGCAACCGAGTCATGCTGCGCCTACAAGAGTCGCTCAAGCCAATCAAAATAGCAATGCTTCAGCCCGTTGCCCCTCTCAAAACTTCACGCGATTTTTAGCGGCTTATTCGAGTGACAGAGCGGTTAGAAATCAATTTACATTACCTGAAATCCAAGTTGAAAAACTTGTCAATGACGAGGAAGGATTCCGCACTAAAACCGTCAGCATCCCCAAAGCAGAGTATCGCGACTTCACATTAGCGTATCGCAACGGTGTTTTTTACAACATGCTCGGCGATGGTTCCGGCATTCGCCTAACCGTTAGTACGGATAGTAGACCCAAAAGCGGACGACTGAACATTATCAAACAGGGCAACGACTACTTTGTAAAATCTCTGATCGGTGTATCAGAAGGCAACTCCTGGCTCTTCAAACGCACCAACGGTTGTTGGTCATTAGCCGCAGACCCCGAAGCCCCCAGCCCATAGCCCCCGCAACAACGCAAAAAACCGTAGGATGGGTTAAGCGAAGCAACCCATGCGGACCCGCCCATCCCGCCAACGATCGATCGCCCCAAACAGGAACCCCACACCCTCAACCATTCGAGAAAACATCAGCAAGATTACGTCGTCCATGAACGACTCGCAAGATATCAAGCCTCAAATTATCAGATGTTTCCTGGACTTCATAGAAAATAATAAATCCATTTAAAGGCAAACCCCGAAGATTGGGCGAAACATGCGCGTAACTGCGCCCTAGATTTGGGAAACTAACAAGATAGGAACATTTCTGAGTGAATGCTTGTAGAAGTTTTTCACCCGCCTCAACGTTATTTTTAAGGAAATAATCAGAAATTTCTTTCAAATCTTGAATGGCATCATCAGAAATAATGTACTGTCGCATTACAGAGCCTTACGAGCTTGCTGATAACGATCGATCAATCCTGAAACAACAGTTTCCCCATCATTTCCACCATTCGCCTTAATAGAAATCCTTGCCGCATCTATTTTTTGACGAGTGGACTCAACCCAAGCAGGATCATAAATCAGATCATCATCGGACTCAATATCAGACTCCATCAAAAGCGCGATCGCATGGCTAAAAATCTCATCGATCGTCTTGTACTGACCATTTTGGAGCCGATCTTGAACAAATTTCTCATGCTCAGGGAGAAGTGTAATATTCACAAGCCTACTCTCCAACTACGTCTATAAATCATTATAGCTCAATCCACTACACCTCAAAGCGCCAAACCCCGACCGCCCCATACGCAAACACCTCGTTATCCACCCCCGCCAAAATCGGCAACCGAGGATGGCAAGCGATCGGCTCAAAATCCAAATCCAAAACCCGCTCCAAACCCGATCGCCAAATCGCAAATAACCCCACCCCCATCATCACCAACCCCAAATCACACCAAACGATCGACCCAATCCGATCGGAATGTTCGACCGCCACCTCCCCCGTCCATCCCACCTGCTCGTCCTCCACCCAATCCCACACCAAAACACAATCCCCACTCACCACCGCCAACCTCGGCTGCAACACATCACTCACCTGCGACCAAACCAACGCTGAGATCTTCGCCGGAAACCCACGCATCATCCAGGCATCATCCGTTCGAATCTCAGCATCACAAGCCATCACCATCACCGTCCGATCGAACAACCCCACCGCAAAATAGCGACCATCCGGCGACCAAGCGATCGCCTGACTCGCCGACTTCAACGCCAACACCGTCGGAGCCTCTTCCCAAGCCCCCGTCCGCCAAATCTTCACCACCAAATTGCCCGAAGCCGCCAACCGATCGCCCGTCGCATCCCACGCCAAATCCAACACCGACGACGCATCAAAATTCAACACACCCTGAAATTTTCGCGTTTCGCCCTGCCATAGTTGAATGGTTTTTCCGGTAGCAACTGCGAGTAATGGACGAGTCGGATGCCAGACTAACCGATCGATCCAGGGCGTCCGAAATTTAAATCGCTCCAGACTTGTAACGGTCCAATTCTCATCGATTTCCCAAAGCTGAAACCGTCCACCATCCCCACCCGCCGCTAAAAAACGACCATCAGCAGAGAAGACTAAATGACTAATACATCCACCCGTTCCATCCTGTAATGAAATAGAATCCCTAGGTTCACCGTCCCAAAAGAAAAGCACAACTTCACCCTCCATCCCCGACGCCACAAACGCCTCTCCGCTGGGATGCCAAGCGATCGTACAAACTGGATGATAGAGCAAATAATCCTGCCCCACTTGCGAAATGTTCATGCCAACCTCACGATGAAAGGCAATGATTAAATGCAAGCTGTAGTGATTCTCGATCGAGGTTTCTCCCGATAAACACCAATTCATTCTTACGTTCTTCACCAGGTTTCCATAGACGATCGACCTTCCCATCGAAAATCATATGCACACCCTGAAACACATAGCGATGATCACTGCCCGCAATATTCAAAATGCCCTTCATGCGGAAAATATCGGGTCCACGAGTTTTGAGTAAATTAGTGATCCAATCGTGGAGCTTTTGATTGTCGATCGGATCTGATTCAATCAACGCCACAGAGGTAATGGCTTCATCATGTTCGTGGGCATGGTCATCCGTGAGAAAACCGGGTTCGATTTCCAGAGTGCGATCGAGGTCAAAGGCTCTTACACCTAAGATTTCATCCATAGCAATTTCTGAATTTTGCGTTTCATAGACCTTCGCAAAGACATTCATCGATCGGATTCTTTTCTGCAACTCTGCCAGCTCGTCCACCGTGACCAAATCTGTTTTATTCAACAGCACAACATCCGCAAAAGCAATCTGTTCTTGGGCTTCATCAGCATCCCAATGCTGCAAAATATGCTTTGCATCCACCACCGTCACCACCGCATCCAACTGCGTCTGCGCCTGCACTTCATCATCCACAAAAAAAGTCTGGATCACAGGGGCAGGATCGGCTAACCCCGTAGTTTCAATGACGAGATGATCGAACTTGTCCCGCCGCCGCATCAAGTTCCCAATAATCCGAATCAAATCCCCTCGCACCGTGCAGCAAATGCACCCATTATTCATCTCAAAAATCTCTTCATCCGCATCCACCACCAACTGATGATCAATCCCCACCTCCCCAAACTCATTCACAATCACCGCCACCTTCAACCCATGCTCATGGGTCAAAATGCGGTTCAGGAGGGTGGTTTTGCCCGCGCCTAGGTAGCCCGTCAGGACCGTTACAGGAACAGAAGTCATAGTGCCCCAAGAGATTACTTACCGTCTCCTAGAGTACCGTAAGAGACGGATATACAGATATAAGAATCAATACACAACTCTATTTCAAAATGCCGTTTTGATCGATCGCAGCGAAACTCTCCTGGGGGTTAAGTCCGAGCCAAGGATCACTTTTTGGCGTGAGAAATAGGTCAGCATAGACGCGCTGATTGAGGGTTGTAAAGTCTCGAACATTGCCCCCCATAAACCATTGATGAATCTGACTATGCAGCAAATATTCATTGCGAACAGTATCCAATGCCATATTTTGTTCAAACTGTTGCGCAACAGCAGTGACGTTATTGGTGGACTGGGGATCGAGTTTACGCTGCATTAAGGTCAAGCTATTGGCATCTAATTTCGAGGGAACATTAGAAGCAAGTTTTTTCCAGGCGGCTTCGTCGGTGATTTGGGCAAGGGCGGTTTGGTTGGTCCGGATGCCTCGCAAGGCGCGGACCATGGGGAATTCCACAACCATCTTGGATCTCGCGACTAGGGCAGCAGTGGAGGCATCTGTGGCTGGAATTTCGACTAGACGCGGCAGTTTTTCAATGCCCGCTTGTTTTAATTCACTGGACCATTTAGCTTGGATTTGAGTGAGCCGATCGCGGTGATAGTCCGATATAAATTGGTCTTTATCCAGCAATGACTTTGTTTTGTATTGGGAATACATGGCATCAATCGCCGTTAATTGCTGCAAAAAGGCTTGGGGTGAATACAATCCTGGCAAGGCTTCGATCGGCATCCCCTTAGCATCGAGAACGTAATGAATACTATTCCCCGTCACCGTCCGTTCGAGTTTGCGCCCATCGCCGAAATCCAGGGTGAGCTTGGGAACGGGACGCTCGGAACTCCAATGGAGAATGAACTTATCGCGGAGTTTTTGTGAAATTTCAGCATTGGGATACAGCGCAACGCGAAAAAATCGACTATTGGCACAGCTCAAATCTTGATCCAATTGTCCCAGCATTCGCAATGAAAGAATGGGTTTGCCGCTTTTCTGGGATGCGGCTTTGGCTTGATCTAAATCGGTGTACCAATACAATCGAGACGCATGACAATCGCGCTGTTGGCAAAGGCTATCAAGGGCGGCGCGGATTTCGGCATTGGGAAGCCGATCGGGTGAGATGTTGTGGGTCTGTAAAAATTGTTCAAAGGGCGCAGGTCCCACCTGGCTAATCTGCTGTCGGAGCGCGGTGATTTGTTGGGGATTCGGCAATTGGGCCTGAGCGATCGTGCTACTGCTGAGCATCAAAACGGTGAGAGCCGAAATCTGTTGGGTTCTGAGCCTGTATTTCATCGGTTTCGTTCTCCATTTAAGAGGTGCTGAGGGTGAATTACCCGGATTAAATCTAGCTTCAGTCATCAAATATTATGCAATCACGACGATTCTCGTAAGCATAATGTTCCCTGCTACGCCAACGATAATCTGAAGGCTTGGCTGAAGGAATCATAGACCGATCGGATTGATTTACTGCTCTGGAGGATGCCAACCGACTTGAATCCAAAAACTCCTGACTAGAAGAGCTTCCGGGTCATCTGCCAGCCGCAATGCCAGAACTGTTGCACGCCCGATAGGTGTAAGCCCTTCAATTGTTTAATCCACTACCGAAATGTAAGGTCTTCCCATTATCCTAATCTAGCTCTCAAACCTCGTTCTACGGCAATCTTTAATGCTTCTGCTTTTCTGACCATTCCACATCGATAGAGTTGCAATAATCGATCGAGTTCTTCTAATTCGCCTTTCTGTAGTAGTCCTTCACGCTGCTGCCCCAACAACAAACTCATCTGAGTTTGGTCTGGCTCGGACATTTGCAAGTCACACAAGTTTAAAATTTTTTCATCGGACAAAGAGCCAATCGCAGGTTCTTCCGTTCTACCCCGATCGATCCATTCCAACAAAATTTCTTCTCGGTTGCGCTGAGTTAGGATAGCAACTTCGTAAACTTGCTGGGCTAGACGATCTGGAAGATTGAGAATGACGGATTCTGCCATAGTTTTATACTCTAGGGAATCAAGCTCTACAAGTCATCATAGCAATATTTCAACCCAACGATCGCTCATCTCCCTCATGCTCGATCGCAAGTTTGATAAATTACCCAGCCGAACACAAAAGTCGATCGAAGCATTGGAGCTTAGCAAGTTAGGAGCATTAGCGATCGAGTTGTTAGATTTTCAAACGATTCCCGTTCCGGGAGGCTACGCCAACGATGATCTGAAGGCTTGGCTGAAGAATTCGTAGCGATCGTACTTCCCTCGAAAACTGGTCAATCGTCAATAGTATGATTGATGAACTGCTATGAGGAAAGAGGTTGGGGTTGTGAAGCGAGATTCGATTTTCTTTCAGATTTTTCAACAGTCGCCAACATTATTATTTGATTTACTGCCGAACGTACCGGAAAATGCCAGTCGATATCGGTTTGCATCTGTGGCGGTCAAAGAACCCAAGTTTGAAATTGATGGGGTGTTTTTACCACCAGAGGAGCAGCCGGGAGTGGTGTATTACGCAGAGGTTCAGTTTCAACGGGACGAACGGCTCTATGAGCGCGTAGTGAGTGAGTCATCCAATCATTTTTATCGTAATCGCGATCAATTTACGGATTGGCAGGCGGCGGTGATTTATCCATCGCGGAGCATAGAACAAAAAGATGTCTATCCCTATCGAGCTTTGTTGAATAGCGATCAGTTTCACCGGATTTATCTCAATGAGTTGGGTGATATTCGGGAATTGCCGCTGGGATTGGCGTTGATGCGGTTGACGATCGAACCGCCAAAGAAGGCTCCAGACACCGCACGGTATTTGTTAGCACGATCGAACAATGAAGTTCGTGATCCGCAGACAAATCGCGGCATAATGGAGATGGTGACGACGATCATGGTCTACAAGTTTAATAAGTTAAGCCGATCGGAGGTTGAAGAGATGTTGGGAACTAGCTTACAGAAGACGCGGGTATACCAAGAGGCGAAGGCTGAGGGTGAGATCATTGGTGAGGTACGCGGTCAGGCTCTCGGATTAAATCAGGGACAACGATCGCTCATCTCCCTCATGCTCGATCGCAAGTTTGGTAAATTACCCAGTCGAACCCAAAAGGCGATCGAAGCATTGGAGCTTAGCAAGTTAGAAGCATTGGCGATCGCGCTGCTAGATTTTCAAACGATCGATGATCTGAAGGCTTGGCTGAAGAATTCGTAGGTCGATCGTATTCCTTAGTAGTAGATCGATCGTCATCCCTCAAGCTAAATCTGATGCAGAAGCCGTTCCATCTAACTTCAGCGTCTCGTTAGGCGTTTCCCAACGCTCCAAAATCAACGCATTCGCCACATTCCCAATCACATTTAGCAACGTATGAAAACTATCCATTAACCGATCGACCCCCGCCAAAATCGCCACCCCCTCCAACGGCAACCCCGCCGCCGTAAAAATCGTCGTCATCATCACAATGCCCGCCCCCGGAACCCCCGCCGTACTAAACGAAACCAAAATCGTACTCAGCGCGATCGACAACAACAAACTCGGCGTCATGGGAATATCGTAAAGCTGCGCCACAAAAATCGCATTGAACGCCTGACCCACCGCCATCCCATCCCGCTTCAACGCCGTCCCTAACGGAATCGCAAAACTCGCGATCGTATTCGACAAGCCATAGACTTTAGAATTTTGTAACAAAACAGGCAAAGCGGCATTCGAGCTAGCCGTACCAAAAGCCAGTGATAGAGAGGGATAGAAACTTTTAAAGAAATGTGGGAGATCGACTTTAAGGATTGCTAAAATTATGGCGTAGAAAGCGATTAATAAACCGATCGCAAACACAACACCCACCATGTAATCCAACAGTCGGACTAATATCCCGATCCCCTGCTGCGCAATTACAGAAGCCATCAACGCAAACACTCCCACAGGAGCCAGATAAAGAATCAAAAAAAGAATCTTTTCACTGATTACATACACACTTTCAATAAACGCCACAAACGGAGCCGCTGCCTGACCCGATCGTTGAATCCCAATCCCAATCAACGCCCCCGAAATAATGGTTTGTAATAAATTGCTCGTACTCAACGCCATCAAAGGATTCGTCGGAATCAACGCCACCAACCACTCAATCAAATCCGGCGCAGCCACCGCCGTCTCAACCTTTAACGGCACTAACCCCGTCAACCCCACACCGGGATGAAACACGATCGCCGCCCCTAAGCCCACCCCCACCGCAATCACACTCGTCACCACATAGCTACTCAGCAGCTTCACCGTGTAGCGCCCCATTTCAGATGCATTTTGAATCCGGGTCAACCCCAAAATCAACGACGAAAAAACGATCGGCACTACCACAAACTGAATCAACCGCAAAAACGCTTGGCCCAAAGGATCCAGCAAATAGTGATCCAACGGCACCACCCACAGCGGAAAGCCCTCATGCAACACCGCCCCAAAACCAGCCCCGATCGCCAAGGCCAAAAGAATAATTGTAGAAAGAGTCATTTAAAAGGGGTTGTAAAGTGGGTGGGCTATCTTCTAGAGTTGCCATCTTTCAAACTTAGCGCACATCCCACCCAGGAAAAAAATTCATCAAAATAAAAGGGATAAATCCCTAGATTCATCCCTAAAACTTAATACTTCCACACCCGTGGAACTCAACCCCGTCTAAAACTCCATTTAAAACCCAAAATCATTCACTTCAAGGCTGGGCAAGTTCGGCGGCACCACCACCAACGCCGAAGAGGTCTTATAGCCTTCGCGCTTCGTGGCCGTCTCAATGGCGATCGCCTCAATCTGAATTTCTAAACTGCCCAACGGCACGGTCAACTGCGTCGTCGCCTCTAGATTTTGGTTTAAGGTGTCAGGCACAAAATCCACCAGATAGCGCGGACCATCCAGTAAGGTGCGCGTCTGACGATCGTTGATCCACAGCTTCACGTAGAGCTTCGGCTGGATCATGGGCAGTTTTACCTTCACCGCCAACGACTGACCTGCTACCACCTCACTCACCGCCTCAATTTCCAAGCTCGGCGTCGGCACGAGTTCATCTTCTGGAATCAACAATGGATTATCACTCAGGTCCAGACCCGACAGTCCAAGCGTCGGCAGCAGTTCATCCATAATCACCGCCTCGGGAGACGACGATCGGCCCACCACCGACGCAAAGGGATTCACCGGGGTTTCGGGTGCAGGTGGGACGGCGTTGGTGGCTTCGGTGTGGGTCTCTTCGGCAAAGGCACTCATGCGATCCATAAACCGATCGCCCAAATTCAACGATTCAAACCGATCGGGCAAGGCTTGAGCATTGATATCGATGGTTTTGAGATCATCGGGATCATCCAAATCCAACGGAGCCGTCGTGTTATACAGGCCCGCACCGTCATCCTCCAACGCCGCATCCAAGCCATCGTCAAACAAATGCAGCCTCTCCGCATCCGTCATCTCGAACTCATTGGCCGTTTCTAAAACAGGGACTTCCGCTAAGAGTTGATCCTCAGACAGCGTTGCAGCAGTCTCTAACGGTTCCTCAATATCATCAAAGGACAAGTCCAAATCGTCATCCTCCAACGCAATCCGATCGAACGCCTCGTCCTCTTCAAAGAGATCATCCACATTCGTCTCGGGCGTAGGAGCCTTGAGGAAGGAAGG
>JAAFJU010000280.1 GCA_013298165.1 Synechococcales cyanobacterium bin31.maxbin.ball.101 | reverse complement strand
AAGCTCCTAATGTTGCCAAGTAATCCGTACTGAATTTCAAAATTGCCAATGCGTTTAATTCGCCCCCACCATTGGTCATACTCAATCTCCATATCGCCAAACTGCGTGGGGTGACTGACCAAGCGATACTGAATTTCAAAAGACCCAACTCGCTTTAAGCGAAGTCCCCACATGTCATACTCAACCGCCAAGGCTCCGATCGCCTTTGGCCGATCGACCGCATCATTATAATCAATCTCCAGATCACCCATGCGCTTGAGACGACTCCCTAAGACATCATAGTAAAACTCGATGTAACTTAAGTGGGCCTGTCTCTCTAATAGTGGAGGGAGAGGTTTCCAGCGACTCGATTCAATTTTATACAAAATAATGACCATGCAAAAGCATAGCGACGAAAGGGGAATCAAAACATCCATAGATTCGTAAATCTCTTCTGTTTATGTCTTATTCAAATTCAATCTTTATATTTTTTCGTAAAATAAAGTATTTGTATATTTAAGCATGAATGATTTGATATTATCTTCTAGAGACCATAAAGTTTTGACTAAAATTTATAGTCTGGGTGTTGGATAGAGTCTATCTGCCATAGTTAGACTTATGCAGATCGGATCATCACTCCATGGCCTTCAACTCGAAGAAGAGATCGAAAATACAATCGTCCACGGCACTAATCCGGGATTGTAAACCATCCAAGAATTCATGTAATCCACTTTCAATTACCTCATCAATGATCAAATAGTCCAAATCCGATCGCAGTTTCCCCAGATATCGTTCCGCTGGATTACACCAGGTCCCCTTCGGCGTTCCCGTGATCCGTTGCAGCGATCGTTCCGCCTGATGAATGCAAAAGCGAATCGATCGGGGAAACGCTGGATCAAGGAGTAAAAACTTAGCCACTGCCGTTGGATTGATCCGTTGTAAATCCTGTTTGCGATACATTTCGTAGGCACTGGCCGATCGTAGCAACGCAGCCCACTGAAGCTCATCCAGCGTACTACCAATATCCCGCGCCGAAGGAAGCAAAATAAAGTATTTCACATCCAAAATCCGCGTCGTCTTATCCGCCCGCTCTAAAAACCGTCCCATTTGTCCAAAATGCCAGCCTTCATTGTGGGTCATGGTCACATTGGCAATTCCCACATACAAATGGCTCTCCTGTTTCACCCGCCGAAAGAAACTGGGCCAATTGATCACCTGGGTTGATTTAGAAGCATCCTGGACAAAATGATAAAACGCATTGACCTGCTCCCAGATTTCCGATGAGATAATCTCCCGCACCGATCGAGCATTCTCCCGCGCACTGTTCAAGCAGGATAAAATTGAATTGGGATACTCCTCATCAAAGGTCAAAAACCGAATCACATTCTCCGGCGTCACCTCACCATAGCGCTCAAAGAACAGATCCCGATCGCCCGAGGTCATGATCAGTGGCTCCCATTGCTGAACCATACCGATCGGCATATCCAGTGACATATTAAAATTAACGTCACTAAACCGAGCAATGTTTTCCGCCCGTTCGATATAACGATTAAGCCAGTAGATGGAATTAGCAACGCGACTGAGCATAGTAAAAAAGGAATAACGTGTTCTAAAGAGCAAACCAATCAAAAATCAATCAAATCACTGGAAAATCATTCACAAATCACCCAAGTATCCTTACTGCCACCCCCTTGAGAGGAGTTCACAACCAGTGACCCTTTCTTCAAGGCGACACGGGTTAAGCCACCGGGATTGACGAAAATGTCCTTCCCATACAAGATGTAAGGCCGCAAATCCACATGACACCCCTGAAACTCATCGTCAATCAAGGTTGGCACCCGCGACAAATTCAAGGTGGGTTGGGCAATATAATTCCGAGGATTGGCTTTGATTTTTAAGGCAAAGGCGTCCCGCTCTTCTGGGGTGGCATGGGGTCCGACGAGCATTCCGTAACCACCGGATTCATTGGCGGCTTTGACGACTAGTTTGTCGAGATTTTTCAAGACATGATCTAATTGCTTGGGTTCCCAACAAAGAAAGGTCGGGACATTAGAGAGCAATGGCTCCTCATTCAAATAATACCGAATCATTTCCGGCACATAGGCATAGATCACCTTATCGTCAGCAACCCCTGTTCCCAGGGCGTTCGCAAGTCCCAGACGGCCTTCCCGATAGACTTCCATTAGTCCTGGAATCCCTAAGAGAGAGTCCGATCGAAACGCCAAAGGATCAATAAAATCATCATCAATACGACGATATAGGACATCCACCCGCCGTAATCCTTTCGTAGTCCGCATTTGCAAAAAGCCATCTACCACGAGTAAATCCCGACCCTCTACCAATTCCACGCCCATCTGCTGCGCTAAAAATGAATGCTCAAAATAGGCCGAATTATAAATCCCTGGAGTGAGCAACGCGACCGTTGGATCCGTAATATGGTCTGGCACTAGATTGGTTAAAGTATCGAGCAGGCGTCCTGGATACTCTTCCACCGGACGAATGGGCATCTTTTCAAACACCTGAGGAAAGGTGCTCTTCATCACCCGGCGGTTTTCCAAGACATAGGAAACTCCCGACGGACAGCGCAGATTATCTTCTAAAACAAACCAATTGCCCTCTCCATCGCGCACCATGTCACTGCCCGTAATGTGGCACCAGATGCCCTTCGGAGGCTTCAAACCCATGCACACCTTATGGAACCCACTAGCGGATTCAATCAACTCCGCTGGAATAATCCCATCGCGCAGAATTTTTTGGTCCCCGTAAATATCCGCCAAAAACTGGTTTAACGCTTCAATTCGCTGCTTCAGACCGCGCTCCAAAGAGGCCCACTCCGACGCCGACACGATGCGCGGCACGATATCAAACGGAAAAATTTTCTCCGTTCCCTGATTGTCGCTATACACATTGAACGTCACACCCATCTTAAAGAGCGCAGACTGGGCGGCTCGCTGACGCCGTTGCAGTTCGGGCATGGTCAGAGATTCAATCCGATCGATTAATGGCTGAGCTTCCGATCGAGGCACCCCTCGCTCCAAAAAAAGTTCATCATAAAACTGGCCCGGATCATAATTCGCAAATTTCACAGATTTTCAGCCCAATGAGTATAAAAAGCAGCACTAACAACCCCATCATCAGGGGAAACGATACTAAACAGTTAGGGGAAAAGCTGTTCAAGAACAACGTTTAGGGGAAAACTTAAAATTTCCTCACGATTAGGATCCTGGAAATCAGAATTATTTCCCAAAAAGCAATAATTGGAACTCCCTGAATCTAGAGCGTTTAGAGCGATCGTTGCAGGATGTTAACGATTCTTCCTCTAGGATTGACTAAATTTTATTGTTTGAAACAAATAATGAGTTCTTTTTTAAATTTAATTTTTTCCTGAGGGGGTTGCGATCGGGGTGCAAGGAGTAAGACGGCAGGACCTCTGGTCGGGTCGTCCCCTTTTGTCATCTCCAAATCGTCATCGCTATGTCAGACCTGCCCGTTCCACCTCAAGCTGTCCCAGAGCCGTCCCTCGATCTCCCCTTACAGGTCCCCCACCCTCGCCAGAGTCCCTCGTCGGCGATCGCGATCCCCAGCTCACCCCAAACCTTTGATGAGCTGCCTCCAGTCTCCCAGCCCCACCTTCGAGGCATTCAAGACTTCACCCAACCCAGCCCACCTGCCACCCAACCCGCTGCTCCTTTTGTCCAACCCGTCGCTAAACCCCTGACCAAACCGATCGCCAAACCGATCGCCAAACCGATCGCCAAACCGATCGCCAAACCGCCGATTTCTTCCTATCCCACAGCCCAGCGCTTCAAGCCGACCCAAATGGAGCCACCGAGAAATATGGCTCCCCGCACTGGAAGCCAGCTTTACCGTCAGCGGCTTGCGGCCCTCAACGTTGGGCGACTGTATACCCGCATTCCCAGCCATAGTTTTGAATCGACTTGGCGCAATGCTCCGACGCGACCGCCCACCTATGAGCAATGGCATCGCCTTCTCAAGCTAGAGTCCCGTGCAGTGTCTCGTCGTCAGTCGGGGACGCTTTCGGTCATGC
>JAAFJU010000185.1 GCA_013298165.1 Synechococcales cyanobacterium bin31.maxbin.ball.101 | reverse complement strand
GGACCTGTTCCACAGAGTTCATCTTTCAGCGATTGCATATAGGCTTGACGCACTTCTGTATTGACATTGAATTTGCAAACGCCCAATTGAATGCTTCGTTCAATCATCCAGTCTGGCAATCCCGACGCGCCATGTAAAACCAAGGGAATATCAATCAAACTGCGAATCTTCGCTAATCGATCGAAATCCAGTCGGGGCGGGCTTTTGTATTCACCATGGACATTGCCGATCGTGACGGCTAAAGCATCTACGTGAGTCGCTTTAACAAACTCGACGGCTTGATCGGGGTCCGTCATTTTGGCTTCTTTTTCAGCAATGGTTAGGCCATCTTCTGTACCGCTAATACGTCCGATTTCCGCTTCGACGATCGCATTGTATTGGTGAGAAAGCTGGGTCATTTTGCGCGTGAATTTCAGGTTTTCGCTGTATTCCATGGGAGACCCGTCGGCCATGATGGAGGCGACGCCTGCGGTTAAAACCTGTTGAATATCTTGCTCAGAGGTGCTGTGATCCAGATGAACTGAAACGGGAACTGTGGCCGATCGGGCCGCTTCTAAGCACAGCGCCACGAGCATGGATTGGCCATACTTCAAGGCGCTGGGATGGAGTTGCAGCATGGCGGGACTGCGGTGGGTTTCGGCGGCGGTGATGACGGCTTTGACGCCTTCTAGGTTGTAGACGTTGAAGGCTCCGATCGCGTAGGCATTGCGACGGGCTGTTTCTAGGAGTTCACGGGTGGAGGCAATCATGTTGGGGTTGGTTGATGTTTGGGGTAATCGGAGGTTCTAGCCAAATAGCTTTAGCCAAATAGCTTTTGTGAGACGGCAACCAGTAGGAAGGTGCCGAAGGTAAGGCGATACCAGACGAAAACCCAGGCGGATTGCTGTTTTAGAAAATTCAATAGCCACTTAATGGATAGCAAGGAAAAAACAAGGGTCGAAACGGTGCCAATCAAGACGGGGAAGATCATGTTGGAGACCGTGAGGACATCTTTGGCCTGCGCTAGGGTGGCGATCGCCAACGTCGGAAATCCTAATAGAAACGAAAACCGCGCCGCTGTCTCGCGGTCGAGTCCCAATAATAATCCCGTCGTCAAGGTGGAACCCGATCGAGAGGCCCCTGGCAACAGCGCAATCATTTGCCCTAAACCCACCAAAATCCCATCCGTCGTCTGAAGCTGCTCAAAGTTGCGCTTACGACTGCCGATCTTCTCAGCGAGTCCCAATAGCAGGGCCATGACGATCGACATCACCGCAATCAACTGCGGGCTTTCGAGTTCAACATTCAGCTTTTTCAACAGTAAGCCGCCTGCGAGGGCGGGAATCGTGCCGATCGCAATCCCCACTGCAATGCGCCACTCCTCCCGCTGCCAATCCTTCTCCTGTAAAGCCGTCCAAGCACCCCCCAAAAGATAGGCTAAGTCCTTCCAGAAGTAGATCACCACCGCCACCACACTACCAAACTGAATGGCGTCAATACTCGCCTTAGTCCAGCCGTTGCCTTCCCAATGGAGCAAGTCGCGGAAAATAATCAGGTGCGCCGTACTACTAATGGGAAGAAACTCCGTAATCCCTTGAACAAGACCCATGACGAGTCCCTGAAAAGCTTGAAAGAGAAGGTTTGGTTCAGTGGTCAGGAGGAGGGATGGCATACGGATCTCACACGTTTAGACTTTTATACCTGCTGTATCCTGCGTATTGTGACAGACATCCGGGAATTTGTGCTGACGGAGGAAGGGCAATTTGGTTGAGGGGTTTGGTACGATAGCTTACGGCTAAGAGCTTACGACTAGGACAGACCAGAATCCTAAATTCCTATGCTATTGTTAAGTAACGTTACTTAACTGAGAGTAATGTTGCCAGAACTTCATCAAGAGATTTCCTTTGGTTACTTCTTCTGAATCCCCATCATCTTTAGTTTCTGTGAGAGAGCTGGCCAGAGATTCGGCCAAAGATAGTTCTATTGCTCCGTTGAGGGATGCCCTCGACTGGAAGCATGATAGATGGAATTTTGTACTGGGTGATGGGATTTCGGTGCGGTGGTCGATCTTACTGGGAGCCGCGTTTTTGGTGTCGGTCCCTGTGTTTTTTCAAGCGCCTCTGGTCCGATCGCTTCCGGTTGTGTCGTTAGTCGGGACGTTGGTGTGGGTCTGGTTGAGTTTGTATTTGTCGCAGCGATCGAAGACCCGCGTTTGGGGTGAGCTGTTGGTGGGATTTTCCTGGAGTTGGCTGGCTGGATCGTTGTATTGGGGATGGCTGCGCTCGGAGCCACTCTGGCATTTGCCTGTGGAATCCCTGGCGTTGCCCTTGGCGCTGTGGGGTCTGAAGCGGGGCTGGTGCCGCATTGGGGTTTGGTTTTACCTCGGTTCGCTATTTGGAACTACGGTCACGGATGTCTATTTTTACCTGTTGGATTTGACGGGCGCTTGGCGGCGGGTTATGGCGGATCCCTCGGTGGCCGAGTTTGAGTTTTCTCGGGCCTTGGGGTTGATGAACTCACCCTTGGGCTATTCTTCGGCGGCTTTGTTGCTGTCTCTGCTGGTGGGCGTGGGAATCTGGTGTGTGCGACGTCGATCGCTAGAAGCCTGGGCCTGTGGGGGCGCGATTTTGAGTACGCTGGTGGTGGATGGGTTGTTTTGGGTGGCGGCTTTGGTCGCTTCTCGGTGATGGTGAGTTAGGATAAGAGATGAGAAATTTTCTCTCGGCCTTGGGGTCATTAAGATCAATCAAATCAAGCCGTTGATATCGCTGTTGATTATTTTTTCTGAAAACCTTCTGAGTTTGATTTGTTGTGACTACGCTACAGCCTCAGTTTTTGTGTCCACATCTTGTTTTGCGTTCAGAGATTTCTGACAGTCAGCCATTGCCGTTGACTGGGGGGACTTGCTGGACTGTGGGTCGTGGTGAAGAAAATGATTTTGTGTTGGACGATCGGTGGATTTCTCGCAACCATGCCATGCTTCAGAGTATGGAGACAGGCGAAGTGTATCTGATCGATCTAGGCAGTCGGAATGGATCCTTTGTGAATGGCCGACGAGTCAGCGTTCCGGTGACATTGCGCAGTGGCGATCGCTTGACCTTTGGACAGACGGAACTGGATTTTCACGCGCCGCCCCGTCAGCCTTATGTGCCTGCATCTGAGGCAGAAGAGCGCGATTTTACAGCGACAGCGGCACTGCACATTCGCTGCTTGATTTCGGTGTTGGTGATTGATATTCGGGATTTTACCGTTCTGACGCGGCAGCTAGACGAGCAGGTGTTGTCAGAGATGATCGGCAGTTGGTTCCGCCGATCGGGCGAAATTATCCGCAAGTATGGAAGCTGGGTGGATAAGTACATTGGCGATGCGATCATGGCCGTGTGGATTCATGGTAGCGATGTGGTGGGTCCAGAGGAGATGCGCACGGTGTTCCAAGCGATCCAGGAGATTCATGAGATGACCCAGGAACTCTCGAATCAGTTTCCGGTCCCGTTTCCCTTGAGAATTGGGGCGGGGGTGAATACTGGGTTTGCCATGGTGGGGAATACGGGCAGTGGCGATCGTCCGGACTATACGGCCTTGGGAGATACGGTGAATGCGGCCTTTCGGTTAGAGTCGGCGACGAAGCAATTGAGCTGTGATGTGGCCCTGGGGGAAGTGACCTATCAAGCCCTCCGCCTGGGAGAAATGGGGAGTCCTTTTCGATCGGAACAGGTGGCGTTGAAGGGGTATGAGGTATTAACGCAGACGTATTTATGCGAATTTGGGGATCTGGACCAGTTTTTAGACGTTACCGAATAATTGAGGGCTGGATGGATTTGGATGCTGGAGAGCTTCCGAACGCAGTCGGGCGATGATAGTATTTATATCTATTGCTGTGTTTTGAGTCTAACTTGAGTTGGGAGCCTTGATTTTATGAAGCGTTTATTTCGTTGGATGTCGGTCTTGAGCGTTGTTCTTCTCTGCACAGGGCTGTTGGCGTTTGCTCACCCTGCCATGGCGGCTGATGTCGAAAAGGAATCCATGCGCAATAAGGTGGCGGATAAGATGTCCACGTCTTACGGACAGAAGCTGGATTTGAATAATACAAATCTTCGCTACTTCCGAGTGTTGCAGGGCATGTATCCGACGCTGGCGGGGTTGATTGTTAGAAATTCTCCCTATAAAGAAGTGTCAGATGTGTTGAATATTCCGGGTCTCACGGAAGCTCAGCGTGCGACTCTGGAACTGAATCTAGACAAGTTTACGGTCACGGACGTTGAAGAAGCACTGACCGCAGGCGAAGATCGGATTAACAATGGCGCTTACCGCTAAAAAATCCGTTCATTCTGAGTTCTAGTTTGATTTAAGGCACTCTCCGGGACGCTCGTTTTTGAGTGACGGGGAGTGTTTTGTTTTTGGTTTTAATTTTGGGGTGAGCGTAATGACGACGGGCTTTGACGCAGGGTTTGACGTGATTGTGGTGGGGGCAGGGGCGGCGGGTCTCTATAGTGCGCTCTGTCTACCGAGTCATCTGCGGGTGGGGCTGGTCAGTAAGGATAAGTTGTCCCGATCGGCGAGTGGCTGGGCACAGGGGGGGATTGCGGCGGTGGTGGATCCGAAGGATTCGACGGAGTTGCATTTGCGGGATACGTTACAGGCGGGGGTGGGGCTTTGCGATGAAGGGGCGGTGAGGTTTTTGGTGGAGACGGCTCCGGGTTGTATTGAGCATTTGATCCAGTTGGGGGTGGCCTTCGATCGCACGTCAGAGGACAAGATCGCGCTGACCTTAGAAGCGGCCCATTCGCGGCGGCGGGTGCTTCATGCGGCGGATACGACGGGGCGGGCGGTGGTGACGACCTTGACGGAGCATGTGCTGGACCGATCGAATATTGAAATTTTGTCGCCGGGATTTGTCTTGGATCTATGGATGGTGGATGGGGAATGTCGCGGGGTGCGATTGCTGTTTGAAGGCACCATTCAGCAGGTGGCGGCGCGGGCAGTGGTGTTGGCAACGGGGGGCGGCGGGCAGGTCTTTTCCCAGACGACGAATCCGAGGGTGAGTACGGGGGATGGGGTGGCGATCGCGATGCGTTCTGGCGCGGAAGTCCGAGATTTAGAGTTTGTACAGTTTCATCCGACGGCGTTGATGGTGCCGGGTGCGCCGAGGTTTTTGATCAGTGAGGCGGTGAGGGGTGAGGGGGCGCATTTGGTGGATGCTTCGGGGCGGCGGTTTGTGTTTGATGATCATCCGTCGGGGGAGTTGGCTCCGCGTGATGTGGTGAGCCGATCGATTTTTCGGCATTTGCAACGATCGGGGGAGTCCTGTGTGTGGTTAGATTTGCGGGTGATTCCGCGCGATCGGGTTTTGCATCGGTTTCCCAATATTATTCAGGTCTGTCGGGATTGGGGGGTGGATGTGTTTTCGGAGCCGATTCCGGTGGGTCCGGCGGCGCATTATTGGATGGGTGGGGTGACGTGTGATGTGATGAACCGATCGTCATTGTCGGGGCTATACGTGGTGGGTGAGACGGCGAGTACGGGGGTGCATGGGGCGAACCGTTTGGCGAGTAATTCGCTGTTGGAATGTGTGGTATTTGGGGCGCAGTTGAAGGGGGTTGAGCTATTGGACAGGGTGGCTTTGAGGTTGGATGCTCAGGAGGCGGATTGGTTGGAGGTGAGTGCGGCGGATCAGGCCGTGATTTTGGAGTTGCGGGAGTTGTTGCCGAGTTTGTTGTGGAGTTGTGCGGGGATTACGCGCAGGTTGGCGAGTCTGGAGTTAGGGCTGGAGTCGGTGGAGGTGTGGCGATCGCGGTTTTTGGCGTTGCCGATGTCGCGGATGTTAATGGCGGGCGGGCGTTTGCAGGTGCGATCGGAGGATGAACTGTGGGTGCGATCGTGGGGAGAGTTGTGGAATTTGTTGGAGGTGGGGCGATCGATTTTACGCAGTGCGATGTTTCGATCGGAGAGTCGCGGTGGTCACTTTCGGGAGGATTTTCCGGAGACGGATGAGGCTTGGGCGAGGCATTCGGTGATTCGGGGGGATGAGTTGGAGTTGGGGTGAGCGCTATGATGAGAGTAGCACTGCCATCAGCGGGTATCGGGGCTATTGTAGAAACATCAAATCTCTCCATTGCCGTACTTGTATGACAGTAGCCGAGATGCGAAATTTGGCTGCCCCTTAGCCAAGACTTCAATCATCTCTAAGTCAGTAACAGGAGGGATTTTATCAGGTGCTTGCGATCGAAAAGGTTTTCTATAGGCAGCCGCTCTTTCAGCAACAATGTCATACATTAGGTCGTCCCCACATTCATCGCAGAGTAATCCTAAAAAACTATCTGCACTCATGGCCCTGATATTCCATGGCATTAAAGCAATCTCTGGAAAATCCCGTAGGTTATTTGTGACAATAATATTGACCCCAGAACAGATTGCAGAAGCAAGAACATGGCGATCCTTGGGGTCATTGGTCATCATCGCTTCTATCTCTAAAGGTGCTTCAACGACGGCTTCAGGGAAAAACTGAATGACTTTCTCCTGGAACTTTTGCGCCCCTATTTCTGACATTCTTTGCTCCTTAACCCTATTTCTTGCTGCTTCATCTAAAATCCTTCGAGAAAAATAGACTTGATATAACCCTTCTTCAGCCGCCGTCAATAGAACATCCGACAGACAATAGGGGAAAATCACACAAGCATCAAGAAGCGCAGAAAGTTTAGCCACAGTTAAAAAGAAAACCTAAATCAATATTGATCCTAATCGAGTAGACCTTCATCTTCCATCAGTTGGGTCAACTCATCATGTACCTTGCGGCGCTGAGTATTTCGGAGTGTTTGATAATCTTCTAAGTCCTTACTGCGAATACGACGATGAGTCCCTACCATCACATGGGGAATTTTTCCTTCTTCCAGAAGTTTTATCAGATAGGGGCGAGATACATTAAGGGCATCTGCCGCTTGCTGGGTCGTGAGTTCTGCGGTGGCTGGAGCGATCGTGATGGTGGCTCGACGGGATTCCAAGGTCGGCAAAATCTTCTTAAGTACATCGAACACTGCATCAGACAGGATAATTTCCTGCCCGTCTGAACCGATCAATCGACTGCAAATCCCCTCTGACGGTTCGGTTCGTTCAGTATCAGGGGGGTGGCTCACTGGATCGATCGTTACCACCAAATCTTTAAACAGCTTAGGCATAGGACTCTGTTATTGCGATCGTCTAAGGTCTACTATATCTCACCACCACTACAACCGCAATATTCGCAACAACTGTACAAACGAAAGAGATCTAACCATTTTTTGAGGATTTGGGCATCCTAGCCTAAACTTCATTCCCCTTCTTCCAATGTCTTCAGATTTCGATCGAAATGCTCAAAAGCATAATCGTGATCCCTTCTCATTTCAAAATGAATCCGTTAATCAATTTGCGCTTCCGATCGCCTTTGCGATGAGTATACTATTGCATTGGACGGGGTTGGATTCATTGCTCTTGGGAATGCGAATTTGGATTCATGAGTTTGGACATGCGTTGGTGGCTTGGTTTTCGGGGCGACAGGCGACGCCTTTGCCCTTTGGTTGGACAAATGTTAATCTCGATCGATCGTTGATTGTTTATGGTTGCTTTTTGACGCTGTGGGGATTGTTGTTTTATACGGGATGGAAGGAGCAAAAGCGGGGTGCGATGATTGTGGCTGCGATCGCGGCGGTGATTCAATTTGGGATGACTTGGTTTACGTCCCAGGATAATTTTGAAATGTGGTTTGCCTTTGGGGGCGTGGGGGGCGAGTTTTATCTGAGTGCGCTATTGGTGGTGGGGTTTTATTTGCCAATGCCGGACAAGTGGCGCTGGGACTTTTGGCGTTATC
>JAAFJU010000008.1 GCA_013298165.1 Synechococcales cyanobacterium bin31.maxbin.ball.101 | reverse complement strand
GCTCAACGCTGGAACCGACCGATTCGAGATTGGAAAGCGGCAGCATCCCACTTTGCAATCTTATTCCCAGACCGCTTTAAATATTGACGTTCAAACCCTTACACAAAATTCTGTACGCTCTCCGATCGCATCTCCATAGTTCTCACACAAAAACTGAAACACCTCCGACTGAGTAGAAGCAACAACCTTCTCCCCCGCCGCGATCGGACCTACTAAAACACGCGGTCTCATCTCAGGCACCACAGCCAACCGCTCTAGCCAATCCTCTTTCCTCGCTTCAGCTCTCGCCCGTTGCTCCAAATTGTAAGCCGACAACCCAATCTCCGGTCTCGGCTTAAACCGCTGCTCCGCCTTCCCCGACTCATATCCATAGATTTTCGTAGAAACCACCACATCCCCGATCACCACATCCTTAATCCCACCCGCCACACCCACAAACAAAATCACATCCGGCTTAAAATGTGCGATCGCCCGTTCCGCCTCCAATGCCGCCCCCACATTTCCCGCCCCAATCTCAACAATCCCCACTTCCCACTCTTGCCCAGGCGCACGAAATATCCCCCGCTCATAAACTGTTCCTTGAGCATGGACCTCTTCTTGCAACGCCTGAAGATGAGCGCGAACGGCGAGATACTCTACCGGGAGCGCTGTGAGAATAACAGCACGAGACATAAGCAACGACGATCATGGGAAACTTTATAATATGATGACAAATTTTCTCCAACTTGGGCGCGATCGATCGTAATTTTATGTAGAGATTAAGAAATTTACAATAATCCTCTCATGGATACATTTTGCTAATTCCCAAAGCTGAACGTAGCAGCGAAAAATGACCCTGAAGTCCGCGATCGTCCGTTCTCCAAAGGCGCTCTATTATTTCCCACCTCAATCTCGACAGTCCCCACCTACCACTACTCCACTTCTAGCTTGTTGTACTCCATCAGCCATATCCTCTAGCATGGGGTTGCCCTCTTAACATATCAACTACACAAGCGTGTATGCAATTCTTCACAATCTTGCGCTAATGGCATGTCTAATTCTATGGCAATATTTAAAGCATCATCACAGGCTAGCTTAGCATTTTCAAGTTGACCAACTTTTTCATAAACCTCTGCCATGGAATATAAGATTAAAGACTCGATCGCCTGTTCACCAATATCTTGAACAATGAGCAAACCTGACTCTAAGTATTCTAGAGCTTCAGAATACTTCTCAAGCTGAATCACCGTTATACCCAAATTGCATAAAGTTTTCCCTTCTCCTGGTCGATCTTGAATTCTTCGGGAGATTTCTAGGCTCTTTGAGTACGAGTCAATCGCTTCTTGAATTTTACCTAATGAATCATAAGCGTTGCCTAAATTCAGGTATGCCGAACCTTTTCCTCTATCATCACCTAACTCTTGCGATAATTTTAAATGTAATTCAGCATATTCGATAGCCTCTAAAAAATTATCCATAAAATAACAAACATTGCTGATATTTCCAATCGCATTTGACTCGCCTTGTAAATTCCCAATCTCTTTGCATATTCTTAAATGTTCTTTGTGACATTTTAAAGACTCATCATACCTACCCTGATCATAATGAATCAACCCAATATTACCGAGTATATTACCTTTGCCTTCATAATCTCCAATTTTCTTTGAAATTGCTAGCGCACTATTAAAGTTTTTCATTGCTAATGGAAAGTCGCCAAGGGAATAATGAGCAAGACCCAAATTGGAAAAAGCATTTCCTTGTTCCCATAAATTATTTGTTTGCTGTGCAATTTCTAAATGTTTTTGATGTAATTCAACTGCTTTTCTATAATCACCCAGGCTATCATAAACATTATCTAAATTGCCTAATGCTATACTCTCAGCTTCTATATCTTCAACTTGTCTAGCAACTTCTAGATATTGTTGATTAAGCTCAATAGCTTTTCCATATTGATTTAAATGCCTATAGTTAGAAGCTAAACCCCCTAATAACCTTCCCTGCCCTCTAACATCATTGATTTCCTTAGAAATTTTTAATGATTCTTCATGGTATTCTATTGACTTTTGATATTGACCTGTTGCTGTATAAAGGTTGCCAAGAGCATGTAATATTATACTTTCTCCCTTTATGTCTCGATACTTTTGAGCAATTAACAAACCTTGCTGAAACAAGTTCAAAGATTCGTTATATTGGTTTAATCTTAAATGAACATACCCTAGATTACAAAGGGTTAATCCTTTACCTGCTTTTTCCTCTGTACTTTCCTGAATTCTTAAATCATCTTTATAAAATTGAATTGCCTTTTCATATTCACCTAAAGAATCAAAGGCAGAACCAATTGTATTCAGACAAACACTTTTAGTATCATCATCGATTTTATCTAAAATTTGTTGACAAATTTCAATTTGTTCATTGTAATACCCCCAGATTCCCAATTTAATATAAAATTTATCATCTGACAAATCTCCAAAATTTATATTAAACAAAACTTTGGCTCTATTCCATTCTTCTAAATCAATTAAATGATAGAAAACTTCCAGAAATGGACGAACTTTTTGTAAATTTGTTTGATTGATATTTTTTGGACTATTTTTTGTAAGCCAATTTATAATTGCTCTATAACAAGATCTTTTATAGGATGGATGATCGGAAATGAGCATTGAAGAATTAATTTCAATCTCTTGAAGAACAGCTTTTCCATCAGGTATCATATTGATTTAATCCCAAAAACTATTTACTTGTCAAATTTTTTCAGATGCTCTAGAGAAACACTACGAATTAAATTATGCTGTCTAAGCAAGATTTGATCATCTTCAATCGTCTCCTCAACTAGATAGCGATCTCGTAATATTTCCAACGATAATTTTCGTTCTTCTTCATCACGATTCCAATCTTCTAAATGACTTAACCAAAAATCTTCAACCACAGAACAACGGTAGATAGAAGTTTCACAAAGTAAAAGATATGCCCATTCCGCTTCTTCTTTTAATCTATTCAAAGTTTTATTTAATCTAGATCGAACATTTCTCCTCAATGTCTTTGTAAATCGATCAAGTTTCCACTTATCGTCAGATCCAATTGATTTTCCTTTTTGAGCTTCAGCAATCGCCCTCTCAACTTCCTCAACTTCGTTACTATACTTATTCCAATAAGCAACAATATTTCCTTCAAAAGGCTTACTCTTGATTTCTCCAGCAATGACTCGAAGTGCCAAAGGGTGTCCCTCATAGGCATTGCCAATTCGTTCTAAATAAGATCTACCCGATGAATTTGAGCTGACATCTAGTGTCGTTTTCTCAAACAAGTCTAACCGCTCTGATGGCTCCAAGCCACTCAAGATTTGACAGTACCAGAAGTTTTGCGATCGTGTACCAACTTCTTGAATCTGACCAGGGAGATCTTGCGAAGTCAAGATAATACAGCTTTGACAAGATTCGATTTTCAAATAACTCTCAAAAAACGAGATCCACCATTTATCCTTAAAGTCATTCCAGCCCTCTTCTTCATTACCCTGCAAAATGTTTTCCAAGGAATCCATCTGTACCAAATAGCGATTCTGAGAGAGATGGAACACCAAACGTTTCAATAGTCGTTGTGGATCCTTGCGATCCTCCAAAGTGATCAATTCTCCCCACTTCTCCAGCCACCGTGCTGCAACACTAGCAAAATCAGGAAATTGTTGCTCATCATCAAAATTTTCCTGATGAAACCGACTCCAATCATTATCAAACCAGTTTGCCAACTCTAAGGCGAGACGCTCACCCAAAGCAGTTTTACCAATGCCTGTAATTCCAACTAACATCATTACCCGACAAGAGTTATGAACCCGATAGGTCAAATCCTCAATCAAGTTGGCTCGACCGACCCAAGCCTCATCCAGAGCAAAGAATTTATGCACGTTAAGAAGAGAAGTTTCCAGAAACATCTGCTTGCGATCGCGGGGAGCCAAAGTCCGTAACTTCCCTAATTCTGGCTTACGGGTTCTAGGTTGATTCGTTAGGCGACGGTAGAGTAACTCATAACCGTCAGCAGTATTCAATCGATAGCTGGTTGCACCACGGAGCGGGCTGGGAATAAAGTTTGTATCTTCTGGGGCTAAGGTAATCGGAATAAATTTGGAATTCTGTCCCTGGTCATCATAAAGCTCCTGGATAATCACACCACCTTCCCAGGTAGCGCCTTTCCCTTTCCCAATCGTCTCACGTCCTCGAAAACGCCGATCGTACTGCTCCGTACAGACCACTAAGACAAAGGTAGCTTCCTCGACCTGATTCAGCATCCAGCGTTGCCACCCTTCAGCAGGTGACTCTTCATACTGGTCGATCGTGCATTCGATCCCATCTTCCCGTAACCGATCGGCCAGTTCCAGAACCCGATCCTTATGCTCCTGAGAATCGTGGCTATAGCTGATAAACACCATGGGCGGTCCCGAATCAAGATTCATCGTCTGAGCGGACGTTGGTAAAATTAGCGGATTAGCAGGCGGTAGATTCTGCGCCGTCCCTTCATGAATATGAATCTCACCAATATAAGCAGTTCCCCCCTGAACCACTGTCTGCCAGCCCTTAGCATTGCCAACATTTTTCTGAACCATCCGCTCCTGGCGTGCTTCCTCCACAATCCCGCGTCCCCCTTCGTCCGACAGTTTCAAGTTTGCTAACATCGCAAAGGCAAACGCACTGGCATGACGAGAGGCAATCTCCTGAGAACCAGATTTTTCTGCGCTCTTCTTATCGTCAATCAAGTCAGAAATTCCCCGAATCACCATCGCATCCACCCGTTGATTCGCCCGCGCCGCCTCTAGGAACCCCAACCCGTCCATCTCCACCGCGATTGCATCCCCGTAGTTCTCACATAAAAACTCAAAAACTTCTGATTTCGTCGAGGCAATCACCTTCTCACCTGCCGCGATCGGAGCTACAAAGACACGCGGGATTGGTTCAATCACAGTCGTCAGCCGTTGCAGCCAGTCCCCTTTTCTCGCCTCAGCCCTGGCCCGCTGCTCCAAACTGTAAGCAGGCAAACCAATTTCCGGTCTGGGCTTGAATCGCTGCTCTGCCTTACCCGATTCATAGCCATAAATTTTAGTGGATGCAATGACATCTCCGATCACCACATCTTTAATACCACCCGCTACTCCAACGAAAAGCAGAACATCCGGACTAAAATACGCGACCGCCCGTTCTGCCTCCAAAGCCGCCCCAGTATTTCCCGCCCCAATTTCGACAATTCCCACGTCCCAGACTTGACCCGCCGCTGCGAACTGTCCCCGCTCATAGATAGTCCCCTTGGGGTGAATCTCCTCTCGCAGATCCGTCAAATGGATGCGGACAGCAAGGTATTCCACAGGCAGGGCAGTTAGGATTACGGCACAGGGCATACGACTTTAGGAGGAGAGGCTTCGACTATTGTGCCAATTGTCAGCGAAATTAGCCACTATTTAATGAAAATTCTGTCGGGGTAGGGCAGGCATCATGTCCGATCGATATTGTTTTGTGTTTCCAGTGACTGTTTTTGCATCTGTTGCAAATCCTCCAAGCTCTGTCGGCTCTGGATGGTATGGGGGTGCTCATTGATGAGCTGTCGATGGCACGGGAAGTCTGGAGTGAGAGGGAAATCGGTGCTGATCTCGTCTCATGATTACTCGTCTGTGTTGGGGTTCGGACGATCGCCAGCCCTGGGTTGAGCCGATTTCTGAGCCATGCGATCGCGAAAGGTATTCAGGTTATTGCGAAAGGCCACGGTATCGGGATGGGTTGAGCCTAATCTACGATCGGCATTCTCTAGGGACTCTGTCAGTAGGGGTTCTGCTTCGGTGTAGCTATCTTGAGACAGGTAAACCATACCCAAGTTATTGAGGCAGACAAGCCTATTGAGATGGGTGTTTGCACCAATTCGGTTGTACAAATCCAACGCTTGAACAAAGAAGGGTTCTGCTTCAGCCAAGAAACCCTGTTCATAAAATAGACCACCCAAGTTATTCAGAATTGTTGCCACACCAGGATGATTTTCTCCTAGTAACTGCCTTCTCAATTCCAGGGCTTCTCTGTAAAGGGATTCTGCTTTAGGGTAACGCTGTTGCGCCCTATAAAGATTTGCCAGACTATTCAAACCGTCTGCGATATGAAGATGCTGATTGCCCAGACACTTTCTATCAATCTCAGCAGCTCTTAACAAATAAGGTTCCGATTCGCTGTAACGTTCCTGCCTGTAGTAAACTTCCCCCAAGCTGATCAAAATTGTAGCCATGTCAGGATGGTTATCGCCAAGCATCACTTGGGAAATCTTGAAAGCCTTTAAGAGCAGTGATTCGGCTTCGATATAATTACCTTGATCACAACAGAAATTTGCTAAATTATTCAGGCTGATGATCATCGCTGGATGTTCATCTCCCAATAGGCGTTGGTTGAGGTTGAACGTCTCTAAATACAGAGGTCTTGCCTTCTGAAAATAACCTTGCTTATGATACAGAGTAGCTAAGTTGTTCAGACTTTTGACAATATTAGGATGCTCTTTCCCTAATAGGGGTATACCGAGTTCTATTGCTTGATTGAAAAGGGATTCAGCCTCTTGGTATTGCCCCTGGTCTCCGTAGAGCAATCCCAAATTATTCAGTATGTCGGCACTATCAAAATGCTCTGTTTCTGGAACGTGTTCCCTAAGCTCTAAAGCCTGTAAATAAAGGGATTTAGCATCTCTGTAACGCCCTTGGGTATAATAAGTATATCCCAGACTATTGAGAATAGTTACTACAATGAAATGATTGTTTTCTAATAGCTGCTTACTGAGTTCCAAAGCCCTCAAATAGAAAGATTCTGTCTCGCCATAATGTCCCTGAAGGAAGTAAAGACCTGCCAATGCATTCAGACTAATCGCAACTGTCAGATGCTCAGTGCCAAAGCGCGCAATGGTTATCTCTAAACATCGATTGTACCAAGGCTCGGCAGATTTATAGAGTCCCTGCTCCTTGTAGAATCTGCCTAAGCCCATAAAGGGGTAGATGAGATCATCATCTTTCAAAAAATCAACAAAGGCTGTTGCGACCTCTTCTACATGAGGTATGGCCAGAGCGACCGCCGCGAGTTGCTGGCGAGTTGCTGGGTCAGGTATTTGCGTTGCTATACCTACCAGTGTTGAGGCAAATGCTTGTCTCAGTTGATCTGCTTCATGTGACTGCATAATTTCTCTGAATATAGTTGATTCTGGTGCGATCTCACCTTAAATATTTTGGATAATGCTACGAAACAGTCCAACTACAAGCCAGACAAAATTTAATTCTTTAATTCTTACTCTTGCTTATTTCCAAAACCACGTCCGTTGCTCCTCATTTTTACTTTCCTCCTCCTTTGCTTATTAACTTTTTCAACTATTTTGAATTGTAACCCTTTAAGATTCTGGTAAATCATTACTGTGTCTGGGTGATTACCACCAAAATGAGCTTCAAATATTTTTAAGGCTTGTCGAAAAATAGGTTCAGCTTTATCGTAGTATTCCTGATCTGCATACAGTTGAGCTAGGTTATTGAGACTCTTTGCCACAGCGGGATGAAGATCACCAAATACTTGCTTCTTGATATTCAAAGCCTGCAAATATAATGACTCTGCTTCACGATAGCGCTTTTGTTCTGCATATAGCCCTGCTAAATTATTGAGGCTTATGGCAACATCAGGATGAGTGTCACCCAGTGAACATTTCCTGATTTCTAAAGCCTCAGCATACAAGAACTCAGCCTTATCAAAGTATCCTTGATTTTTGTATAATTTTGCAAGGTTATTCAGGCTGATTGCCACATTAGGGTGCTTCTTGCCAAGGATACTTCTGTTTAGGTCAAGGGATCTCAGGAGCAGCGGTTCAGTCTCGTCATAACGCTTTTGGGTTTCATAAAGTGCTGCCAGATTACTCAAGCTCAGGGCTACGTCAGGATGTTCAGTACCAAGTAACCACTCCCTCAGATCAAGAGCTTGAAGAAATAACGGTTCAGCCTTGCTAGAGCGTCCTTGCCCTTGATAAACGATCGCAAGATTCTCCAAACTCATTGCTACATGAGGGTGTTCATTTTCAAAAACAAGCCTAAATCGTTTTAGAGCTTCCACAAGTAAAGGTTCGGCTTTGTCGTAGCGCTGTTGGGATGAATACAAATTTGCCAGGTTGTTTAAGCTGATTGCTATATCAGGGTGATTTTCGCTGAGGATGCATTTCCTTAGCTTCAAAGCCTGTGAAAAAAGGGTTTCAGCTTCGTCATAACGTCCTTGATTTTCATAAATACTCGCCAAATTATTCAAGCTAGTTGCAAAAACGGGGTGTTTCTCACCAACTGAACGTTTCCAATATTGGACGACCTGAGAAATTAAAGGTTCAGCTTTGCTGTAATCTCCTAGCAAAAAATATAGGCTGGCAAGATTACCTGAGCTAACTGCCACATGAATGTTCAATTCTCCAAAGCGATCGGAGGCTACATCAAAACATTTCTGCCGCCAGGGTTCTGCCAAAGAATATAGTCCCTGTGCTTCATAAGTTCTGCTCAAACCAACAAATGGCCAAATTAGGTCGTCATCACTGAGATATGCTACTCCATGTCTAGCAACCTCTTCGAGATGGGGAATCAGGAAAGCCAGAGATTTTGTTTGTTTAAGGCTCAGAATTTCAGGAATTTGCTCAGCTTTCTTAGCCAGTGATGAAGCAAAAGCCCGTTTGAGTTGTTCTGCTTCAGTCACTTGCATGGCTTTGTTCCTTTGAATTTGCTGAATTCTGGCGCGATCGTACATTCTCCAAATCTTTCTGAATTGTTATCATACTTGGATGCTCGATACAAAATTGGTTCTCGATAATGGCTAGTGCCTTCACTACATGATCGCTTTAATCGCTCTACCTTAGACCTTTATTTTGTATTAACTGAAGATTTTAAATTACTCATAGCTAATCAGCAGCATAGTTCACCTATTCTTATCCTTCGCGCGCTCAGAACATGCTACTCCTAGTTCTCGAAGGCTTTCAATGCATTTGATTGTACGAGGATGATTTACGCCAAGACGATTTTTACGAATGGACAGCACTCTGTCGTATAGAGATTTTGCTTGAGAGTATGCCCCTCTGTCATGGTGAATTCGAGCAAGTATATATAAATCATCCGCTACACATGGATGCTCACTACCCAACTTTTCATCAATATCAAGAGCTTTCTGGCAAAAAGATTCTGCTTCATCAAAACGCTTTTGGGTTCGGTAAAGATCCGCTAGGTTATAAAAGGTGGTTGCCAAATCAGGATGATCGCTGCCCATCAGCTCTTGGTCAATACTTAAAGCTTGCTTATATAACTCTTCTGCTTTTTCATATTTTTTCTGTCCATCGTAAAGCATTGCCAAGTTGTTAAGGTTGGCTGATATATACGGATGCTTTTTACCATATAAAGATTTATACATCTCTAAGCTTTGCGTCAAATAATTTTCTGCTAATGCATAATTTTCTTGATCCACATATAGTAAACCAATACTATTGAGGCTATCAGCAATATCAGAATGAATATTTCCCAAAAGTCTCTTGCGAGTCTCTAAAGCCTTTGTGAAATAGCTCTCAGATTCGTTGAAACGCCCTAAGGTACGGTACAGCCCTGCCAAGTTATGCTGGTGATCTGCAACTTGAGAAGCATGTTCTCCTAATAATTTTGTAGATATTGCTAATGCCTGAAGAAACAATAGCTCAGCATCTGCATAGAATCCCTCAATACGGTATGCAGATGCAAGGTAATCAAGGCTAGTAGCCGTTTGAAGACTATTTAAACCGAGGCGACACTTAATAGCTTTTACGCCTTCTTCTCGCCAGTATGTAACTAGATGATATGCTCCTTGTCCATAATATAGTCTGCTTAAACCGATATATATGTCATTCAAGTAGTCACTAGGAATAAAATCAGAAAGAGAGCAAGTCACTTCAATGACATGCGGGATAGTAGATTCAAATTCTTTAACTAATTGTTGCGTTATTGCCTTTGCCTGAGGAACTTGCTGGATTACTTCAAGCATCGTTAAAGCAAATGCAGTTTTCAGTGCAGATAACTCTTGTCTGGGACTAATTCTATTTTGCTTTTTCACGGATTGAGTTATTTTCATGATTAAGATCAAAGTGAAATTCAATTAAGCTGAATACAAGATACCTTTAACATTAATTCATTTCAATATCAATGAACTGACAAAGAAATGGTAAATAAATAACAGGAAACAGCTATGCCGTTTCCCATTACTTAACACAATGATTGCTTCAGTCATTCCACCTCAACTGACTGTTACATTTGAAGTTTCATCAGCTTCACCCTCCAGCTTACTTCTAAAAAACTCTCGGATTAGCGAGTGTAGACGATAGATTTTCTCCTGTTGTTGGGATAGTTGCAGCAAATGCAGATCCAGCAGTCTAGCTCTGGCATTTTCAAACACCTCCACATCAAACTCTTGACTCCCCTCTGAATTCTCACAATACTTTTGCTCCACCGATTCTGCCAAATACCAGGGAATTGGAGCTGGGGCAAACAGGCTCAACAACTTACCCAAATGCTGACCAGGTGTATTCAACTCCTCCCAACTCAACTCAAACGCTGCCTCTGCTCCCCGCCTTGCCGTCGATGTTGCCGTTGCCTCATCCCGTTGCAAGGCATCATGCCTAATCGCCTGCCGTTTCTTGGCTTTCTCTTGCAACCGAAACAGAAGCGTCGCCAGGGATAGATCCGTGCGTTTGAGCAAATAGCGACCGACCAACTCAATCCCCAAAGGCAAATGCTCCAACCAGGCACAGAGGGATTGGGCAATCTCCAGTTCCGGTTGCACCCGCGCTTCCCCAATCAGCACAGTCAACAGTTCAAGGGACTGTTCTGGAGACAACACATCCAGAGACAGGGATTGGATTGGGGGGCCAAAGGTGAGCCGGGTGGTCATCACTACCTTGAAACGATTGGATGCAGGCGGTGGTAGGTAGGGTTCTACATCCCGGCTATAGTTGACCACATCATCCAAGACCAGCAGCACTTCCCCTTCTCGCCAATTGCGCCAGCAAAAGGCAACCTGGTCGGGAAGTTCCAATCCTTCGGGAATCTTCAAGTTCAGTTGGGACTGGGCAAACCCCACCACCTGGGCACTCATGTTGAATTCCCTGGCAAACAACCAAGCAATCCCGCCTGGGTAAACATCGGCGTATCGCTGGGTGTACTGAATCGCCAGTTCGGTCTTGCCCACACCGCCCATGCCCTCAACCGCCGAGATCGCAACCAGGCTATCCTGTTGCAACTGGGTATGGAGCCTTTCTAGCTCTGGCTCGCGCCCAATGAACTTCGCAACGCCACTGTGGGGAACATTATTTGGCACCCCAGAAGGCTGGAGCGACTGCCAGAAGGCTTTCAGAACCCTATTTAGCTTCTCATCATCAAAATCATGCAGATGAATGCCGACATTCGCAGTGCCGCCTTCAACGACAGTCTGAAACGCCATGGCATTTCCAGTGTTGATTTGGATGATACGATCGTCTGTTTTCAGGCGCTCAACCAGTTGGTCAACGGTGGCAGTGGGAGCAGCTTGTAGGTTTTCCGCAATCAATTGGCTAAGTTGTTGAACTAAATCTGTCATGGGCTTTTACTTTTGATCGGGAGTGGGAACAGTACCGTGCTGATGAATTTCGCCGATATAGGCAGTGCCCCCTTCAACTTTCGTCTGCCAGCCTTTTGCCTGATCGTAGACATTCATCGTCATGTTGCTTTGGTCGATGAGTTTGCCAGCATTGATTTCTTGAGCCATTGTCTGCACCTGAGATGCAAATTGCAGATCATTTTTCATCGCAGCTTTGAGATAAGTCGCCACATCTGCAATATCTTCCTCAGAACCGTTTTGAGCACTTTCTAAAGCATTCTCAGCGTCGGCATTACCGCGAAGTTTAGACCAAATCAAATCCCGTAAGTCTTTCATTTTGGCGATCGCTACACCCGTAAATCTCTTAGTTAGATCAGCGACACTGGACTTGATGACTTCTTGAAAAGCAAGGGTGGCGATCGCACTGGCAGTCAACGTAATGGCTACAGGATCCGTCATACATAATTTCTCGGTGAAATTTCTTATCTGTTATAGCTTTTTTTACAAATGATTGGGGCGGCTTAAATCTATAAACCTTGTTAAAATTCTCTGCTAGCGATCAACTTACCCGTTTTGAAACGTACCGTCCTGCCATTTTAGTCATGAATTCTCCCCCCAGGAATAACCCATAGCAACCGATCGCCTGTACCAGACCCACGCCCAAAGCTCCTCCCTTGCATCATCCCAGATTTTCAGCAACCGACCGAAGAATGGATGGCGATCGACAGACTCAGAGAGACATCGCGCTTGAAACTGTCCTAAATCTACAAATAGACTCGCCCGCTCTTCTGGGAATCTTCAGGTCAGAATTCATCTTGGCAAACTGTGACATCATCAAACTCTATATTTCCATTCAGCAATCCGGTCAAGCTCATCCGGTCAAGACGTCTGTGACAACTCACTCTCCCAAATTGCTACCCAAGCTACATCATCAAAAATTGATTGGTCGATCGCCACCTGAGCGACCCCACTTGCAACCTCCGTTTGTCTATATCCAAGCACCCCAACCAGACAAAGAATCGGCGTCATATCTAGCGTCTGTCATTAACATTAAACATACTTAATATTCATTTATCCGTTCAATTAATGTATTAATTAAATTAATTTCATCTGCCATAAATTCTTTGGAAAAAACTTCTATTGCTTTAATTGAAAACTCACGCGCCATCTCAATGCATGGCTTAGATTTTTCCTGCAATTCACCTTTTTTAACTTTTTGAGCCTGCTGATAACATAATTGAGCATAACTTGCATAATAGAGTGCCACTCTGCGTTTTTCTCTTGCTTGGATTGCAGATGACAATCCTGCTTTAATCATTGTTTCCGCTGCGCCCAAATCACCCTGTTCAATGTATATTTCTGCTAAATTATTTTTTGCATAATTTTTAAATCTTTGCCAGCCTATTTTTCTACTCAATTCAATAACTTGCTCAAACTCAAGTTTTGCTATGCTTTTCTCACCTTCTAAATAATGTATTTCAGCACGATAGTACAAATTTCTAACTTGATATCGAGGTTTTTTCTTGGTTTCAGAGGGGCATTCTGCCAGTAATTCTGCTTCGCTATCAAGCCATTTGTGTGCTTGAGGATAGTCTTTTTTGCATTTTGATAGTATTGATAAATGATTCGCTACAGTAGATTGAACGACCGCATCAACTTCCTCATGGATGTCCCAGGCTTTATTCAAGTATTCTTCTGCCTCTTCATAGTTACCCATTAAGGTTAATATAAATCCTTTCTCAGAAAATGCCTTGACTCTCGTTATTGCACTACCATGATTTTTTCCTAAAAGTGCCCACCAGTAACGGCGATCTTGCCAATATCCACTGAGGTCTGCATAATTATCAATCTTCTCCCAAAGTTGAAGAACTTTATTCCACTTCGATTTTTCTGCATACCAATATAAAACAGATTGAATATTTTCCCATTCTTCTTCTAAGCGATCATACTTAGCTCTCCAACCTTCCCAATCTTGACCACCATACAATTGAGTAAACTCTAAATACCAATTAAACCAGCGTTCTCGTGCCTCACGCTTGAATTCTATATTTAAATCTGTTTCTAGTTCTAACATTGCATATTCACGAGTAATCGACAAAATACTATATCGTCCTTTCCTTTCTTCTGTAATAAGAGAAAGTTGTTGAAGTTTTGCAAATGCATCTGTTAGATTTTTTCCATCAATCAAACCCGCAACCTTAATTAAGGCGTCACAACAAAATGTTCCTGTGAAAAATGGTGTTGCCATGAACAATTTATATGCATCAGTCTCTCTAATAAGTGCGACTGAACTTTCAAAACAAAACTCTCCTAAATCCTTAGTAAGAACTCTTTTAGAATCTATGATATCTGCGAATTGGTATCCTGCCGCTCTTTTTCCAATCGCATAAATTAAGGCAATTGGAATACCTCCAAAACGTTTATAAACATCTTTTTTCCATGCATTACTGACAGAACCAATATTTTTTATTTTCGCTTGACTATCCATCAGATCAAAACTTTCTGATTTATTTAAGCTTTCAATAACAACTCCATCAAACCCCAAGAAGTTCCTTGTTGTGATAATAACTTGAGTTGGTACTGGAACATTATTCAAGAAAGCAAGTATTATATTCTTTTCTTCTTCCAAAAGAGTTTCCATATTATCAACTATCAATAATGTCGATTGCTTTGAAAGTATTTCATTTACTTTTTTTGGCTGCTCTTCTGCTTCAACTTGAGTAATAGTAGGCTCATTAAGAACATCAGAAATTATACGAAATATATCAGTTAACATAGGTTCCTTTTCAGGACGATTAACGATTTGAGTATTGACTAAATCGGCTGCTTTAGAAGAAGTAAAAATAATTGCATCAAAGACAGGAATACAATCATCTATACGCCCATCTTTTTTAGCCTGCCAGCACTGACTGGCTACTTCTATAACCAGAGAAGTTTTACCAACTCCACCAATACCTCTCACAACATTTATATGTTGCCGATAATTAGGTGATATGCGATCCAGAAGTTCCCGTATTTCCTTCTTTCTTCCAATAAAATTATTGTATCTTCCTCGTGGTAAATTACATTTCTCTTTTTCCTTTATGTCAATTTTTTCCAAAGTAAGATTGAAAAAATGTTGACGTTCATTAGCAGGTAGCTTTTGAAGTTTACCCAATTCTGGTTTAATATTTTTAGGCTGATTTGTTAAGCGTCGATAAAGTTGTTCATATCCATTTGAATTTCTCAAGTCATATCTAGATGTACTGCGAAGAATTTTGGGAATTGCATCCGTATTCTCTAATGAAAAAAGAATTGGAATATATTTTGAGTTCTTTCCATGCTGAGCATAAAGATCTTGAGTTATAATGGCACCTTGCCAAGCTACACCCATAGCCATAACATCTTCTTCTTTTGACCAAAAATGTCGGGTGTATTTCGCAGTAAAGATCATTAATACAAAATCTGCGACTTCTATCTCATCCATCATCCAGCGGTGCCAACCTTTTGCTGGCGATTGCTCGTATTGATCAATACTACAGTCGATACCCTCTGCTCGTAATCGATTAGCTAGACTAAGGACTTGATCCATCTGCTCTTCTGAATCATGACTATAGCTAATGAAGACTCTAGGCGGGGAAGGTGATATTGACATATTCTGTCTCAGGGGGCAATATTAAAGCCAAAAATTGTACTGATTATGTTTGTAGGTTCGAAAGTCATTTTGAGTAGGGATTTAGTCTATGGTCAAGAATGAAAAAAGTCTACTAAGTCTTTATATAGTATGGAGTGCCCTTTTCTGAGCCATTTGAATCTCACTAGACACATTACGTTACATAGACGCATTGGTTGATTCAACAATGAGCAAAGGAAGGGACTATGGGGCGAAGTACAGATCCTTGATAGTTACAACGTCTCTCCATGCAACCGTTTGCATATCACGGCATCACACGAAAGCGCCGATCGAATAACCCCCACCAAACAAGCCTTAAACATGCGTAAAATGGTAAACCCTATCTCATTCTTTAATCGTCACACCATGTGACCTGACCCCGCCGAATCCAAAAATGACAGCCGCAGCAATTCAGTTGCCTGATCGAAGGTGAGATCGTAGGGCAATCTAATTCATCAACTTCTACCGACCAGCAAGGACTCTGCTTCGCATTCAGCGATAGCTTAATCACCTCACCACAGCCTCCAGGACACTGAAAACAAGCCCACTTTTGCCGTTGCCGATCGCCCACCACGACCATCACTCCAGGCTTAACCGCTTCTGGTGCCGGATGCACCGCTACTCGCTTCACCACAAAATCAGGTTGACGAATACGGCGCATCCAGACCAGCAGTTGCCGCATCCAACTGCTGAATCTCATAATTTACTCCAATAGTCCAAGAAAAGGGTCCGTATCTCCCATTGCCCAGTGGTCAGAACATCCACAAACTGAGCAATAAGCTTTGGACTCACGACCCTGCGATCGATCGTTCATTAGTTTGAATTTCCGGACACGCTGCTTGGTCAGAGATTCCCGGCCACGAAACCCCTGAAGGCGATGCACTAATTCCTGAAGGGCCATATTCGCGACATCCGTCGTGAACAGGACAACAGAAGGGCTAGGATTTCCCTCACCCTGGACATAAGCTTCCGCCTTTCGACTCTCGTACTGTTCAGGATGTTGTTGCTTCAGCAGTTCGTCACGGGCGATCGTTGGATTAATCACGTCCCGACACAGAAGACAGGGATACCCTGGTTGTAATACCGTCACCCGTCCGTCCAATGCCTGAATTTCGGGTATTTCAGCATTCGAGACTTCGATCGCCAGCCCCAAATCAATCACAGGTGTCGCGTAATAGTAGGCATAGCGATTGAGGACTAGCCGACCTGCATGGTCATCGGTACAACCAAATACAACATCGCAGGAACGCAATGCATCCCGGCAATCACGATCGTTCACCCATTTTTGCTGCGTCTGCACGTCTATCCCCAATCCTAGTGCTTCCATCAATCGGGCGACGACCTCAACCTTAGGATGAGCGCATTCAGCATCTTCCAAAGTTGCCCCATGTAAACGATTGAGATTGGTTGCTTCGACCACATCTTGATCGAAGAGGACAAACTTACGGATTCCCAGTCGTGCTGCCAGCATTGCCACAGCACTACCTGTACCCCCGACCCCGACAATCCCCACGCGCAATTGAGCCAAGTCCTGATTTAAGACATCCCCAAACGCTAATGCTTGGCGATTAAGGATAGCTGAAGGTTGACCTTGACCCCGATCGGGATAGTGAAGGCTGATGCGATCGCCCACCACCTGAATTAAATCAAGTGGTCGCACATCAGTCAGATTTTCCCAGAGTCGTCCAATCCAGCGTTGATTGGGCATGAGGACTAAACTCAGCAGGGAGACCTCGGGACCATTCCGATTTTGAGCTAACTGCATCAGATCAGCTTCATTGCGATCGTCCTGCTCAGAAAACTCAGCCAGTCCACCAGGATGATTATGAACGAGTGCAACTACCAAACCCTTATCATGCGCCCGCTTCAACACATTCACAAAGGACTGTGTTGCCCAAGTGATGTGTTGCGCGGAACTGGAAACGACCTCACCTTCATCTACAGGGACGACTTCATAGGAGAGAAATCGTTGCGACGGCTGACCTGTCCATGGATCAGCTTTAATGTTGACCTGGCTAAACAGAAGGTAAGCCGATCGTTCATGTCCTGATTCCGGTAACAGGAACTCTTGAAAATGCTGGGCATGAAGGTCTTGAAGGACTAATCGACAACTCATACCGCCACCGCCAGCGCATGTTCGACCCGTTTTAGCATCGTCCATATTCCATCTTGACCCGGTCGCCATTCATTATTATGACGAGACCAACGCTGCCAGGATTGAGCCTGAAACAGAAAACTCGCTTCAGTCGCTGCGGGAGCTTTACCACTGGGCATCAGCTTCAGCCAAGGCATCAAGTAAAACATATTGGGTGGAACATCTGGATAGCCTGACGGCAGGATAATTAAGATGTTGGCGGTTGGAACATTAAATCGTCCCACAGGGAGGTAGAAGTTTTGTAGGATGACACCCTTCTGAGCACCATCCACCACTTCTCCCCAATTCAAACCTCGATCGCACAAGTATTGCCGATCGCGTTCAGGAAGAAATGTCATGACTTAACCCTCCGTGGTGGTCTTCTTACCTGTAAAGAACCGCTCAGTGCCAGGTAGATCCAAACTCACGAAGTCCCGATCGCCAATGGCACGATCGTCTGCTCCGCGAACTTCTTGCCAGACTTCATAGGTTAGTGGGTCGGGTACTTTAGCTAAATCCTTGAGCTGACGACCACTGATCACCGATGCTGCCCACTCAAATTTTCGACCATCCACGGTAAAGAAGAAGGCACGATCGCTGGCAAACGTTAGGAATTTTTCAATTCCTGGTTTGCGTAAGTCGATCGTCTCATCAGGGCGAATCCCTTCCATTTGTCCAGTCTGGAGCACCTGATAAATAAGGTACTGGTCGGCTGGTCGCTTATTGGCGAGATCTAGAAGCTGTTGACCAGTGATGACTGGATCATCGACCACAAAGGCGATTTGGTCGATTTTTACTTGTTCAGATTGCGAAATCATAAGACAGTTACCGTTATCGGTTTCAAAGTTGAAATTCAGTTGCTATCTAGCAACTCTGTACAGAATTGCACATGTGGATTAAAATTGCAAGAGAGCAATTCGGAGGGGAGATGGCAAAAGTTGAATTCGATATGGAGTCTTTCTATGCAGCCTTGGATAGTCAGCGTCAGTCCCAACGTCTGACCTGGAAGCAAGTTGCCTCAAAATCAGGGGTCAGTGCCTCTACGCTGACTCGCATGGCACAAGGCAGAAGACCTGATGTCGATAGCTTGGCTGGACTATTAAATTGGTCTGGGTTACAAGCTGAGGATTTTGTGAAAGGCGGGCAAGAACCACAAACGCAGTCAGACCCACTGACTCAAATCACCGCTTACTTAAGAGCCGATCGCAATCTCACTCCAGAAGGCGCGGCGGCACTAGAAGCGATCGTTAAAGCAGGATATGAAAGTCTAAGACAGGATCGAGCAAATTAATGGCCACGAACTATCGCCGAGGTTTCAAAACTGAAGCCGAAGATTATGCCAAGGAATTTAGAAAAGAGTTGGGGCTTGCTCCGCACCATCCACTCTGTCCATGGAAATTGGCCGAGCTGCTGGACATTCCAATAAAGCCACTCTCATTTTATAGGGATACAATTCCTGATGAGGTCATATATTGCACAGAAACAGAACAGAACATTTTTTCAGCCGTCACAGTCTTTGACCACTATAGACGACTGGTCATTCATAATGATTCGCATCACCCCAATCGACAAGCCGCAAATATTGCTCATGAACTAAGTCATGGTATTCTCGGGCATTCTCCAACACCTATATTTGACCAATATGGACATCGTAAGTTCAATGCTCAGGATGAAGATGAGGCAAATTGGCTTGGCCCAGTACTCCTTGTCCCAAAAGATGCTGCTTTTCACATCGTTAAGACTGGAATGAGCTTGGAAAAAGCCAGTCAATTTTATGGGGCAAGCAAAGAAGTGATTACGATGCGCGTCAATTTAAGCGGCGCAAAAAGAATTATGGATAGGTCTAAAAGAAAAGCATCATCATACTCATGACGATCGTTGAGATTGATCAAGACTTGCCCATTGAACCGATCGCACGATCGTGATAATCCCACACGAAATTTTTGAACTCTCAAAATTCTGATAACCGATCGGCTTCCCCTGCCCAACCCCAAGATGAACACTAATCCGCCAACCCTGGGTCGAGTTTTAAATCTCTGGCGCTATCCTGTCAAATCCATGTTGGGGGAATCTTGCTTATCGCTAGAAGTGAACGATCGGGGCATCAAAGGCGATCGAATCTTCGCCATTCGCGATCGACAGGGCAAGTTCGGCAATGGACAGCGAATCCTGAGAAACCATCCAGACATTCATAGAATGCTTTCTAAAACGTTAGGGCAATCCGTTACTTTATCGGTAGAAGAACAAATTTCACATCTGGATGCAGGACCGATTCACCTCATCACGACGGCAGCTTTACGATCGCTCCAACAGCGATGCCCCATGGCAACAATCGATACCCGACGCTTCCGTCCCAAAGTCTTGCAGGCGATTCTCAGAATGAGAGGCTTCGCCAACGATCGCAATATAACCCGACGATTTGGACGACATTTCGGGGTCTATGCCAAGGCGATCGTGCCAGGGATAATTTTCAAAGGGGATGTGGTGACGATCGGTTGAGCCTATCCGATCGTCATCCTCCAAGAACATTGCTCATCCCCAAACAGCCGATCGCCTTCAACCGCTGGCGACTGGGAAGTCCGATCGAGGCGATCGATCAGGCAACAGGACTGACTGTGGCTCAACTTCAGGATATGCAAGCTGGGATGAATTTGGGGTTAGGGCGATCGTTTTCAATGCCAGATGGGCGATCACTCAAAGCCAAAAGTAAAGCGATCGATCGGACAACTGGACTCACAATTGCCCAACTCCAGCAAATCCAAACCGAATTCCAGTAAAGACGATCGCAGCACTGAAAGAGCGATCGCCGCCATTCCTAAACAGACGATCGATCCACTCACTAAGAAAAGCGATCGCCGAAATCACTGGACTCTGGATCGCTCAAATCCAATCTCTGTAACTTCAACTGAACTAACGATCGCTCAAGCGATCGTCCCCAGAAAACGCAGGAGCGATCGTCCCATTCCCAAGCAGCCGAGCGCTTTCCTCCTCAGAAAAACGATCGCTCGTTTCACAGGACTCTCGATCGCCTAACTCCAACAGATCCAAGAAGAATCTGAGTAAAGCCGATCGCAATAGTGCAAAGGCGATCACCTATAATTCCTCAATACCCTTAATTTAATTTAAGTTAATAGAATTTGTCATTACAAATTTTTTAATTAATTAAGTGCATCCAGAATTATATCTACTATTTCAATTTTCCCCCGTTCTCTGGCAAAAGCTAACGCATCCATTTCATTCATATGATTTCCTGAGTACTTTACCAAAATATCTACCTTATGAGAAATAAAAAGTTTTACAATTTCTGAATGACCTCCATAAATTGCACTGAATAATGGATTCTTTTCAGGCTCAGATAAATCAAACTTAGCACCACATTCAAGAAGGTAATTTACTACATCAAGCATTCCATTTGATGCAGCAATATTCAAAGCACTACCTCCCAAAATACCTCCTTTTTGATTGACATCTATCCCATTTTTAACAAGATATTTAATAATATCAATATCAGCATTGAAACTTGTGGCTACATGGAGCCAAGTGCCGAATACTGTCACTACTTCAATTTGAGAAGGGAAAGATTCTATGAGACTTTTTAAGTCTTGAAGATTGCTATTTTTAATAGCTCGCACAAAATTTTGTGTCAATGTATTAGTATCCATCAAACTATCTCCTTTGAGCTGCTCGTTGTCCAAATTGTTCAAGAACTCTCGCCATTTCATCTCGTCCTCCACCAAACGATTTTACAGCTTTGAGAGCATCCACTATATCTTGTGCATCTTGAGTACTATGCTGACCAGGAATTCTATTGGGTGCCCAAGTTAGATTTTCGGGATTGTAAAATAGATTGTGTCAAAGGTTGAAAGATGAGATCTAATGAACTAATCAACCCAAGACCTAAAATCATGCTGAACATCAATCCAGAACTTTTAGATGAATTGCTCAAGGACTATACAAATCCGCAGGATTTGATGGGTGAGACTGGAATTCTCAAACAACTGACAAAGGCGATCGTGGAGCGATGCTTGAATACAGAAATGACCGTTCACCTTGGGTCGAGCAATCCCGATCGCGAACCTGAGCCAGTCTCGGAGGAAAAGTCGCCATCAGAGGAGGGGGTGCAAAAAGGAGGAAAAAATCGACGCAATGGAACGAGTAAAAAGACCATCAAAGGAGAATTTGGAGAAATCGGGATTCAAATCCCCCGGGACCGCCACGGCGAATTTGAGCCGCAACTAATCCCAAAACATCAGACCCGATTTACCGGATTTGACGACAAAATCATTGCCCTATATGGTCGAGGGATGAGTACTCGGGATATTGAATCCACTCTCAAAGATCTGTACGGTGTGGAGGTTTCAGCGGGTCTAGTCAGTCAAGTGACTCAAGCGGTCGAAGCAGACTTAGTTGCTTGGCAAAATCGTCCGCTCAACCCAATTTACCCCATCGTCTATTTAGATGCGTTAGTGCTGAAGATTCGTCATGAGGGGCGCGTGATGAACAAAGCCGTCCACCTAGCGCTGGGCGTGAACTTATCGGGTCAAAAGGAACTGCTGGGAATTTGGATGACCCAAAATGAGTCGTCTAAATTCTGGTTAACCGTGCTGACAGAATTGAAGAATCGTGGGGTTGAGGACATCTTTATCGCCTGCTGTGACGGTTTGACGGGGTTCCCTGATGCCATTGAAACGGTGTTTCCTAGGACACAGGTTCAGCTCTGTATCGTCCATATGGTGAGGAATTCGCTGTCTTATGTCTCTTATAAAGACCGAAAAGCGGTCGCCAGCGACTTGAAAAAAGTCTATGGCGCGATGACTGAACCAGAAGCAGAGCAAGAACTGCTTAAATTTGCTCAAACCTGGGATAAACAATATCCGACTATCAGTAAATCTTGGCTGAATCACTGGCAACGAGTGATTCCCTTCTTTGCCTTCCCCCACGATATTCGGAAAGCGATCTACACCACCAATGCCATTGAATCGATGAATATGACCCTGCGAAAAGTCCTTCGAAATCATCGAACTTTCCCAACGGATGAATCGGCGATGAAAGTAATCTTCCTTGCTTTACAGAATATTTCCCAAAAATGGACGATGCCCATTCGAGACTGGAAAAGCGCACTCAATCGCTTTGCAATTGAATTTGAAGGGCGAATGCCTAACTAAATTATGACCTTTGACACAAAATGCTTTACAAACCCAGATTTTCAGGCCCCATAATAGGATCGATTCCAGCTTCTCTTAATATTTGTTGACCTTCTTGAACAAGTTCTTGCTGTGCAGATCCTCTCCCTTTTTTATACAAAATGTGATGAGCGTGAGGATCCGGCATTCCTTCTGGTGGATCTCCTTTTAGCTTTCTAAGATAACAACCCCAGTTATTATTATGAACCAAAATTTTCAGTTCTGAAACAAAGTACGTAGGGATTCCCTCGACACTAAAGTTATAAACCTTGAAGTCACCTTCTCTATTCTCTACCTTATCAACATCAACCACACGTCCATCTTCTGTCTGAAGTTTGTCGCCCACTTGCAGATCTTTCGGTTCCACCCAGCCCTTATCGACCACCCAGAACGGATGCTCCTCGGTGGCAGAGATGACTTCCCCATCCACGTAAATGTCAATCAGTTTCGTAGCTTCCCGTTCATAGGCTGTAATGACCTGGCGTTTCTCGATTTCACCCAGTGTCGTCGGGTCATCGGCGATCACCCAATCCCCAGCACGGATGTCTTCAATATTTTTGATGCCCTCCGTCGTCAGAATCTCGGTGCCTGCAACAAAGCAACCTGTGCCTGCTTTGATATTCGTCTCGCCCAGATGTTGAGCACTCGCATCGACGTTGGCTGCTTTTGGATTTTTAGCCGCTTTTGCACCCGCAATGAACCGACTCGCGCCATTCATCGCCAGCGGAATATACCCCAGTAAGTTAATGTTATCTTCCCATTGCCAGCCATCCTGCGCAGCACCATAAACATTTCGCGTTGTCAGTCCATAGCTATAACCTTGAGATAGTGCATCGAAGCCTGCACCCACCGTACCAATGACTTTTAATGGTCCTGCTGCGGTCATGGCCCAGGTCACGAATTTTGCACCTGTCAAAATCGAGGCTGCGACACCTGCTACCATTCCCGCATTGTGTAATGCACCATGTCTGGGAACCACTTTCTTTCCCGTTCCCAGTTCATACACATCTGTAATCATTCCGCCCGACATCCCATTGGCAAACCCGGTTCCGAAATTGCCAATCATTTCGCTGATATCCGCTCCAGCGATCGCACCGCCGATAATATATCCCGTCCCAAAGGTCACACTGCCCATTAAAGCGAGTTGAGAGGCGATCGTCAGGGCAGCACCTATTTCAGCCATATTTGGGAAATAGCCGCTCGGATCGGTATAACGAGTTGGATTACTATTCGCATATTGATAATTATGCAAACTCATCGGGTCATTCATAAACCCAGAGAACGGATCTGCCGACACAAATCGTCCTAAACTCGAATCGTAATACCGTGCCCGTAGATAATCTAACCCCGTACTACTATCCCGTTGTTCTCCCGCAAACTGGAACGAATTCCCAAATGTTCCCTGATGGTCTACCGTTCCACCATAGGCATCATAGGTATACCGATCGGTCACTAACCCCACGGTATCGGTCAAGGCGATCGTCGAACCTAAGCCATCGGTATGGTGATACACTTCGCGATTATCCCGACGCGATCGGACTATTCCTCTACATCTGAAATGAGATACCTATTTACAAATAGAGAATTAAATGGAGTCCAGTAATTTCTAATTTCAATACTGCTATTACTTACACATTATTAGTACAAGTATAACAATCCGGTCTCATTCGGAAAAATACTTTTCTTTGAACAGGGGTAACAACTTAAGCTGGGACATTCGACGCAGAAGGAGTTCCAGCCCACAGGGGCTTCAGGTTCCCAGAGCGGAGAAAGTCTCCCGCTTTAAGTTGTTACCCACTTTTCTTTAAACAGCTCTCCAGGCAATGATCTGATTCTCACGAATTATGTCGGACCGCTATAGTTCTAGTAAGATATTTCCTCAATAATGGTAACAATCGAGAAAGTTAGCTGCGATTTATGATTTAGAATTATTTCTTAATTAATCTCAATAATTCACACAATTTTTTGTATTCTACATGATGGACATCATTATTATTTGGTTCTACATTTGCAAGCGCAAAGTTAAATCCGCGAATATTTGGCATCATAGCTATACATTCACAGATGTTATCTAGATTTGAATCGATACCAATGATTAATGGATATTGATTGGAGAAGTTATTAACATCTTCTATCTGAAGAAGATCTGGATATTTAGGACATTCTTCTTTAAGGAAATTCCATGACTTATCCATACTAGCTAATAAATCAGCATGGATAAATGAAGGACTTAACTGGCTCTTATCTTGTATTGAACTGAGAACATAGGATATTTCATCGTCATATGATATTGATGTAATGGAATAGATAATCTTATCTTTTAACTTGTTTTGAAAGATATTTTCTGAAAGATAGTCAAAATCAAAATCAAGAATTTGAAGATAGCTACACAAATCAGCTATTTCAAATATATTACCTTTGTAATCTGATGTAATCTGACAACAAATTTCTGTTGCTGGTTTTAATTTATTTTTTATATCAATCAATAAATTCTTTGTCATTTCTCTATCATCATTAAATCTTATATCTTTCCCAAAATAAATGCCAATAATATTTACTCCAAGATCTTGAAGCATAACTGCTTCTTCTAATGTATTTACTCGATCAACTTTGATGATTCGATTCATATCATGTTACCCATTGATGTCAATTATTTTAGACTTATCACCCACAGTTGGTTTGTAGGTACTTCCATCAACAACTTTTATCTTTCCTTGAGATGGACTAGATATCTTAATATAGGGTCCTTTATGTAAACTTTCCGGACCTCCTGGATGCATTTGTATTTTATCAATTCCATGATCTTTAACTCCTGTTACTTTAACTGGTTGAGCAAGCCCTGATGTACCTGGTTTTGGAGCTTCTGGAACTGCATCATACCCTGCTTTTTTAAATATTTCTATCACTTCTTCAGGCGTTTTACCCCACAAAGATGTTGGGTTATTCAGGATGTTTTTTACAAAAGCCTCATCACAATTAACATTATTATGCACAAGTATACCCAAATTTGAGACAAAGTAGGTGGGCATATCCTCTACTCGGAAGTTATAGACCTTGAAATCACCTTCTCGCTTCTCTAGTTTGTCAACATCAACAACATGCCCATCTTTTGTCTGAAGTTTATCGCCCACTTGGAGATCTTTCGGATCTACCCAGCCCTTATCAACAACCCAAATCGGATGATCCCCGGTGGCAGAAATGATTTCCCCATCGACATAAATGTCAATCAGAGTAGTAGATTGACGATCGTAGGCAACGAGTACCTGATGGGATTCAATCTGACCGGGTGTCGTCGGGTCATCGGCGATCACCCAATCCCCGGCTCGGATATCTTCAATATTTTTAATCCCCTCGGTCGTCAGAATTTCGGTTCCAGCAACAAAACACCCACCATTTGACTGTAATTTAGTTTGAACATTCTTAGAGGCTCTCATTGCATCATCTGCACCTCCTCCAGCATTTGCACGATTCGCTTGACGCATGGTCCCGATCGAAGTGCTAGCCCCTCCTCTAATCGGTTGTGCCAAGGGAATGAGTGATAAAAGGTTAACTGCATCAGTCCATTCCCACTTCCCATCCGTCAAGCCATCTAAACCTTGCTTCATCCCATTTGCGGCTACGGCACCCCAACCCAAGGCAACCCATTTACCCCAACTTCCCATCTGAGCAGTCGTTAAGCTCGGTAGTTTTAGTCCAACACCAAAAGATGCGGCTACTCCAGTAATAACGCCCATTCGCCAGAGGAATGCTCCATCATCATCATTTCTAATCTCAGGTCCACCCAATCTACGAGCTTCCGAATAGAATCCACCCGTCGCACCATGGGCAAATCCTGCGAACCAGGCATCACTCATAGTCAACACATCATCACTACTCAATCCACCATTCAACACATATTTTTGACCCACATAAGCCGCAGATAGACCAATACTTCCTATGATCGCGGTGACAACAGATAATTCTCCTAAACTCATGTAACCCGTTGGATCGGTATACCTCGTCGGATTCGCATGTGCATATTGATAATTATGCAAACTCATCGGATCATTCATAAACCCAGAGAACGGATCTGCCGACACAAATCGTCCTAAACTCGAATCGTAATATCGTGCCCGTAGATAATCTAATCCCGTACTACTATCCCGCTGCTCTCCCGCAAATTGGAATGAATTCCCAAATGTCCCTTGATGGTCCACAGTTCCACCATAGGCATCGTAAGTATACCGATCGGTCACTAACCCGACAGTATCGGTCAAGGCGATCGTCGAACCTAAACCATCGGTATGGTGATACACTTCCCGGTTATCCCGGCGCGATCGGACCACGCCAATCCCTTGGGTGTAATCTGCTTTGATATTTCCTGCATTGTCATACTCCATCAGCACTTCAGGCAAATTCCAAATTGGTGCAGATAGATAATTGGTGCGGGTGCCATTGTCGATCGTTGCGACTCGTTCCCCAAAGGCATCATAGATGAACTGAGTTTGATTCACGCCATCGGATGCACTCAGTAACCGATTTTCTCCATCATTTGCCCAACCATAGGTCACTGTCGAAGTCCCATCATTTCGAGTCTTCATGGACCCATTGTTATCGTAGGTAAATTGCGTGGACTGACTGCCATTAGATGCACTCAGTAACCGATCGTTCCCATCATAGAGATAGGTCGTCGTGCCGTCGATCGAATCGGTCTTCGTCGATCGATTTCCCACGAGGTCATAACTATATCCGGTCGTCTGGTTTCCAAGACGAGAATCTGTCACCTGTTCTTGGGTCAATCGGTTCAGTGAATCATATTGATACGCCACCGATCGTCCATTATTTTCTGTCACCTTCGTCCGATTTCCGGCGGCATCTAGTTCATAGGTAAAGCCTGAGAAGGTTGTCCCCACCACATTCTTACTGGTCATAGACTTGAGACGATTACGACTATCATAGGTCCGGATTTCAGTCGAGCTATTGGTAAACTTCGTCCGAATCAGATTCCCCGCTGCATCATAGTCATAATCCGCCAGGATTTTACTCCCATCTTTCACCGTATCCAATCGATTCAGCTTGTCATAGCCGTAATCTGTTGTCCCCGCCTTTGTCTTCACCGACGTCACGTTATCCAGCACATCATAGCCATATTGGACGTATTGACTATCCGGATTCGTCACCTTGAACAACCGATCGTAGTTGTCATAGTCATACCGCGTCACACCTCGACCATCCGTCACAGTCGTCAAGTGAGACATGACATTCTCATAGCCATAGGTCACGGTCGAAAGACGACTATCCGTGAAACTCTTTTGACTCAATCGACCATAGGCATCATAGCCATAATTAATCGTGTCCTGGTTGAAATCAGTCGTAGATTTCACCTGACCATATTTATCGTAAACCGTTTGATTCCGTTGACCCAGCGGTTGTTGACTCGCTACCACCCGATCGAACGCATCATACTCAAACGTCGTCGATCGTTGATTGGCATCCTTCACGCCGACCATGCGTCCTAGCGTATCGTAGCTGTAGTTTGTCTTCGCACTATTCGGCTGTTCGATCTCTACCAATTGGCTGAGATTATTGTACCGATACTGCGTCGTAAACTGACGTTCATCGGTTGTACTCGTCATCCGATCGAAGCCATCATAAGTCATCGAGACCTTATCACCATTGTGGAATCTAGTTTCAGTCTGATTCGCAAATTGGTCATATTGATAACGAGTTGATTGCCCCAATCCATCCGTCACCCGAACCAATTGACGCCGATCGTTATACTCAAACTCAGTCTTTTCGTTCAGAGCATTAATAACCGCATTTACTTGACTGTATTGGTCATACTCATAGGTCGTCGTATGGTTCAGCCCATTCGTTGCAGACTTAACCCGTCCCAAATCATCATAGGTCCAACTCGACTTTGTATTATCGAAAAACAGAGTTTCTTTAACTCGTCCATTCGCATCATAGAAGTTCTGAGTTTTCCGGTTACGAGGGTCCGTAATCGTCGAAATCTGACCTCCATCAGTATAAGTATAAGCCGTCAAATTATTCAGCACATCTCGCACCGAAGTCATCTGCCCTAAATCGTTATAGGTATACCGCTCCCAGTTCCCAAAAATATCCGTTTTCCCCTTCAAGCGACTGCCAGCCGTATATTCTCGCTTCAGTCGCGGATTATCGGTCCAGTCATTCACCGTCAGATCTGGAACGATCACTTCAATCAACCGTCCCAATGAATCATAGATATACCGAGTTTCTAATCCAGTCTGTGAAATCTCAGCAACTAATTGATTCGCTTGGTCATATTTACGAATGACTTTGGAATTGTCAGCGCTATTATCTGGTGTATTATCTGGAAGGACAACTTCATCCACCCGAGTAATCACTGATCGATTTCCATTCACCAATCCGATCGACGTTCCGATCGAGGCATCTTGAACATCATGACGGAACGTCGTGACATTCCCAAAAGCATCCGTCGTAGAAGTCGCCCGTCCTAAATTGTCATAGCTCATCTTCTGAACATGACCTCTAGAATTGCGACTTTCTGTAGTCCGACCTTCCTTATCGTAGACGTACTCTGTCCCGAGTGTATAGCTCTGACCATTGACCAGGAAGGTACTTGATGCCGTACTCATACGCCCATTACTGTCGTAGACAGATGTGGTCACATTCCCTCGACTATCAACCATCTTAGTGGGATTACCCAGTCGATCGTAATCATATTCAGTCACTTGGCCATCAGGAGCTACCTGATAGCGTAACTGTCCACTAGCATTGTAGTCATAAGTCGTCTTTAACCCGTCTGTATCAATACTTTCACGCAGGTTTCCACGCTTGTCATACTTCGCTTTTACCGTTAATCCAGTTGGAGAAGTCGTGGATGTCATGCGACCACGATCGTCATAGGTCATCCAAGTGGTATTCCCATCTTCATCTTTGACCGTTAGCAGATTATTTTGACCATCGTAGGTGTACATCGTCGTCACACCATCAGCATCCGTTTCGGTCAATATATTATTATTACCGTCATAACTTCTAGTAGTAATACCACCCTGGCTATCAATCTCCTGTAATACATTCCCCCGATCGTCATAAACATAAGTCGTTTCATAACCCAATTGATCTTTAACAACTTGCTTATCATTATTAATGTCATAGGTCATATCCACCGCTTTACCATTGACATCAATGATCTGCTTCAGTCGCCCATTTTCATCATATTCCGTCCGCGCTCCCACTCGTCCCAATGGATCAATAATTTCCCGCAAGAAGTGCGACCGTTTCGTTCTGGTTGGGTCGATCGTATTCCCACTATTGGCATAATTTGGATCGTCATAACTCGTGTCATAGACCATCCGAGTTTTGTTCTTCTCCCGATCGGTCACACTAATCAAATCACCACTGGCATCATAGTCATAACGAACATACTCATTCATCGGGTCTTTCACCGACACAATTCGCCCCTTCGTATCCCGTTCAAACGTAATCTTCTGACCTGTCGAAGACACGATCGCATCATCGCTATAGGTCAACGTATTGTCATTGGTATCCGCCACCGTCAACAAATCACCCGTCCGCGCATCAATCCGATATTTCACACCCTCCTTCGTCGTCAACACATACACGCCCCCAAACATCGCATCCGCTGGGTTAAACGGTTGCGTCAATGACATATATTTCCCATCGGGACGGCGCACAATATATTCATTCGACTCAATCGATAATGTATTCGTACTGCCTTTCTCAGACTCAAATGCCGCCGTATACAGCGCTGCCTCCGGTGCCGCGCCGAAGAATGAATTAAATCGAGACGGTTTCGGTTTAAAGGTATACGCTTCACGCTTCCCACCCGGTAACGTGATAAACACCTTCGTCCGATCGTCAAACGCAGGATATCGTCCCAATTCCGCATCCAGTTCACTCTGCTTACCCACACTGGTCCGCAGATCCGTATCCCGGAACTCCATCCGCCAGCCATACCCAAAGTCATCCGACTGATTTGCCGTCAACGTATCATAGGTCCGCGTCAAACTAATCGGAATCCCCGTCACCGGAATCGACAAATCGGTAAATGACAGGCGGAAATTGCCCAGTTTCAGCGAACCTTCAACATTCACCGTGTCAAAGTACATCTGTTGATCGACACCGTTACTTGCAAACACCGTCAACTGCACATCATAGGTATCATTCAGCAACAACGACGGGTCAAACACAATTTTGCCATCGCTCGGAACCGCTGTTTCCTGAATCAGAGTTTGAATTTCACCCGTCTCCACCGAAATCACATCCAGTCGATATCGTGAAATTCCTGTTTTGTCGATCGTAAAATGAGTCGGTGCTGTGATCACATCTGGCAAATTAAACACAACGTTCGGATTAAACGGTAGTGCAGGATTAGAAACGTTAATCGTAATCAGATTCGATAGATTTGAATTCCCAGCAGCATCAACAGCACTCGCCACTGCATTCAGCGTTGCCACATTGTTATAAGTAACAGTCGCCCGTCCTTGGGCATCCAAGACGATCGCCTGTCCATTCACCATTAGGGACAATCCTGCCACTTTCACATTATCAACAGCCCGTGCTTCATAGGTCACAGACTCACCGACATTCAATGCCGTCCGCGTCGCTTGCAGCATCACCGTTGGCTTCTCAGTATCACCGATCGTCGTTAGAGTAAAGCTCTGCGTGACCGTGGCACCTTGAGCATCCTTCACCGTCACAATCACCGGAACTGGAGTAGACAGATCACTCCCTTGAGGTGTCCAAGACATCCGACCTAGCGCATCCATCCGTACACCACGATCGATCGCCCCTTGATTCAACGTATAGGTCAACGCATCATTCTCTGCATCCGTCGCTCGCACGTCATATCGATAGGTCGTTCCTAATGCGATCGTCTGAACTGGCGTGGACTGAATCACTGGCGCACTATTCGATCGCACGGTCAGACTAAATCCTTGCGCTGCTCCCAGTCCACCCTGATCGATCGAACCCACCACAATCTGATAAATCCCGATCGTCGGATTCGCCCAAGACAATAATCCAGTCGTGCTATCGATCGTCACCCCAGCCGGAGCCGACAACAACTGATAAGTCAACGTATTCCCCGCATCCGGGTCATTCGCCACCACTTGATATTGATATGCCACCCCAGGACTACCCACAAAAACAGGCGTCGAAACGATCGCAGGGGCACGATTCACCGTCTGCGATTCCACCACAATTTTGAACTGTTGAATCGACTGGCCACCTTCTGGATCTTGAACCAACACTTCCACCGATTGCGTCCCTAATTGTGATGCAATCGGTTGCCAGCTAATCACCCCCGTCGTTGGATGAATCGCCATCCCTTCGGGCTTCTTCAGCAACACAAAATTCAAGGGGTCTTGCTCAGGGTCCGTTGCAATCACTTGATAGGAATACCGATCGCTCACCCCAATCTTCGTCAATGGAATCGATACTATTTCAGGCGGTGCATTCACCCCTGTGACGACGATCGTAAACGTCTGACTCGAATACGCACCATAGGCATCCAACACCCGCAGCGTCACCTCATGCGTCCCAATCTGTTTCGCATCCGGTTGCCAACGCAAATACCCAACCTTGGTATTCCCATCCGCCGAATTCAGCTTCCGGTTATCTAACGCCATGCCAACAGGACCTGATTCCAATTCCCAGAACAACACATCATTATCTTGATCCGCTGCCACAAACCGATATTCATAGCTATCCCCCACATTCGTCACCACCTTCGGTGTAGAGGCGATCGTTGGTGCATGATTCACCAATTGATTCGTCACACCCGTCAGCGTACTAATCGTCCAACGCTGCTGCGTCGCCAACGTGCCATCACTGACATTCACCACCACCGTATACTTGCCAAGCTGGTTTGCCCCAGGCTTCCAAGTCAATAACCCATTCGTCAACGTCATCCCAGCAGGCGCTTCCACCACACTGTAGGTCAGACGATCGCCATCCGCATCCTTCGCTTGAATCTCGTAGAAATAATCCGTCCCCACAGACACACTCGTCCGAGGCTGAGAAATAATCTCCGGCGCACGGTTAGCGATCGCATCATCCACCAGCAGATTCACCTGTTGATACGCCAATCCACCCTTACCATCACTGACCTTCACCGTCACCTGCCAAGGCGCAACGATGTCATTATCGGGTCCCCAGATGTAAGCACCGCCCACTTGAGCATTACTCGGCGTCCAAGTTAGTAGACCTGTACTACTCAGTGTCACACCCGCAGGCAACGATCGTGACTCTTCTTGATTTGGCACAATTTCATAGGTCAGCGCATCACCATCCAAGTCACTGGCCGTCACCTGATAGCGGAATAGCTTGGTCGCGATCGCGCTATTGCTGGGCTGCGTCGAAGTAATCACCGGACGACGATTCCCCTGCTGCACCGTCAACGTGTAGGCTTGCAAATCAACGCCACCTCGACCATCACTGACCCGCAGAATCACCTGATGCGTCCCAACCTGTTGGTCATTCGGTTGCCAAGTCGCCACCCCACCGGACGACACTGCCATCCCATTCGGACCCTGAACCAACTCAAAAGTCAGCGCATCCCCATTCAGATCAGATGCAGTTGCACGATAGATATAACGCTGCTCACTCAAAGCTTGAAGAATCGGAGTCGAGGCAAAGTTAGGATCTAAATTGGGCGAATTAGCTGGAGACCCAAAGTTCCCAAAATCCACGCCATAAAGGAATTGATTGCTAGTCAATGTAACATTGCGATAGTTCGGATTAGTCGGAGAAGTTTGGGTCCAACCTGCCTGTAATTCCTCACGAATCTGATAATTACCTGCCGCAAGATTGAATTTATAATTACCCTGCTGATCTGTATAAGTGAACTCTTCATTCGTATCCCGGATTCCATCCTGGTCCCGATCAACATAAACTAGCCAATTCCCCATTCCTGGCTCATTTCCAGCAGGTTTACCCAGTCCACGGACCACTACGATCGTATTTTTGTCATCAAATTCCTTACCCGCAGAACTAAACAGTACGTCCTTCGTCACTGGGTCAATCAACGCACCCATCGGAGTATCAATATCCTTCAGGAATGGCGTTTCAGTCCCAAGGATTGGATTCCCATTGCCATCAATTTGGTAGGAATTAATTAAATCACCAACTCGATTCGCAATCAGTAACTCTGCCCCCAATCCAAAATCAGGGGAGTTTGCAGCCATATAGACCATCCCTGTGGAATAGTCCGGGATTAATCCAGTCTGAGTCGAAACACCATTTTGAATCGTATAGAATGCAGTGTTTCTATTCGCCTTCAAGCCGCCAGCACCTGAGATACCTGTTGGTACATAGGTCAAACCAGTGTAAGCGTCTGTTATGCCATAAACAGCTTTTGATGAAGATCTAATCAAAGTATTCGTTACGGGATTATAAACTAACCCCGCACTGATGTAGGTGGTATAGGCAAATAATTCAGCAACGTAAGGTGTCGTAGGATCAAAGTCGTCATCAAAACCGATGATATGGCCCCCATCTCCGCGTTGAACTTTAACCTTGAAAACAACGCCGCCACAGCTCTCAATACTCCCAGCAACCAAAAGAGTATTTGGATCGACGACACCATTTGCATCTCGGTAGAACGTCATCGCCCCAATATCCATCGGCAAACCCTTCGGCAAGCCCAGATTATAGGGCGTATAGCTATCCTTAAACCGATCGCCGATCGTCACTCCAGCATAAGGCGTCAGATTATTCGGATTAGTAATTCTCCGCGTACCCGTCTGGTCCAGATCGTTATAAACCGTCCCCGATACCCAAGCATTCGCCGTCCCATCGACAATCAATTCAAAACTTTGGTAATCAAAGCCACCACTAGTATCCGAAACCCGCACCTTAACCTGATGGGTTCCAACAAGAGGAGTTTGCCAAGTGATTTGCCCCGTCACATTATCAATCAGCATTCCACCCGGTCCATCGACTAGGCTATAGGTCAACGTCTCTCGATCGGCATCCACAGCATCTACGTCATAACGGTAAATTTCATTCACCGTTACCCGTCTCCGTGCCTCAGAAACAATATATGGGTTTGCATTTCCTTCTGTAGGATTCACTCGAATCTTAAAGACTTGCTCATCCAAACCACCCTTACCATCACTGACTCTCACACGAACTGGATAGAGTCCTAATTCATCAACCTGAGTACCGCCTGACTCACCTCTTCCAGGGATAATAATAGCTTTCGGCTCCTGGATAGCCTGCACCGCAAATCGATAATTCGCAGGAGTGGTCGAACCCCCTTGAATCACCAGGATATATTCTCCGTCAGACGGGAAAGTATATTCAAAGTCTTCATTCAGATTTCGACGGATTAGTTCCTGATTATTTCCACGACGATATAGAACCCATTGGTCCGTATTGCGACCATCGATCGAGTTGAAGAATAACCGCTGCCCCTCGATTCCGCTAACTTTATATAAGCTGATATCAGAACCCCGAAGCAAATTCTCAGCATAGAGACGATTTAATAGCAGTGGCTCTGCCTCATTCAGATCCCACATCTTAAAGCGATAGTCGCTCGGTGTATCCTGCTCACCAGAAATAATAAGATTATAGGTTCCACTTTCTGTCAAAGTAAACGGCGCAAAATCCTTAGCTGAACCTGTGTTGTATGGATAATCCGATGACTTGAAGTCAAAAATGACCTGTCCACTCGGTCCAATTAATTTGGCATCCACCTTAAACGTAGAGAAATTAGCACCATCTGGCAAAATCCCATCGAATAACAACTGCTGCCCAACTCTCCCTTCAAAAGCCAGAATATCGGTAGTACGTCCAGGACTCAACGGCTTAGTAATTTCAGCATTCAACGTCAAACGACGGACATCATCCAAGAAGCCGGGTTCCTTCGTCAATACTTCCATCAATGAGAATTGATAGTCCCCAGAGCTACTTGGTGTTTTCCCTTTAACTTGGACCGTAAAGGTACCACTTTGACTCAACAATACGGGACCGACATCAATTGACGCACTCCCGGAGAAGACGATCGTTCCATCTGGATTCAGAACAGAAACCTGAACACTATCATCATCAAAGTCTTTGCTATCAAAGTAGATTCTGGTCCCAGCAGGAGCCGTAAAGGTCGAATTCTTCACTTCCCCAGCCGCGATCGTCCCAGACCGAGAGCTAAATTCTGTTTCACCAATCAGACGATCTAAGCCTGATACCGCCACGATCGCAGTCGGCGTTTCATTAACCACCGTAAATCCATAGTTCACAGCACCAGACACGGTTTTACTCACAGCTAGAGTATAGGAACCCGTCGCAGGGAGGGTGACACGGAAATCAGGTGCGTAATAAATAGAAGTCCCAACAACTTGATTATTACTACCATAGAGAACCCAATTTAAACCATTGAGATAGGTCTCTGCCCAATCAAAGTTAAAGGTTTGCCCAATTTGACCTTCTAGTTTGTACAGCATCACTGACTGACTGGGTGCGATCGTTCCTGTCACAGGAGTCCCGATCGGCAGCACTGCAGCGTTCGCCAAATTCTGAAGTTGGAAGCTGTAACTGCCCGTAGTCGCAAGATCCCCTTCAATAATGATTTGATACTGACCCGATTCAGTCATCGTGAAGGGAATCGAATCCCCACTCACCGCATAATCCCATACCTGTGTTTTACTTGGCATGACCAGTTTGGCCTTAATTCCAGTGTTTCCCGTCAATCCATCAAAGAAGAAACGTTGCCCAGCCTGAGCTGTGAATGTGTAGATATTTTGCTCACCCCGAGTCGTCAATGCGCCTGTGACAACCTGGTTCGGTGTCAGTCCGATCGTCGATCGGCGCACCGTTGCAATATGGAATTTAAATACCGGATTAACAGCACCTTTACCTGACAAAGCTAATAAGTATTCTCCTGCGGCAGGCAACTTGATTTTTTTATCACTACTAGAATACCCATCATCGATCAAACCATCTGCGATCGACTGCCCACTAGGACTATACAGCGTCCAACTGTTTGGGTATTGACCTGCACCTGTGTCTAAGTAGATTTCCTGCCCAGCAGTAGCCGTGAATCGGTAGAGAACCGCATTGTTTACATCGTTACTAAAAGTACCACTGTAATCCTGATTGAGATTAATTTCTGTCGCATTTTCTCCGTTCAGAAGTCGGAAAGAATAAGTACCTAAGCTGTCAGCATTGGCTCCATCAATGAGAATAGAGTAAATTCCATCCGTATCAAGGTGCAAGCCTAAATTAGGCCCATAATCAGTATCTGACTGCCCTCGTGAATAGTAATTACTTAAAATCGATCGACCATACGGATCGTAAATATAAGCATAAATGTTACTACCACTCAATCCATCAAAGTAAAACTGTTGACCTGCCTTTCCTTGGAAGGTATATCGGTCCTGTTGTCCCTTCTCAATCAGATTTCCAGAAATTGGCGAATCATAATTAACAACCCCTAATTCAGGTAAAGCAGGTGTAATTATCTTAAAGCGATAGTTACTAGCAACAGGAGCAGAATAATTATAATTATTATTAACTGCTATCAAATACTCGCCTGCATTCAACCAAAATTCTTTATCACTAGAGGTATAAGATGAATCAATGAGATCACCATTTGCCTTGTAGAGATTCCAATAATTATTACTTTCTATTCCATCAAAGTATACATAAGTCCGCTGACTTAGACTAATTCGATGAAGATTTGTCGTATTCGGTGTAGTGAAGTTCCCTTCAATCAGTGGATCACTATTAGTTAATCCATCTACTACTTGTAATGGTGCAATTGAACCATTCAATAATCGGAACGAATAATTACCTACTGCCTCATTAATACCATCAACAAGAATTGTATACTCCCCATCAAGAGTTAATATTCCTAAATTATTAGGTCCATAGTCAGTATCTGTCTGTGCATATCGTCCACCCAAGACTAAGCGGCCATTGGGATCGTAAATATTAGGATAAATATTACTACCACTCAATCCGTCAAAGTAAAGCTGTTGACCTGCCTTTCCTTGGAAGGTATATCGGTCCTGTTGTCCCTTCTCAATCAAATTTCCAGAAATTGGCAGACCATAATTAACAATTCCCAATTCAGGTAAAGCAGGTGTAACTATCTTAAAGCGATAGTTACTAATAACAGGAGCAGAATAATTATAATTATTGTTAACTGCTATCAAATACTCGCCTGCATTCAACCAGAACTCTTTATCACTAGAGGTATAAGATGAATCAATGAGATCACCATTTGCCTTGTAGAGATTCCAATAATTATTACTTTCTATTCCATCAAAGTATACATAAGTCCGCTGACTTAGACTAATTCGATGAAGATTTGTCGTATTCGGTGTAGTGAAGTTCCCTTCAATCAGTGGATCACTATTAGTTAATCCATCTACTACTTGTAATGGTGCAATTGAACCATTCAATAATCGGAACGAATAATTACCTACTGCCTCATTAATACCATCAACAAGAATTGTATACTCCCCATCAAGAGTTAATATTCCTAAATTATTAGGTCCATAGTCAGTATCTGTCTGTGCATATCGTCCACCCAAGATTAAGCGGCCATTGGGGTCGTAAATATTAGGATAAATATTACTACCACTCAATCCGTCAAAGTAAAGCTGTTGACCTGCCTTTCCTTGGAAGGTATATCGGTCCTGTTGTCCCTTCTCAATCAGATTTCCAGAAATTGATGAATTGTAAAATACACTTCCTAATTGAGACAACGGAGGCGTAATAATTTTGAGACTATAGTTCTCTCCAGAGCTATAACGAGAGACCGAAACAATATATTCTCCAGAATCAAGCCAGAATTCAGAGTCAGATGAGGTATAGTTAACTCTCTCACCATTAGCCTTATATAGAGACCAATTGTGGTTGCCTTGAAGCACATCAAAATAGAGATAAGTCTTTTCTGTTAAATTAAAGCGATGAAGCTGAGTCTCATTAAGAAGGGAGAATGATCCCGATAAAGTAGGATCTCCACCTATACTTGCCGAATCTACGGTATGGATTGTTGCATTATTTTTATCAAGAATTCGGAAAGAATATTGACCTGTTCCTCCAAAGTAACTTTCAACAATAACTTGATAACTCCCTGAATTCTTGAGAACTAAGCCAGAATAAAAAGAGGTGTCATCATTAGTTAAAGAATTTAAAATTTCTGTACCAGATGGGTCATATATCCTAGCAACAATATTAGATCCAGACAATCCATCAAAGAAGATCTGCTGTCCAGCAGTACCATCAAAAAGATAGCTTTTCTTTTGTCCAGTCGAAGCAATAGTTCCTTCGGCTGGTGTATTTACAAGAAGAGGAATTCCAGTAGAAGCAACAAGACTCCCCACACCTTGGTCAATAATTTGAACTTCATATCCAAAAGGACTAGTACTATTCCAATTGGGTACTAAGATTAACCAGTAGGAACCCTTAGAGAGATCTAGTGTAAGGTCACTTGTTAAATAATTTCCACGTATCAAATATCCTGATTGATCGTAAAGCTGCCACTCTCCACTACCAGAAACACCGTCAATTAAAACCTTACGGTTACTCGTTATCTCAAATTGATACGACCGATTAGTGGAATTGTTGGCAAAATTCCCGCTTATTGTAGAACCAAGATTAACTAGATTTGCTTGTGTTCTATCAAGGAGTTGGAATTTATATGGTCCCGCAGCTTCATCAGAGCCATCTACGACTAGTCGATACTCTCCATTCATATTGAGAACGAGTCCTCGATTGTTTGAAGAACTATCAGATTGCAAACTGCCAGAGAAGACTTCCTTACCTGTTGGATCGTAAAGCTTTGTATAAATTGTAGAAATACCTTCTATAGCATCGAAGAAAAGCTGCTGCCCTGGCGTTCCATTAAAAATATAGGTATCCTGACTTCCTTTCGTGATATTACCCGGAGTTGGCTGTCCCAGAATTAGTGATTGAGTTGTAAACGTCGGTGTGATGAGATTGAATGAGAAATTTTGTTCACTTGAGTTTCCATGATATGGGACAAACCAATATCTTCCTGCTTCTAGTTCAAACTCATAATTTGATGAAATAGAGTCCCCTTTAAAAAACATCTCGCCATTTTCACCAAAAAGTTTCCAGGAACCATTACCAGAGATTCCATCAAAAAAGAGCTTAGTTTTTCCAGTAAGAATTAGATTTGAGGTTGTTGCATTAGATGAAGCTGTGCCAAAAGTTCCTGTCTTAACTGTATTAAGTACGATCGTATCAGTTGTATCGACCCGATTGAGCAGACGGAAGGCATAATCACCTACCGTTTCATCATTACCATCAACAACAAGTTTGTACTGACCAGCCATGTTGAGGATTAATCCTCGACTATCAGTTCCATAGTCAGTCTGGGAACCAGCAGAAAAAATGTTTTTGCCTGTCGGGTCATACAATGTAACGCCGATATTAGATAATCCTGCCAAACTATCTAAGAAAAGCTGCTGTCCTGGAGCACCATTAAAAGTATAGGTATCACGATCTCCTTTCCCATTAATACGGCCTGCCACTTTCTGTCCTAGCGCCATTGCTTGGGTTGTAAACAAAGGAGTAATAAATTGGAATGAGAAATTCTGGCTAGTTCCACTGTCATGATAAGGAACAAACCAATATCTTCCTGCCTCTAACTCAACTTCATAGTTTGAGGAAATATTTCCACCATACGATTGTCCATTTTCAGCAAAAATCTTCCAATTTCCACTTCCACTAACTCCATCAAAGAAAATATTTGTCTTCTGAGTAAGGACTAAGTTAAATGTTTTCGTATCAGATGAAACTGTTCCAAAGGTTCCTGTCGTTAGTTGATTAAGCGCGATCGTTTCAGTTGTCGCCACACGGTCAAGTAATCGGAAAGCATAGTCTCCAAGGTTACTCTCAGAACCATCAACAACAATCTTATACTGACCATTCATACCAAGGACAAGCCTTCGGTCGTCTGGGCCATAGTCATTTTGAGAGCCACTGTACCAGATTTCTTTTCCAGTAGGGTCATACATCTTAAAACTGATAGATGACGCTCCTTGCAGACAATCTAAAAAGAGCTGTTGCCCAATTGTTCCACTAAAAGCATAGGCATCTTGCTCTCCCTTCGTTGAAATTGCACCTCTAACTGTATCTCCTAGAGTCAGCGGCTTAGTGATGAGATCAGGAATACCTAAAACAAAGGAGTAGTTGACGGTCGAACTAAAGCCAGACCGACCTCTCACGGCCAGCAAATACTCACCATCTTCAATAATTACGGCTTCTAAATCACTAAAGCTAGAAGAATAGGCAACTGTTTCAAGTCTTGCATTATAGAGAACCCAGTCCAGACTGCCATTGCTAGAAATGGTATCTAGATAGATCCGTTGACCCTTAAAAGCATTAAAGCGGAAAATATCATCCTCAGTTCCCGGTGTTAAAACTCCTTGGATCGTATTGTTAGCTTGAATCACTGGAGTCTGTGCTACATCAATCACACTAAACCCATACTCACCCGTCCGATCGCCAGACCCAATAACTTGAATATTATAGTTACCAGATTCAGGCAGCGTTAAGAATTGATATCCAGAATAAAAGAAATAATCGGTATTAACTAATTCTTTTCCACCCGGTGTGACAATCCTGATTTTACGATCGGAATAATTACCAGAGTATTTCAAGGAATCCAAATAAATTCGCTGTCCTGCGGTCCCAGAGAACGAGAATTCATCAATTTGACCAGGGGTCGAAATGGAACCAATAATCGTATCGCCTAAAACCAAGGAAGCCGGAGGAGTCCAAGTAATTTTACCCGTCACTGGGTCAATCACCATGCCATCTGGACCTTGAAGCAGCGTATAGGTCAGTGGCGCATCTTGATCTGGGTCAACGGCATTGGAATCATAGACATAGGACCTGTTGATAAAAGCATCAACGATCGGAGTCGTCGTAAAGAGCGGCGATCGGTTGGGCACCTCATCCGCTACCGTCAGATTGAAGAGTTGGGTCGTAATTCCGCCACGGCCATCGGAGACTTGAACCATGACCGAATGATTTCCGAGGTTCGCGATCGCTGGATTCCAAGCAATTAGACCTGTTGCAGCCTGGATTGTCATCCCCTGCGGAGCCATCAACAGTTTATAGGTCAGTGCATCATTATTCGGATCAGTTGCCTGGACTTGATAGGAGTAAGGTTTCCCAGCAAGTCCTTCGATCGGTGGTCTCGACTGAATAGTTGGCGCTTGATTCAGTTGTCCTAGAACGATCAATTCATAGGAGAACTGGGCTTGTTGAGGATTATAGAAGGCAATATCACGGCTAGCGGTCAAGGTACTAGCGTTGAATTTCCCACCTGTCACCAAGGATGAGAAATTAAAGTAAGGCAAACCCTCTGGCGTAAACCCATCCGGTCTACTGACTAGAACTGACGCATTGGATAGATTACGGATCGCGACCAGGACTGGCGCATCCATGCTGTAGGTGCCGATGTTGCGGAGGGAGACCTCGGTGTAGACCTGTTTGCTCTTGGCATCGAAGGACGTTTCACCATAGACCGCCTGAATACTAGAGGAGATATCGGTCAGTTGATTGAAAATAGGGAGATCAACCCCTTGGAATGTGGGCGAAGAACCACCCTGCTGCAAAGCGGGTAACGTTCCAACAGGCGCATTAGTAAAGGCAATATCCCGAATCCGAACTTGCGTCGTCGTATCCGTATCATCATTGACCAAGCGGAACATCAACGTTGCATTGGCATCCGGTGCAATACCCGTTAGATTCAGGGTCACAGTTCGAGTCGTAGCATTATAGGTAACGCCTGAAGCCAAGGCGATCGGCTCCCCTTCAGTCACGTTAAAGAAAGACTGCCGATCGCGTTTAATGGTCTGCACTAAGGACTTCCCAGTGCTGTCCACCAAAGCCACTTCAAAGGCATCATTAATGAATCGAGGATCCGTGAGATCGAAGGTTGGATCAAACGCAAAGCTCAAGAGTGTCGGCTGCGTCGGCATCTTGAAGGAAACTGACTGACTGGTATTGAAACGATTATCTTCCTTCAGCACAACATCTACAGTCAAAAGATACGTTTGAGTTGTAGAAAGACCACCACTATCTGTCACCTTGAGGTTGACGCTATATAGTCCAGATTGAGCAGGTGTCGGCTGACCTGCAAGCGTTGCGGTGCCATTGCCATTATCTACAAAACTCAGCCAGCTTGGTAAATCGATCGCGCTAACAGTCCGAGCCTGATTTTCAGGGTCAGCCGTCGTAATAACATAGCTGTAGGGCGCATTGGTCCCAGCATTCACAATGGGATTACTGGTAAAGCGCGGCGCTTCGTTAACATCCGCAAGCTGAATAATAAATGATTTATCAAAGAAGAGATTAGGATTACCACTATCCGTCGTCCGAATCTTCACCATCCACTGACTTTGAGATTCAAAATCGAGCACGGCATTCGGTGCAACCTTGAGCCGATCGCCGTCGAGTACAAACCGTCCACCTGCATCATCAAGCAGCGCATAGCGATGGATATCTGCCACATCGGGGTCAACCGTGGTCAATGAGCCGACCACTGTTCCAGAAGCACTATTCTCAACAATCAGGGTATTGGTTAGGAGAATATTAGTAGGGACCTGGTTGGTGACGAGTCGTTTAATGGTCAAACTACTACTGCGTTGATTCCCCGCCACATCTACTGCACTAACTGCAAAAATATTATCCCCGACAGCCAAAGCCAGATTAGAGAAGGTAAATTTACCTTGGGTGTCAGCGATCGCAGTTGTCCCTTGCAGTGTCACCGTAGCACCAGGGTCTGATTGTCCGGTCAGCGTAATATTGAGCGCCGACGTTTGGCTATCTCCGACAGGTGCTGTATCAAAGGCGGGATCCAAACTCACATTGAGTGCTAATGCCGTATCCAGCACCCAACTAGTTGAAAACAGGGCAGAGACATTGCCATAGGCATCAACGGCCTCTAATTCGAGGTTATAGGCCCCATCAATCAACGTTGCACCATAGATCTGAGTCAGTTGCGCTGCCGTCAAGCTAAAACTGCCATTCACCGCCAAACTGCTCGAAACATCTGTCCAGCTCGTACTCCCTTGGAATCGGGCACGGAATGCTGTCACCGGACTCTGGTCATTCACCGTTCCCGTAATGCCAGCCGTTTTCGTAATCCGATCGGCAGCACTACTCCCGGTATCTTGGGTCAATGCAGCACCAATGACAGGTCCAACTAGGTCTCGCTCGACCGTGACATTGAAAACTTTCTCCGTCACATTCCCTGCAACATCAGTCAGAATCAGTGTCAACGTATAAGATCCATTCGCGATTCCAGTCCAGTCTAATGCCTGATCGAAGGTTCCAGTATTCGACAAAGTGACCGATCGGTTAGAACCTGTATCAAAGCGATATTGAGCATTAGCCAAACCCGATCCCGTTCCATTGGCGCTCCCTGCCAGACGCGCATCATTTTTAAGCACGGCTCCTTCAGCAAGTCCCACCACCGTCAATGTCGGCGAAACCGTATCAATAATGATATTAAGCGGGGCTGAAACGGCACTCACATTACCTGCTGCGTCGGTGGCCGTAGCCGTAAAGGTATGAGACCCTTCTGTCAAAGTATTGGTTGCGAAAGACCAACTTCCATCTGCATTAGGAGAGACGACGCCCTTGGCAACACCATCCACGAAGATTTGCACGATGCTTCCGAATTCAGCTACGCCCGCAATATTAGCTGGATTAATTCGAGTGATATTGTCGGTGTTGCTCACACCGCTATCCCCGATCGCCGGAAGATCAAGAACAGGTGCAGCAGGTGGAATGGTATCTAAATTAAAGCTCAGAATAAAGACAGGCGATATATTGCCAAACTCATCTTGAGCTTGCAGTTTGAGTGAATGCGGCCCATCGGGAATTGTTCCACCATAAATCGCATCCAACTGCGATCGGGACAGGGCAAAGCTCCCATCGGCCTGACGGAACGCCAAAATATTGACGAAATTGGTGGTTGTCATGCTATCGAAGCCAGCACGGAACGTGGTCACAGCATTAGCATCCAGAACGGTTCCAGTAATCCGAACATCAAACGTCAACGCATCAATGCTGCTCCGCCCGGTATCCAGCACTAGATTGGCAGCAATTACCGGAACCTCTCGATCGATCTCAACGGTCACGGAATAGGTTGTCGATTTGAGATTTCCAGCCGTATCGGTTGCCGTAATCGTCAGGCTATGAACACCATTACTAATTCCAGTAAAATCAAAACTCTGATTAAACGCACCTGCATTGAGCGCTAATGGAATGTTTTGTCCATTGTCAAAACGATATTGAGCATTGACGATCGCAGAACCCGTTCCATCTAACTGTCCTGTGAGTTGTGCATTATTTTTTAGTGGCTGAGTGACCACAGTTCCCAAAGTGACCAAAGGTTGCAACGTATCGACCACGATCGCGATCGTCCCCGGTTGGCTCACATTTCCCGCAATATCCGTCGCGATCGCACTCAGGGTCAGCGCGCCATCCGGCAATCCACTCGTTGTCACTTGCCAACGGCCATCGGTTCCAGCCGTCGCCAGTCCCACTTGAACAGTGCCATTAAACAATGCCACCTTAGCGCCGGGTTCTGTCACCCCTGAAAGCGTCGGCGTTGAGGTTGACGTAATCCGATCGCTACTACTAATCCCAGTGTCTGTGACTAATACCAAATTATTAGGTGGCAGAACAACGGTGTCTAAGGTAAAGGTAATCGTAAAGATTCCAGACTGGTTCCCAAATTCATCTTGCGCTGTAAAGCGAACGGTCTTGACGCCATCAGCGATCGGTCCCCCATTCAATTGTTGTAATTGAGCTAGGGTCAACGTAAAGCTTCCATCAGGCTGACGTTGAGGCAAAATCGTCCCAAAGGCTCCACCATCGATCGAAGCGGTTAAACTCGATACCTGACTAATATCTGTAACTAAACCAGAAATTGTTGGATTGAAGGTAATCCGATCGCTGTCACTACTTCCTGTATCTGTGACCAACTGTGCTGCAATGACCGGACCTTGCAAATCACGGTCCACATTAACATTTAAGATTTGCGTTAAAACGTTACCCGCTGTATCCGTTGCCGTAATCGTCAGTTTTTGTGCGCCATTGGCAATTCCAGTAAAATCAAGTGCTTGGTCAAAAAGACCTGTTGCGTTCGGACTTAATTGGATATCTACCCCTGTATTCCAGCGATAGGAAATCGCCGTGATTGCCGACCCAGTTCCATCGATGGTCCCAACAAGACGTGCATTATTTCGGAGCGGCAGCGCTGGATTCGTCGTCAAAGACAAGCCTGGAATCACTGCATCGATCGTCACTGAAACAGGTACAGAAAGTGGGCTAATGTTCCCGGCAATATCAGTGGCGATCGCCGTCAAATTATAAACACCATTTGCTAACGACGTTGTTGTAATAGACCATTGACCACTAGCATTGGCAAAGGTGCTGCCTAGAACGACCTGACCACTATACAGCTTGACTTCTGAATTTGCTTCCGCCAATCCGGTAATCGTTGGAGCATTCACCTTCGTGATTCGGTCGCTGGCACTAATCCCACTATCACTACCTGCTGCCAGTTGAATATTACTGGGAGCCAAGACCACCGTATCTAAATTAAATAAGACTGAAACGACCGCAGACGTATTGCCAAACGAATCCACTGCCATCAAGTTCAGACTATGCGCACCATCCGCAAGGGTTCCACCTGCGATTGTATTCAACTGAGCACGACTCAGACTGAACGATCCATCCGCAAGTCGATTCGGCAGAATATTGACAAAACTCGTCGAGACTACACTGTCGATCGAGGCTTTAAAGCTTGTCACCACACTGGCATCTACAACGGTCCCGGAAACAGCAGGATTAAAGGTAATGCGGTCATTATTGCTCCGTCCTGTATCCTGTTGCAAACTTGCCGTAATGATAGGTGCGACAAAATCTCGATTCAGCGTGACATTATAAGCTGTCGTTTTAACATTCCCAGCCGTATCGGTTGCCGTAATCGTTAAGACCTGTGCGCCATTGCCAATTCCCGTAAAGTCTAAAGGTTGGTTAAAGCTACCATTGCTGCGAACCAGTTCAATCTCTGAACCTGTATTCCAACGATAGGTCAATAGCATCACTGCACTCCCGGTACCATCCACCGTTCCTGCGAGATTCACTGAATTTCCCAAAGGTTGACTCAAATTGGTCGTCACCGTCAGGGTCGGTAACACCGCATCGATCGTCAAGGGTAGCCCGATCGATGGCGCACTAATATTTCCAGCAATATCCGTCGCCACTGCCGTTAGATTGACGACCCCATTCGGTAAGGCAGTAGTCGTGATTTCCCAGTTCCCTGCTGCGTTTGCAGTCGCTTGTCCGACGACCTGACCACCGTTAAATAGTTGGACGATCGCTCCAATTTCTGCCTTCCCGGTAATTTTAGGAACATTCGTTTTGGTAATGTTATCCGTGCTGCTAATTCCACTGTCATCAGCCGTTATCAAATCTAAATTGATCGGCGCTGCAACGGTCGTATCTAATGTAAAACTATAGTTAAAAGTCGAAAGGTTTCCCGCTTGGTCCTTGGCCAATAGGTTCAACGTATAGGTTCCATCTACCAGTGGAGTCCCGTTCACTTGAGCCAGTGTCGTTGCAGATAGTGTAAAACTCCCATTACTTTGACGCTGCGGCAACACACTCACATAGTTAGCAACTGGGATATTGCCAAAGCCTGCTTTCAACTCGACGATCGGATTTGCATCTGTCGCCGTTCCAATGATCGTCGGATTGGAAGTAATCCGGTCAAGGTTCGTTCCACCAGGGGCTGTATCTTGTTGGAGCGAAGCTGTGATCGCAGGAGGCGTTGTATCCGCAGGGGCTGCGCCACCAATACCAAAGACGGTTGCGCCACCATTGAAGAGAATATCCCCCTTCGCTTTAATCACACCATGCAGTTGAGTATTACCATTAAAGATAAATTGCCCCTGCGAAATGAAGGTACCTCGGGTATTTTGTGCGCCATTGAAGGTCAAATCGCCCTGTGAAACAACCGTCAAGTTCTGGGTGCTATCCAATAGCTTCGTCGCACCGTTGAACGTCATATTGCCAGAACCATTCGCAAGAAGGGTCGAGCCATCAAAGCGGGCTGCACCATTCATCGTGACGCTAGAAGAGGCAAGCGCTGAAACATCCTTCCCTTGAACATTACCCAGGTTGATTGACCCAGCATTGGCAATTAATGCCACATTATTTAGAGTATGTGTACTACCAGAGAGAACAATATTACCACTCTCAACAATGATAACCGTATTGCTAATCGTCACCCCAATTGGAATCGTCAGGTTTCCACTAGTAATCCGAACTACTTTTGGCTGAGTCGCCGTTCCAGCGGTTGGGAAAACCTGGTTCCACTGTGCGACCGTTGTGATCGGTGTCTGGGAGGGGTTAAAGGTGACTGTCGCAGTGTTCACCGGAACGCGCCGATCGAGTTCTTGCTGCCGTAACGTGGCATAACTTGGAACTGTAACGGTTATTCCGCTCAGAATAGGCGGTGGATTAAGACCTGCATAGTTGTTATTGGGAGAAAGCGTACTTTGGGTGTAGGTCGGACCAACAACTAATGCATTGGGAACCAGAATTTGACGATTATTGGCATCCCGTAATGGCGTTCCACTGGCGTTACGCTGAACGGGGAGCGCAACGTTCCCGTTCATGATGTAGCCCTTGTTTGCATAGATCAATGCATCATCACTGAGATTTAATGGCAATCCATCAAAATTGCTAACGCCATTAGCTGTAATTCTTCCTTCAGTAATAATAGAGAAATTGGGTAATGAAGGAGCAACTACTGCCGATGGGGGCGGCGGAGAAGATGTAAGCTGTGCAGACCTCGCGGGACTACCAATGAGCGGGTCAACAGAACTTGAAGAACTTGAAGTCAGTGGAATCGTGGCTGATAGCTGGGAACCCGTTTGAGAAAAGAGTAAACTCGTCCCATTGGAGAGCAACGCCGTTGGAATGGGCGATGCTGAAACAGTGGCACCGGGGTTGGAGGCCAGCGGATTACTCGGCTGATACTGAATGCCCAGACCGATGTTGCCCTCTAATAGCGAAGTCGCTTGTAAAAAAGGTTGAGCAAACACATTCTGCGTGTTGCTAGTTCCCAACAGACTATTAGAGTCTCCCATTACCGTTTCCCCAATTGAATGAATACACTTGACCAAAAACCACAAGCTAAAGCGATGGATAAAAGCAAGTTAGATTAACTAACATGTTTCACCATCAGACTCTAAAAAGCCCTATTGAATACTTTCTTTTGTGCAGCAAATTCAATGCTAAATCGTCTCGATTTAAGCACTCTATACAGGCAGTAGTGAGGTCCATTCAGACCTAACAGTGCTTGTATTTTTAATGGAAATTAGACTAATTCGCAAAAACTGGCAACAGCGAAGGAGCTGACATAGTTCGATCGGTTCCCAAAAACTTAGTATTAATGGTTTCCGTGAAGAATGACAGATCTGACCCACATCGCTCAAGGCTTTGAAGCATCATACGGGTTCGTTCCGAGGATGAACTTCCGCCGATTAAGTATTGGAAATTACCTGAAAATAGCAAAACTTTAGCAACCGACTCATCTTCATTGCGCAAACCCACTTCACTCACTGTCAAGTTCAATTGGCTTTCAGCCAATGTGTACCGGAAGTTAAGCTGCAACTGGGCTGGCGATTCTCCCACTGATTGCCATGGGCCAGGAGACATCAATGTTTCATTCATATAATGACGCACTGCATCTTCAGAACCACCCATGTCCACATGACCCATTGGATTGATTCCAATTGCTTCGTACTCTAATCCAGGGAAACACTGAATATAACGCTGGATAAGTTGAGGAATTTGAACATCAGCCGATGACTTGTCTGCGATCGTCTCAGAAAAAACAACCCGATTTGCCTGTGCCGTAATCGCGATCGAATTCTGGAAGATCAATTGCACCATTTGCGGGGTGTAAAGCGGTTCACGGGCCAGTTCCCAATCCTTGGGGATGGTCCCATTGAAGACCAAATTTTCTAAATTAACGATCGACGGACCTTGACCAGGAGCTACCACAACAATGGAAAGCTCTTGCATAGCGATTGCAGTAGACATAAGTCAAAAAAGATTGAGGGTATGAAAGAGAAGAATGAAATAAATAGAGCGTTTTAGATGTCTAGAAAATATCGAAAGAGACTTTGCCTTAGATCAGAAATCGCACTGCGGTAGAGCACAACCTGAAAAGTCATCTATGTATAAGAGAATAGTCAGATTAATCGTAGTTTGTCTATAGGGATTTTACGTTTTAATTAATATTGTTCAGTACAAAATATAGATATATTCTTCAAACGGCTGCGTAGCCTAGCTTTCAGGAATTAATAGATTTGGAAGATTTTTACTAAAAAATACAAAAATTGATCGTAAGTTAGTGCATTAAAGAGTGAAATGATTAGTGCAATGTCCTTTGTTCACTTCAGTGAAAGCTACAGATTATATGAATTCATGACATTGAGGTATCCGGATCTTTACGTAAGGCTTCATCAGAATTTCATGATTTTAAGAAAATATGGCGCATTTGTAGATTTGATCTACTCCTCGTGGAATACTCCATTAGGGATATGAGATTGGGGAATTTTTAATTGCCTCTTAGCCCTGGTCGGCTTACTATCTATCCAAGATAATGATTAATCTCTTACAAATTGGCACTCAAACTATCACTAGTGCTGACATCATTCCCCTTCTCGCACAGTATCAACTACTGCCACAGTTGGTTCGCGAGGTTTTTATTGACCAGGCAATCCTAGGGATTGTTCTGTCGGAAGATGAAATTTCGCAAGGTTTAGACCAATTTCTAGAAGCACAAGGGTTGACCGATTCCGATCGTAAGCAGCAATGGCTAAAACAACTGGGCATCACAGAATCTCAACTCATGCATCTAGCCACCCGACCACAGCGCATTCAGCGATTAAAGGAGCAACAGTGGGGATCTGGAATTGAAGCTGACTTTCTGAATCGTAAGGCTCAGCTTGACCAAGTTACCTACTCTTTACTGCGGACAAAGCATCCTGAAGTTGCCCAAGAACTCTATTTTCGGATTCATTCCGGTGAACAAGAATTTGAAGAACTAGCTGCTGAATATTCTGAAGGTAGCGAAGCACAGACAGGGGGGCGCATTGGGCCTGTTGCTTTAGAACAGGCTCACCCTGCCATGGCCGATCGGCTACGCCAAAATAAGCCTGGATATATCTTTCCGCCCATTTCTATTGATAGTTGGTATGTCCTGATTCGGCTAGAAGAATTCAAGCCCGCACAACTCGATGGAGAATTGAGACAAACGCTATTAGACCAGCGCTTTGAAGAATGGGTCAATGCTCAACTTCAACAGCCAATTCCCGCTCCTAGTCAAATTTCTAATCCCACTCCAATCCGTCCTCTGGTTGCTGCTGCATGATTCTCACTACTCCTATCATTCTAGACTTTCTTCAGCAGACCCCACCGTTTGACCGACTCTCTAAAGTCGCGCTCGAACGGGTTAGTCAGCAACTTCGGCCCCTACGTTATCGTATGGGTCAAGCGATTCTGTTGAGCGATCAAATTCCAGCTCAAATTACAATCGTCCATGAAGGGCAAGTGCGAATTTTGGCTCCTTCGGTTCAAACAAAGTTGCCAGAGACTTTACAGCGTTTGGGGACTGGAGCCATTCTGGGATGGCAGAGTATTCTTCGAGATGTTCCCTGTGAAACTGCGATCGCATCCACTGAGGCCACTTGTTTAACCCTTAGTACAAGAGAGTTTCGAGATCTATTACGATCTGAAGCTTCCTTTGCTGCGGCGTTTCATGAGCAACCGGGTCTCAATGAACTCTACGATCTGATGTCTCAAGAAGCTCAGCGTCATGCGATCGCTAAAGTTCATGTCGCTAGTCTGGTTCAAGACTTATTGCCAGACACCATTACATTGACATTACCGACGGGGAAAGTGAAGCATTCCCAACTTGATAACACCAAACTCTGGTTTATCAGTGCTGGGAAAACGAATTACACCATTGGCAGTCGTTTAACAGAAGACGATGCTGACCTTATGATTGAAGGTCCCAATGCTCGCTTAATCGGAATTCCAAAGCCTAGTCCTCCGACCGAGCCGATCGAATCATTCGATGCTCAAGCCGTGGATGATTCAGCGATTAGTACAGTGCCCTATGCACCTGAAAGACCTGCTGCATTAGAGCCAGATGATGAAGTGCTCAAGCGCGGTAATTATCCTTTGATTCGTGGCAAGGGTGATGTCGATTCGGCACTCGCTTGCTTTCAGATGCTCAGTCAACTCTGGAAAATGCCCTTTCGACGGGATGTCTTACGTCGAGCGTTGCTCAATCAAAAACAGCGGACTGAGTCCCTATCCTTGCAGTTTTGTGGCGCGATCGGTGAATTAATGGGTCTGACGGCTCAGCTCGCCACGATTCCGGCCAGTGCAATTCCACAACTAGAAACTCCGGTGATGGTGCTATGGCAGGACCATTTTGCCCTGCTCTATTACGTCAGTGAGAAGCGCGTTATCCTCGCCAGCCCTGAACGCGGGCTAATGCACATCAATCCAAAAACGTTTATTGATATTTGGGGTGAGGAAGGTGAAATTCTCCTCCTTCAGCCCAACAAAGATACACCCAAGCAAAAATTTGGGTTGTCCTGGTTCACGCCATCCGTCATCCGCTATCGGCGGGTCTTAATTGAGGTGTTGATCGCCTCCTTCTTTATTCAATTGCTGGGTCTGGCGAATCCCCTCATTACGCAGGTCATCATCGATAAGGTGATCATGCAGAATGCCGCAGAAACCCTTAATCTATTAGGCTCTCTCCTGATTGCCATGGGCTTGGCAGAAGCGTTTTTGAGTGTGGTCCGGACTAATCTTTTCGTTGAGACCACGAATCGCATTGATATGAATCTTGGGTCTGAGGTGATCGATCATCTCCTCAGACTCCCATTGCGATACTTTGAAAAACGACCTGTGGGTGAACTGTCTACTCGCATCAACGAACTTGAAAATATTCGCCAATTTTTGACGGGGACCGCTCTCACGGTTGTCCTAGATGCTGTCTTTTCAGTCATCTACATTGGGGTGATGATTTTTTACAGTCCGCTTCTCACGATCGTTGCTCTGGCTACTGTTCCTCTTTTTGCAATCTTAACCCTAACCGTCTCTCCTATTCTGCGACAACAAGCTCGTTTGAAAGCGGAACGAAATGCAGAACAGCAGTCTTACTTAGTTGAGGTGGTCTCAGGGATTCAAACTGTTAAAGCACAAAATATTGAGCTTCGATCGCGTTGGAATTGGCAGGACCGTTATGCGCGGTATGTGAATGCTGGCTTTAAAACCGTCATGACATCCACCACATCGGGTGCGATGAGTTCCTTTTTGAATCAACTCTCTAGCTTGCTACTCCTCTGGGTTGGAGCTTCGATGGTCCTCAATAATCAGTTGACCTTAGGCCAATTGATTGCATTCCGCATTATTGCAGGCTATACCACCAGTCCTCTTCTACGCCTGATTCAACTTTGGCAAAATTTTCAGGAGACTGCACTATCTCTCGAACGCCTCAGCGATATTCTCGATACCCCTCAAGAAACAACCGAAGCCGATCGTGCCAACATCCCCATGCCACAGGTCCAAGGTGCAGTCTCCTATGACAACATTACATTCCGCTTTGGCAGTACTCCTAATCCACAATTAGATGGCGTCACGCTCGATATCAAACCCGGCACATTTGTTGGGGTCGTGGGACAAAGTGGCGCAGGAAAAAGTACGTTAACAAAGCTCATCCCCCGATTGTATGACCCGGAAGCAGGACGCATTCTCATTGACGGCTATGATATCCACAAAGTTGAACTGCATTCCCTGCGCCAGCAAATTGGCATGGTCCTGCAAGACACACTCTTATTTGATACAACCGTTCAAGAAAATATTGCCTTGACAAACCCCGACGCAGCTCCAGAAGAAATTGTCCAAGCTGCTCAAATCGCCTGTGCCCATGAGTTCATTATGGATTTACCCCAAGGCTATAACTCTCGGGTCGGCGAACGTGGGGCTTCTCTTTCTGGGGGACAGCGTCAACGGATCGCGATCGCGCGGACCGTTTTGCAAAATCCAAATCTTTTGATCTTAGATGAGGCAACCAGTGCTTTGGATGTCCATACTGAAAAACAACTCTGTACAAACTTGATGCAGGTTTTTAGAGGAAAAACGGTTTTCTTTATTACCCATCGACTCCAAACGATCCGAAATGCCGACCTGATTTTAATGATGGATAAGGGCAAAATCGCAGAACAGGGCAGCCATGAGCAACTCATGGAAATGCGCGGTCTCTATTATGCGCTCTACCGTCAACAAGAAGCCAACACTGCCGAAGTTTAACGACTCCCCCAAGCCTCATGACTCAGACTCCTAAAGCGCCTCAACCTACGGACCATTCGGCCAACCAACAGTTCCTACAGCAGTTGGTTACACCTCAAGCAGCACCAGAAACTGCAAAGCCACCGACTTCTGTCAAGCGAGACTATGAACATCCCTTACTCCTAAAACAAGGCCATTTTTGGTCACGGGCAATTCTTTGGGGGGTGATCGCTATCCTCAGCGGAACCACAATCTGGGCCAATGTCACTGAATTGGAAGAGGCCGTTGCAGCTCAGGGGAAACTTGAACCTCAAGGAAATGTCAAAGATGTCCAAGCACCCACTCAAGGGGTGGTTCAGGAAATTCTCGTCACTGAAGGACAGACGGTTAAAAAGGGAGACCGACTCCTCAAGCTCGATCCCAGCACTGCTAATGCACAACTCAAATCATTGCAGCAGGTTAAACAAGCCCTGGCTCAGGAAAATGATTACTATTCCGCACAGCTCAGTGGAAACGCGATCGCAACACCACCCCAACAGGTGGCATCCTCAATTTTGTCCCTCGCTCGTAACCGATCGGCCTTGTCTGACGAAAGTAGATTCCTTCGTGCTCAACTAACTGGAGACAACTCGGGACTCAGCAGCGACCAACAGCAACGCCTGACTTATAAAAATTCTGAAACTCGGACGAGACTTGAAGCCTCGGGGTTACAAGCAGGTCAATTGGAGAGACAGTTGGCACAGGCACAGGTTAAACGTGCAACTGCTCGTGAAACACTTGCAACGAATCAGGGTGTTTTGGCACAGGTCAAGCCTTTGGCAGACCAGGGAGCGATCTCCAAATTACAGTATCTAAAACAGCAGCAGGAGGTCTCAGCCAATCAGTCTGAAGTCCAGCAACTCGACCAAGAAGAGCAACGACTCAACCTCGCAATTCAAGAAGTCAAAGCAAAAGCAAATAATCTCGATGCCAATGAGGGTAAGGATAATTTGGCACAAATCTCGATTAATGAACAGAAAATTGCTGAGATTGATAGTCAATTTACAAAGGCTATCTTAGAGAATAAAAAACGCATTTCTGAAATCGATAGCCAAATCCAACAGTCCACACAATTATTAAAATACGGCGAGATTTTAGCGCCTGTCGATGGGGTCGTTTTTGAAATGAAGCCAAAGACTCCAGGGTATGTCACAAATGTCACGGAACCACTTCTCAAAATTGTTCCTCAAGGCAATCTCATTGCTCAAGTCTCTATCACAAACCAAGATATTGGTTTTATCCAACCCGGTATGGAAGTTGACGTGCGAGTTGATTCTTTCCCATTTAGTGAATTCGGTGATGTAAAAGGCGAACTAATTTGGATTGGGTCCGATGCAGCACAACCGACCCAGACTCAACCCTACTTTACTTTCCCAGCCAAAATTAAGCTGACCGAACAACGACTCATGTCTCATGGCAAACCTGTCGTACTTCAATCCGGCATGTCCCTCTCTGCCAATATCAAAACTAGAAAACGGAAAGTCATTGATGTCTTTACTGAACAGTTCAAAAAAGGTCTCGAAAGTCTGAAATTTGTTCGATAGGATTATTCTAGGCAGTTTAGACAAATCTATAGTACTTAAAAAATATACGTAGACTAAAATATTGAAATTGGATAGTATTTGAAATATCCAATTTCAATATTTTGAAGCGCAGCCTCATTAAGAAACTAATTTTTTGATTTACCATTGACAATCGATTGCATAAATGAAACATCTGCAACTCCAAGAATAAGTTGAGTCATATCACTCAATAGGTAATCTCTCATTTCTAATATTACTAGACTAGAGCTATTATTGTCCTGATCTACCCGAGGGCTGAGTAACTTACCAAGCCTAGTATCTTTCTTCTCAAGGATATTTATTATATCTTCTATGTATGACTTAATTCGCTCAAAGTGATTTACTAAATGTCCATTAAAGCGCTGTTGGTGAGGAGTCCCTTTTAAGGTTGCTGATTGACCTGCATCCTTCTCTTCATGCATATCATATAAGATAAAATTAATGCAGGTAAAATGAGGCGACTCTTGTTCTTTAAAATCTGTCCAAGATGTATTTTGATCATAATAGTCTGAGTAAGATTTCATAATTGATAGAATTGAACAAATGACCAAGAAAATTCCGCTTAACGCAACAATATAGCTGATTCGATGAGGATATAATCCCTGAATTATTGAGATTTTTCTTAGATCGAATTCAAATGCCTCGAAATTTCTTCTCACAACTAGAAAGTTATCCTCACGTTGAGAATGTCCACCATCTTTGGAGATCGAATAGGCACCTAATAATTTATACGTAATCATTTCTAAATCTAAGCTCTTCTCAGCTACTACTAAATCTCGAAGTCCAGTAACCATTAACAACAAGCTAGCACGAGTCCCAAAAAGATCTGCTTTTTTATGTGATGCAGAATGAAACTTCTCTTTGAATAGATGAAAATTTAACCGTAGAATTGGATACGAACCTTCTTCTTCGCCTTGAGTTAGCTCACTTAGGCTCTGACGATTGGACGTCTCCAACAAGAAGGGAACAGATTGGACATGAACATGGCCAAAAACTTCACAACCCATTGTATTCTCAGTATGACAAAAATGAGATTCAGCCTCTTCATCAATTACTCCAGCATGATTTTTTAAGTCATGATATGCTGACTCTCCCGTAGGGGCGTAGCACTCAATCGCGTGATCTAAAAGCCGTCCGGCCCAATCCAAATGATCTGTCCGATGTTCAGAGTCAATTTGAGCAAGCATCAAATATAACCAACTTTGAAATGCTGAATACTCGGCATAGTCGTCAGAGCTTCCATCTTGGGCAGCACATATTCTTGCTTTTTGCAGACTAATCATGACATCGTGTAAACAATCGCTAATAGGGTCATATCTTAGATATGCTCCAAAAGTTAACTTTAAGCGAGCTTCTAAAAAATGAATCCGTGCTAATAAAATCGAAAATGGATGAATGTTACTTTGAGGCAATTCATCTAAAACTTCACAAGTTCTGACACGATTATTGAGATAATCTTTAGCCTTAGTTAAAGCACGTTCCACAGCTTGAACAGCATGGTTACGATCCTCATGATAGATATGACTAATATTTTGAGGGCGTTCAAGCGGAATATCATAATGGTAATGATATTGGGCTAGAAGAAGATAATATTTAGCTCGCATCAAATCGCTAATATGGGAAGATAGATCTTCCATTATGGATATCAAGTTATCCATATGATTCTTTGCTGCCGCATATTTTCCTTCGGTCAAAAGAGCTTCTGCTAAACAAAGTCGCGCGTCACACGCAATCCGACTTAACGATTTTTGATTTTCAGTGGGAGAAGTTTCAACATCCCAATCCAGTAAACAAGAGCCATAGTTGTACTTTTGGAATAACTCAGCTTCTAATATTCCTTCCATAGCTCGAATTGAAAATGGATAAAATTTCAATGCCCCTTTTGCTTTTCGCAATGCTTTCACTTCTTGGACACGTTGACCTAGTTCACGAAGATAGCATCGAGGATCAATACCCATTTGTTGGATACACCGCAAACGAGCATTCAAAGCTGATTTAGCGATCGCCTCTAACATATCAAATCCACAGAAATCACCATGAGCAGGTTCCGCATAAATATCAATTCGGTCGTAGGAGGTATTAGTTTGGATAGCTGCTCGAATATTATCCTTAGTACAAAGCTGAACGACACAATGAGACCAAACTGGACTATTATGGCTATCGCCAATAATTTCATCGCTCAAAAAAAGCTGTTTGACGATTGGGAAAATATTACGTTCATCTAAACAGGGGATATCCCACAAAAGAGTCCGATTTACCGCAGCCGTAACATGAGACAAAGGACTACCAATTCCTGTAATCTCTTCATAAAATTCAATTCGGTCTGAATCTTCCTCCGAGTTTGACTCAAGGTCTTTTTCTCTTGGAATCCTTGCATAAAAGTGAATTTTTACAGAATAGCTAAACTGTCGCTCAATTCCTGCATCCATATCACTCAGATCAAATTCCTGATTAAGAAGTCCATCAGGTTGATCCTCTCGATAAATATACAAAGGTAAAGGACTAACTTTTTTAACTTCTAAATACTGGATAAATATTGGAAATTGTTCCGTCAGAATTTCATTCTCAATCACTGATTTAATGAGGCGTGGAATTAGCTCTGCCGGGATATGCTGGATTGTCTGACTAGATTGACTACCTTGCCTAGAATTCGATAACTGAGAGCCATCTATATGCTGCAAGCCAGATTGCAACCGAATTCGATTGATTTCCCGTTCTACTTTATCTTGGAATTTTAAGATAATACTTTCATCTGCTTGCTCAGAAAATCCTGGGTATTGGCAGAGTATTTTCTGAACTTGGCCTTGAACAAAGGTACGAGAAAATGGATCGACCGTTACTTCATCTCTAGAAAAATTAAATAGCTCCTGATTAGCTTGAATAAAAGTCTGATAAACATGACGAAGACTATGGTCAGACAAATCTTGAGAGGGTGTTGCGGTTTCCGTAAAAATTTTCTGAAGCAACCCTTCCCCTCGTCTCCACGGAATTTCCAGTAGTTCGCGTTCATACAGTGAAAGCTCACTAAAAAGCCGTAAGGCTTTGAGCTTATCCAAATGAAAATTTCCGGCTCTCGGCAGAGTAAACTGTCCGTCTCGAATCTTTTTTGATTGCTTACTGGATCCAGGTTGAACGCTTTTCTTTTTATATTCTCCTAAATTATTTAAAATATTGACTAATCTGTACATATCAAGATGCGGGAGACCTTCCGTTTTCTCCTTCTGCTTCCCAGGCTCTTGGTAGAGATCAGGATACATTGCTCTCAAGACCCGACGTACAAAAATTCGGTAGTTACTCAGTCCCCACTGCTTCGCAATCAGACTTTCATTCGGGCGAACGCTCAGACCAGACTGAGTCTTTCCTAATGCTGAAGCAGTCTCAGAGCCTAAGTCTGTGATGCTGAGGAGAAATGCATACAGATTCCGCAGTCGTCTTTCTTCTTGCTCTAGAAGCAACCGATCGACATCTGATACTTCAGTCTTCGATGAGAGGGAAGAATTTGGGTTAACCATGATCTATCTGGCCGATTAGAAAACAACAGATGATTTATTCTAGCCAATTTATCACTATATATTATGTACAATTTGTATCATCTGATCTGTCTAATTCGAAGCAGTGATTGACAACTTTTTATACATTGACTTAGCCTAAAAGTGTGGCTAAAGGAAACCAATGTCTGCGTATGTTGAGGACCGAATGGCTACGCTCTAGCTTGGGAATCGCAAAAGTATTCAGTCTTTTGCGGCTAATGGATTTCTTGCTGAAACTCTATTTTCTCAATTGAGGAACCATCATGTTACCAGTGAAAAAGTTTTTCAAAGCTTCAAGGCGCTCACGCAATTATGATTCTCGCCAACGTTCATCCGTTCCGGCACGATCGTTTTTCGATCGTACGGACCAAATGATTGAACGACGTCCTCAAGTCATGATTCTAATGGGGCTATTTGCCTTGATTGGAGTTATATGCGTTGGGGTCTCTATCTCTAATTTTCAGGGGTTCCATCTGGAACTGTCTCTGAATCGCCTAATTATCGATTTCCAGAAGGTTATCGCTCGATAAGTACATCTGAAGACGCTCGACTCAGACTAGACTATTATTTCTTGTCAATGAGAAAGGTTTGCCCTCACTCATTGACAAGAAATGATAGCTTTAGACACTGTGGAAAAAACATAACTACAGCACTCATTCCCATAAGCTCACTACCAGACCCAAATTGGGAATACGGTCCTGGCGGAATCAAGCGACTGTTAGGAACGATTGGCGCACCCAATGGGTTCAAAAACTCCGCCACCGCCACTTCCCGCGCAAACCACCCATCCCCCTGCCGCTACGTCGCCGTCATTGCTGAAATTCTTGTCATCACAGCCGTTAGAGGCGGGTGAAGAGTAACATTACTCAGGTTTTGCAGGAGACCGATTGTTGGAAGCGGCGTTCCTGAGCGATCGCCACCTCAACAGCAAATTGAATAGCGAGGTGTTCAGAGGTTGACCTCGAAATTTACCGATCGTCTTTCAGTATTCTTAGCCTAATTACTCTATTCATAACTTTACTCATCCTCCGGCTCAGAATAGTCATCATCTACATTTTCATCTGCGATCACGATCGGCTTACCCATCGCAATCGCAATTTTATTCAAAAGGGTCCGCTGACGACTTTCCACAAATGCCTCAAAATCATCTTGGCGTAGTGGATCTGCCTCGATCAAATGGGTCCACAAAATGGCATCCATCGCCGCCGCATCTAATTGCACTGCCGAATGCCCTTGTAGCTGTTGAAGATAGGCACTTGGCGCTTTCCCACCAATCATCCGATTCGCCTTAAATGAAATCGCCGTTTTATTGAGGATGGAATTGTACCGTTTCGGCGAAATCCTCTGCTTCTCACACCAGACTTTCGGGAAAATATGATGAATATCAAGCTGGCATTCATCCCACTCCGTTTCATTCAGATCCCGAATCTTCGACTTCCAGAAGAAATCCTGTGCCCCTTCTCGTAAAACCAACGTACTTATCCCCTTATATGCTGCACTGTTTCGCGATCGGAGAGTTTCTAACCGAGCAGGCTGAAAATTAGCATCTCGAATGGTTGTGGGTTCATCGCCTCGTCCTCGAATCCATTCGACCAGATCCTGAACATCGAGGGCAATTCGCGTTTCAACGGCACCCCCATACAACTCTCCCAATACGCCGCACCAAAACCAGCGAGCTAATTTATCGTAAACGACGGGCTGACGCCAATCGTCTTCAATTAATGCCATCACGGTTGCGAGAGGAACAAGTTGAGTACTATAAGGTAAATCTCGCGTTGAGAAAAATGACTCCTGACTGAGAAATTTTGCAGCATTTAAAAATCCAGCCGTTAATTTTATTTTCCACTGCTGATATGCACATAGAGAAAGGGACAGAACCGCTTCTCGTTTTGCACTAATCCCAGTAACTTGCTTCCCTTGCTTCCCCGTTGAAATATCCTCCTGACGCCTCTCCCAGGTCTGCAATAGCGATAGTCCTTGAAGAAATTCCGTGGGTTGAACCTGTTGAAGAAGACGTTGTTGCTTAAATTGTTGTTGTATCCCAATCATTTCTTCTTTTTCATTCCCATACCATTCATCTCGTAAATTCACATTCTCAGCGGCATAGGTAGCTGTGACCAGTTCAAAGACAGAAAGGGGGACTCCGCCTGTATTCACTTTTTCAAAGACCAGACAAACCGCTTCCTTCTTATTTTCCTTGTTAAGCTGAATAATTGGCACATCATAGGACCGAAAGACACTCAGCATCTGGGTCCGAAATTGCATATACCGTGAGAATTGACCAGGATTATAGCTATTGAGTCCTTCCTCCCAACGGTCAGAATTTAAGATTTGGTTACAAGGAAAATAGAAGTTCTTGTACTCCTGCTCTGGGGTTCTCAAATCCAATTTAATATCGCGCCCAAAATTCGCTTTCAAAGTCCGATCGGCTTCTACGCCGACGATCGCATCCTCATAATGATCCGGACCCAGTAATGCTGTTTCAATATCAATATAGTAGTAACGCTGGAGAGCCTTCCCATTACTCGATCGAGTTTTCACAGGGTGATCAATCATCAGCACTTGAATCAGGGACGTGAGGCGCTGTTGACCATCCAGAATAAGCTGCTCTGCATCCGTAGGCTTGATTGTGTCCGCATCCAGTCCCTCCACTGGACGAATCTTAAAGTGTGCATCACCGCCCGTTTCCAGCATCATTACGGCTCCAACTGGAAAGGCACGGGCAATACTGACCAGAAGTGAGCGAATATTTTGATCATCCCAAACCCAACCCCGTTGAAAATCGGGAAGCTGGATCTTGCCCTCCACAATATTTTTCAAGAGATCGGCAAGGCGTTTTTTCGTGGAGTCAAAGTTCGACATGGTTGACCTGAAGCGAGGATTGGCTAATTTCCACTAATTATAATGCTTCAGAAAATTTTAGGTGACAATCGAACCTAACTGAATCTTTTCTCCCTAATCTGAAGGATGAAGGCTAAGCTACAGTGCCTAACGCAAATCAACCAATATTTTACAGTTCGTCTGCAATAAATCAACCGTTGCCCGTCCGATCGGAGTAATTCCAATCATGTAGAGGATGTTATCGCTTCAGGTAAAGTGTTCCATAGAAATTCTGGCTCGCGACGTTATGGCTCACTCATTCAGGCAATCGATACTCACGATCGGATCTACAGGGAACTCAAGCTTTAAACTTACCTAATGGACACCTGCGCATTGGATCCCTAAATCATCCATCAATTTTAGTAGTGCAACCTGGCGGAGAGCCGCTAATTTTCCTAATGCCTCAATCCAACTGACTCCAAAGCCTTCCATCTGATTGCTGAGATCCAAAAGTTCCCTATATTTAGCTTCACTCAAGGCTTCATCGTCACGTTTTTCCAGTGAAGTCTCATATCGCTCATGGATCTGCTCTGGTATTCCCCGATTAATTTCTAAGAGTAAATCTGTCTCAGCTACCATCAAAACATCGGCAGACTCACTCACCATGGCTGAACCAGGCACGCTTTCTAACGGAATATGACCGCCCGCACCGATCGTACAATCTGCCTCGGCCTCAATTTGAGCTAGTTCTCGAATTCGAGCCTCATTAATTTTAAATGCCATAGTTCAATACATAATGTGAATTATCGAAGCATCAGTGCCCGATCGCTGATTTCTGGCTGTTCAGATTCACCTGATTCTGCCCAGGAGTCTAAATCCAAGGTAAATTGGCTTGGATGTTGCAATATAAACGATCGTCCTTGTTTCACCAACGTACCTCGACAAAGAACAGGCATCCTCGCTTGATAGGCTTTAACGGCTAACTCATAGGCAGGTTCAGGCAATTCAAACTGAATACGACGCAGTTTACTGATGACAATGCCCATCAGCGTGATTCGCCCTGAAAATGCTCCTTCCTGTAGATTGGTGATAATCCCTTGGACCGTGATGTTCGGAGCTGTCGTAAACAGATCGCTGAGAATTTCAAGCTGAGAAATTTGTTCCACTATTTCCAGCGTTTGGAGTACCTCGGCCATTCGTCTGGAAAAATCTAGATAATCAGGTTTTAGAGGTAGGAGAATTTCGGTGGGTTCTCCCGTCAGATTGGAATGGGTCCACAGAGAGGTATGGTCTTCTATTTGACGTTCCTCCTGCCAGTGGTGCGATCGTAAATACCCTCTCACCTGTTCTGGGTCTAGAGAGTTCAGAATGTCTGGATCTCGGATTGTGACTATCATAGGGTTTCATCCGGATCCACCGACGCTAGTAAAAAATTAGCGAATGCCGACAACTCCGTACAGACCCGAGCAAACGTTGGCTCCGCAAACTGCATAACTTGAGCAATCCGCTCACCCTCTAACTCAAATGGGTATAAGTGACGGGTGATATGACGAAATCCTCGAAAGTCATTCAACAATCGACCACTCTCCAGTGAAATCACCGCAGGACGAACCCCCTCCACCTCAGCCATCATTTGCCTGAGCAAAAGCTGATGCCAATTCTCGCCCTTTGCTTGACTCCGATCGACTAGGCGGGAGATTAACTCAAAAATGACCTCTACACCATTGTAGGCACCCTGCAAACTCAACGAAACACTATCTAAAAAGAGATCATTACCGGAACTCTGAAAATCATGCCAACCCCGCTTAGCCCGTTGCACGGCTAAGTCTATCTTTACAACTTCATCAGAAATTCTTTCCGATAAACGCACCAGTGGATCGCTCACACCTCGATCCCTTCCTTTTCAATCTTTTGCCGTAACACCAGACGACAAAGATTTGGATCCAATAAGTCAACCTTGAAATCGTCATGAAACTCATTTACAGCTAACACGGCAGATAGATACTGTGCGATCGGAATATCCCAAGCCGCAATATCAATATCTGACTCATCTGAAAAATAATCAGCGCTAACCGCAGAACCAAACACCTTGATTTTGGTCGCTCCAAACTCTTCCCGCAACATCCTCGCCAACTCCGGAATCAGTTGCCAAGCTTCATTCCAACGGGCTTGCACCTCTGGCGTAACCGATCGCCGAGGCAACGAATATTGTTTCCACTCTGTTGGACTTAACTCTAACGCTGTCTTAACCATGAGCGATCGGGGTTATCAGGATCAAAGGACACTTCAATTCACACATCCATTATAGCCCCATCCCTCTTCACTCCTCTCTTTCTCTCACTCTAAGACCCGCACTGTATCTCACCTTGAGACTCATTGCCCCTCCCTCTCCCTCCAACTTGTCTCATCCTCGTCTTATTCTGTATAATGTCTATTATTCAAGCCAAATTAAACAGCAGTAATTCAGCGAGATCAGATAATGTAGCAATTTCTAGCTGTTGTCCACCCGACATCTGTATAGCATCCCCTGCCTGCAATTCTTTACCATTTAACTGCACGATACCTCGTGCTACCTGCAACCACCCCGATCGATGTACCTGTAAATCGTAGGTAATCTGCTCCCCTGCATCCAAGACAGCAGAATAAATCTGGACATCCTGATGGATTTTCACTGCTCCTTCACGTCCTTGGGGATCGACGATTAAGCGCAACTTACCTTGGCGATCGACAGGTGAAAAATGCTTTTGTTCGTATCGGGGTTGTATTCCTAGGCGATCGGGCACAATCCAGATTTGGAGGAAGTGAACGGGTTTGTCACGATCGGCGTTGAATTCACTGTGAGTAATTCCTGTGCCTGCACTCATGATTTGAGCATCACCGGGGCGAATAATTGCGCCATTGCCCAAACTGTCTTTGTGCTGGAGTACTCCTTCTAGAACATAGGTGACGATTTCCATATCTCGATGACTGTGAGTCGCAAACCCCGCTCCTGGAATTACGCGATCGTCATTAATCACTCGTAATGCGCGAAAGCCCATGCGATCGGGATCGCGAAACTCACCGAAGGAAAAGGTGTGATAGCTTTCGAGCCATCCGATTTTAGTATGTCCACGGGCATGACGATCGTGGATAAGGTTGGTGATTTTAGTATTAGACATGGATTGAGCTTACTCCGGTAAAGATTTTGGATAGAGCCAACGATAAAATAATCGTGTTACACGGGGCATTACCCCATAAGTCAAGATGAGAACTGTGACCACCGTTAGCACAAACGAACGACCTAAAGGTGGCAATCCGGTTAAAACAGGAGCAACTAGAAACCCCAAGCCCTGAGCCACAACAAAAACTGCAAATGCCGTTAGGATTGCCATTTTGTAGCGTTTAGGGGGACGCTGCACCAATTTTCCCGGTAGTGTAAACCAAGTTTCGAGTCCCGTTAGTACTTGAACTTTTTGGTCCTGTTGCACTAGGGGTTTCACCTGGTCAATCCAACGTTGCCGAATCGGGGAATCTAGCCACGCTTTGAGATGCTGATAGCAATCAAATTTGAGGATAATCGCATATTCCGAGTAGCTAGGATCAACGGGACGTACAAAGCTAACTCCAGCATGTCCCTCAAACTGTTGGGCAACACCAGAAACATCATGCAACCATTGCTCGTAGGCTTGTTCTTGTCCTGGTTTGACCAGATGAGAAATAACTGCTGTTACAAGTTGTCGATCGCTCTCTAAAATTGCTTGGGTCATTGGGGTTTCCGTCATGATTAAAATGCAAAGCAGCTACAGCCCATACCACCCCACAAACCCGACAGCGATCCAGCTTGATTTAGGTTATGAGACGCTTTGCCCCAATTGCAGATGGGTAGATGGACACAGCAGCCAATATGAAAGGGTTTGTGAACTGACTCACGATTCGTCAAGACCGCAGGAGTCGATCGCGCATAGCCACCGTAATACTTCACTGGAGACCAATCGGGAGTAACAGGTAGCGCAGGTGGGGCTAGATGGGCGAAATCACCTGCACCATAGACGACTTTACCGCCCACAATCGTGAGTACGGACTCTAAATGCTTAATTTGTTCCGCTGGAACCACAAAATAATCATCACTTAGAACCGCTAAATCTGCCAATCGCCCAGGGACAATCGCCCCTTTCTTCGATTCTTCATTAGAAAACCAAGCACTGCCCACGGTATAGCGGCGTAAGGCTTCCATCCGATCGAGGCAATTTTGTTCGGAATACATCGCCGTGCCGCCGACGGTTTTGCCCGTCACCATCCAATAGAGCGACACGAATGGATTGTAGCTGGCGACTCGCGTGGCATCGGTTCCGGCTCCCACAGGTATCTCTAGATCGAGCATTCGTTGGATAGGAGGGGTGCGTTGGGCCGCTTCTGCTCCATAGCGATCGATAAAGTATTCGCCTTGATAAGCCATGCGATGTTGAATTGCAATGCCACCACCGAGGGCTTTGATGCGTTCGAGATTGCGATCGCTCACAGTCTCCGCATGGTCAAAGAACCAGTGCAAGCCATCAAAGGGAACCTCGCGATTCACTGCTTCAAAGACATTCAAAAAGCGAGAAATTGATTCATCGTAAGTCGCGTGCAAGCGGAACGGCCAGCGATGTTCGGCAAGTAGCTGCACAACTCGCTGCAACTCGTCTTCTAAGGTGGGGACAAGATCGGGGCGGGGTTCGAGAAAATCTTCAAAGTCAGCCGCCGAAAAGACCAACATTTCTCCAGCACCATTGACGCGATAGAAATCGTCGCCATCGCCTGGTTTAGTCATTTTTACCCATTTACTAAAGTCCTCAAACTCTTGCTTCGGACGTTGAGTAAAAAGGTTGTAAGCAATCCGAACAGTGAGTTGGTCGTCACGACGGAGTTGGTCGATAATGGCGTAATCTTCGGGATAGTTTTGAAATCCACCACCCGCATCAATCACACTGGTAATGCCCAAACGATTAAGTTCGCGCATAAATTGGCGAGTGGAATTGAGCTGATACTCGTAGGGGAGTTTGGGACCCTTAGCCAAGGTTGCATAGAGAATCATGGCATTGGGACGAGCGATCAGCAGTCCAGTTGGATTCCCATACCCATCTCGCTGAATTTCACCACCTAATGGTTCGGGAGTATTACGGTCGTAGCCCACAGCCCTGAGTGCCGCTTGGTTTAGCAAGGCGCGATCGTACAGGTGCAGGATAAAGACGGGCGTGTCAGGGGCGATCGCATTAATTTCATTCAGTGTTGGTAAGCGTTTTTCGGCAAACTGAAACTCGTTCCATCCACCGACAATTCTGACCCACTGTGGGGGAGGAGTGCGATCGACTTGCTCCTTCAGCATTCGCAATCCGTCGGCTAGTGAAGGGACACCATCCCAGCGCAACTCCAAATTGAAGTTAAGTCCACCGCGAATCAAATGGATATGTGAATCATTCAATCCCGGAATGACAGTACGACCAGCCAGGTCAATGACCTGAGTCTGATTATTCTGATACGCCAAGACCTCACGCTCACTTCCCACAGCGATTAATCGCTCATCTTTGATGGCAACGGCTTTAGCAAACGACCGTCGATCATCTTGGGTGGCAATCTGACCATTGGTGAGAATTAAATCCGCATGGATAGGTTGAACATTCTCTTGACCAAGCATTTGCATTCCTCCGCTGCATTCTTCTATTTCAGTTTTTAAGGCTTTTACTTGCGGGCTGCCCATGTACCATCGTGTAAGCATATTCCACGCCAATTCCATAGGCTCCAGAATGCTCTTTGACTAAGTCCATCACAGCCGGATAAGTTTCTTTTCTTGCCCAATCTCTCTGGAATTCGAGGAGAACTTGCTGCCAAGTTACGGGGACGGCTCCAGCTTGGATAATCCGCTGCATCGCCATATCATGAGCGGCTTTGGAGGTACCACCACAGGCATCTTCAACGGCATAGACTTCATAACCTGCTCCCATGGCTTGTAAGGCCGGAAAGGTTAGACAGACTTCGGTCCAGAGGGCCGCGATCACTAATTTCTTGCGACCGAGCCGTTCTACTTCAGCGACAAATTTGGCATCTTCCCAAGAATTCATGCTGCTGCGTTCGATCGGGACTTGATTGGGAAATAAGTCGAGTAGTTGCGGCCACATGTTGCCGCTGAAGCTTTTAGTCTCAACCGTGGTTAAAATCACAGGGACATTGAAGATTTTGGCGGCTTTAGCCAAACCTACTGTGTTATTGATTAGTGTCTGGCGATCGATATTCGCAACCCCAAAGGACATCTGGGGCTGGTGGTCAATGAAAATCAGGGTGCAATTTTCAGGTGTGAGTAAATCGTGGTAGCTCATGGGTCTATCTCAGTTAGGCTAAACTTTGCTTGTGTCAAAACTTTACGAGAGCTGCTGCCAAAAATCGCCCTACCACTGATTCGTTCTCAACTGACTTGAACTTCAGGGACAAACCCGAACTACAGGCTAGGTAAAAACTCAACGGATAACCTGGGCCTTTCTGGCTGCGATTCTTGACAATTTGAGTGACACGTAGATGAAATGTTAGTTCTTGAAAAGAGTAAAATTGATGATGTCGATCGCCCGTAGAATCGAAGGAGATTGACAAGTTCCTAATGAAGCGGCCAGTACTAGGGGAAACCTGATGAATGCAAACCAGGCACAACCACAGAACTTAAACCATTGCCAGCAAAGGGTTGCTGATTTAGAGGCCGAAGTTGAGCGACTTCGCCAGGAAAATCAGGGACTCCATCGAGCTAATCATTTGCAACCTAGTTCTATCGACTCAGGATACACACATTCTCACTGGCTCTCGACGACCGCGACGGTTGCCAATCTACTCCTTCGATCGTCCGACTACACAACCGTTCTCCCTGATGTCGTTCGGCTATTGGGAGAAGCGGTGGGGAGCGAGCGATGTTGTCTAACGCAGAGTTTACTTGACTCGCATTCTAGTGAAATTGCTGTTCGACTGTTAACGGAATGGAGTCGAATGGGAGTAGCAAGTTCTACCGAATGTATTCCAGAGTTAGAAGCAGGTATTGAGAACGCGATTTTTAGCGGATTTCACGAGCGAGTCTTACAAGGGAAAGTTGCTAATTTTTTGGTGAACGATCTACCCGAACCCTCTCAAAGTCTGTTTGCCGCACAAGGTAATACCTCGATGTTAATTGTGCCGATTATGGTACAGGGAAAATGTTGGGGACAAATTGGCTTTGATAACTGTAGTAAAGCCCAACTGTATGATGAGGCAGAAATTGCGATTTTACAGGTGGCGGCGGAGAGTATTGCGGTGGCGATCGCTCGTCAAGCTCAGGATGATGCTCTCCGTGAAGCTGAACAAGAACGAAATCGTTTGTTGTCTACCGTCGCCCAAGTTGCCAATTTATTGCTGCGATCACCCGATTACACCATCGTTCTTCCGGATGTCGTGCGGCTGTTGGGGGAAGTGGTGGGGAGCGATCAGTGTGCGATTGGACAAAGTATTCCGCATCCTATATCCGGTTTCCCCGCTGCGAGACTCCCCTCAAAGTGGGATTGGTGTAAAACAGGGGTACTGCCATCCGAGGAATTCAGTCCACACTCTGACCAGCTTTTTCTTTGGGGAGATGCCCCTTACATTTACTCAAAATTGCTCCAAGACGAAGTAATTAATTGCTTGGTTGCCGATTTGCCAGAACCCGATCATTCCTTATTGTCCGCACAAGGAAACACAGCAGAATTATTTGTGCCTATCTTGGTCAATCATCAGTGTTGGGGATTTATTGCTTTTGACAATTGCTGCGAAGCACGGCTATATAATGAGGCAGAAATTGCGATTCTAAAAGTTGCGGCGGATAGTATTGCAGCAGCGATCGAGCGTCAGGCAAAAGATGAGGAACTACTGAGGTTGGAACGAAAGCGATCGCAAGAACTCGTAACCATCAATGCCGAACTGCAACAAACGCTCGATCGGTTAGCAAAGCGCGATCAACTCTTAGAAGCGACAGCGACAGCAGCTAACTGAAGTGACCCCCAACTTTCGGACAGGATACTAAGAGTAGTATTCTTGTTCCAAGGGAGGGACAACATCATGAGTGGAAAACGTCGTCAATACACCGCAGAATTTAAGAGCAAGATCGTCTTGCA
>JAAFJU010000286.1 GCA_013298165.1 Synechococcales cyanobacterium bin31.maxbin.ball.101 | reverse complement strand
CGTTCAGCTTTCGCAATGTGACCGGGATACCACTGGACGGGAGGCGTTGACATGGGGTTAATCAAAAATGCTGCTAGAGCAATCACCCTAGCAGATTATGCGATCATAAAACGGTTCGATACCCTGCACCCAATGAGCTAAGGAACGACCAAAACCGGACAGGGCGACAGGCTGATGACACGGTTAGTAACGCTGTCGTGGGTTCCTTCATTACTCAGAAGGCCACGGGTCCCCATAATGATCAGGTCTGCGGCGACTTCATCGGCGACATCGCAAATGGTGAAGGCAGGCTTGCCCGATCGCTCGATGGTTTCGGCTTGGATGCCGTGCTGAATGAACAGGGACTGGGCTTCTTGAAGCAGTTTTTCTACGACTGCTGGTGAAGACATGATGGTGGAAGGAGTCGCAGTGGGTTCATTTTGAACCACGGATAGAATGACGAGGCGGCTGTGGTGTTGCTGGACAAAGTCAGAGACGACTTCGGCGGCTTCACGGGATTCGAGACTGCGATCGAAGGGAAAAAGAACGGTATTAAACATGCGTGATTCTCCGTGAAGATGGGGCGAAGACGATGTGGCGAATTCAGCCAAGCTGAAGCGATCTATTACTGATGCTAAGCCATGGATTCGGAAAATCAGCGGATGTAAATCTAAATTTAATGAATGCCCCCGGAATTCAGAACCGGGGGCAGTTTGCCAGAGATTTGGAATCTGGGAGTTGCCTATCGCTTAAGACGCTGATCGTTCAACCGTTGCGCTAACTGCTGTTGACGGAGGACGTTCATGCCTAGGAAGGCTAAGTTTGGCTCGGTACGAAGTTGTGAACTCAAGTGGGGCAGATATTGCCGAATGAGATTCGTAATGAAAATCGCATCTCCGCCCGTAATGAAAATAGGGCTACTGGGAAACCGGGTCAACCAATCTTGAATGAACCCATTCATGCTGGAGGCAATGCTGTACAGTACGCCGCTGGAAATGGATTCCGCCGTATTCATCGCCCAACGATTCGGGAGCGCAATGTTGTCTGGCATGAGGGTGGGGAGGGCAGCGGTGGACTGACCTAAAGACTGAAGCTGAAGCCGTAGTCCTGGCAAAATTGCACCACCAATCAAAGACCCGGCCCCATCGGCTCCAGTCAGCGTCAAAGCGGTGCCACAGTCAATCACCAGCGCCGCCCCCAATCCTAACTGGACGGCACCCCATGCCGCGATCGCCCGATCGCCCCCCAGGGTCGAGTAAGTCTCCGTCAAAGGAATATCCTGTAAGGTCAGCACATGGGACCGCAAATATTGCTGCCAAAACTGCGTCTGATGTGGCACCACTGAGATCAGCCAGAGATCTGGCATATTTTCCCACTGGGGTAACTCGACGCTCTCGTCTAGTAGCTGACAACGATGAAAGTTAAATTGATTGATAATCAGCCGCTGGATCGAAAACGCATCCAAATGGCAGGTATCCCAACTCGACTGCAACACATTCCCCGAAAACCAGGCCCAATGTAAACGGGAATTTCCAATGGACAAGCCTAGCCACTGCTCTGATTTCCCAGAGTCCGATCGCTTGCGAAAAGACTGACGATTACGCTGCGGGCTGGAAAACTTATTCAAGGAAGACGTCAAATCGGTCGAAAAAAGTCGCATATGGGGTTTGGGGGGAGAAGATTGTGTCTAGCGTTGGGTTTAAGAACCCATTCAGCGATGCATTGAGAGCGTGACTACAGACGTTACATTAAGTTTGACCGTCGCTCAACCGAGGCCAAAAATTACAACATTAAAAAAGTCAGTATTTTGTCACAGAATTAAATATTGGAAGATGCGTCTGAGATAAAGCTCTCGTGAACGAGTGATGCAGAAACTGTAGCTGATATTAATTGTATACAGAAAAAGTTTAGTCCGTAGAATTTATGAGATTTTAGGCGCTTTTCCAGAGGAAAATGTAAAAAATCAGGTAATTTACTGAGCTGATGTGTAAATTTTTAAAGTAAAAAATCCAGTATATTACAATAATATTAATTCCTTTTTAAGATAAAAGTTCCTGATAAGGTGGAATTTGCAGAAAGCCCTCTTCCTTGACGGCTACGGTCGTGCCCTGTTCTTGGGCGATCGCTGCGACTTCGGGGGCTGTGAGGCTACCACTGGCGGCGAGTTTGAGGGAGAGGGTCTGGAGGAGTCCGAGGTGTTGCTCTAGAAGGGCGTGAGTGTCCTGACAGAGCTTTCCGAGCATCGACTCCACATCTTTATCCGTCTGGTATTTGTCGAGGGCATAGCCGTATTCCAGAACGTAGTTCGCTTGGAATTTGGGATTGAAGCCATATTTACGGATGTAGTCTACGGCAAGGGCGGTGGCCTGTTCTCGATCGTGGCTACGACCAATGGAGGCGTTGCCTTTGCCGAAGACGAGTTCTTCGGCGATGCCGCCTGCGAGATAGATTTGGATTTTATAGATCAGGTTTTGTTCCGTTTCGTGGATTTGGTGGGGGAAGGTGAAGCCACTGGCGTAGCTGCTGGCGACTTTGGATTTGAGCTGGAGGGGAGCGAGGCCGAAGAGCATCATGTAGGCGACGGCATGGCCGGATTCGTGGACACTGATGTTGGCGATCGTGTCTTCGAGGTTGCTGTTGCGGACTTGGTCGATCCGGCCAATAAAGGGCAAGCGCTCGACGTGGGGTCCGATCGTGGCGCAAAGGTGACTGTCATTAAAGTCATAGTGAATGGCAATCGTCTGGTGCTGTTGCATTAAGGCAATGAACAGAAACTTTGAGAGATTGGTTTCTAGAATATCGACAATGCTGGAGAAGACGGGACGCACACCCTGGACGGGGAAGACTCCATTGCGATAGACCAATTGATGAATGCTGTCATCGACCGTTAAGGTAATGCCAAATTGCTGGAAGGTTTTGTCGATGATGTGCTCAATTTCTTTAATGATCAACTGCTCAAAATGCACTTTTTTTAAGCTGCGATAAATCAAATGAATATTGCCAAATCTTGCCACCTGTTCAGGTCTGAACTTGTGGCTGAGGGCATTTTTGATATCGACGATCGTAATTTTCTGCGTAAAGGCGTGGAAAATATCGGCATCAATATCGGCTTCTGAAATTTGATGAGCCATGTGGAAAGCTTCGTCGAGGTTGCCGCTGATCAGAATCAACGTTTTCGCGTGATCGACGGGTTCATAGATTTGTTTTTTGCGTTTGGCTTGCTGAATCAGGTCGAGCATTTGCATCTGCGACAGATCCGTCATGGCTTCGACATCCATGTCAATCTGAAGCATTCCTTTGAGGTCCTGCGCTTCGTAGAGGTTGAGCATAGGGTTTTCGTCTAGACCTTCTTCGCCCCTTGCTTTTCGACGTTTTAGATCTTTTTGCTGGAAGAGGTAGCTTTGCAGATAAGCATCCAGATTATCCCGTTCTCGCTTGGACAATTTTCCATCGCTGAGAAGTTCCCAGAAGTCGGTGAATTTTGTACTTTGAATCGGGGTGCCATCGGGATTGAGGGTATTAAACCGCTGGATTTCGTCAAAGAGAACGATCGCAGGTTTACTGTCGTTAATGCCGTTGCCATTGAGGATGGCGGCGACGGAGTTGGACCAGGAGGTGCTGTCGATGTTGCTGAGTTCGACTTCAGTGAAGCGATCTTGAAAGTCTAAAATTTTGACCAAGCGACGGACTAGATCGGTTTTACCAACACCTGTCATACCCCAGAGGTTGACGATGATGGGTCGGGTGAGGATTTCGGGGAGGAGGTACCAAATCTGGATATAGTCCAGCAGGCTATCGATCGTCTCATCGATGCCAACAAAATGGGTTTTGAGTTCGGTGCGA
>JAAFJU010000333.1 GCA_013298165.1 Synechococcales cyanobacterium bin31.maxbin.ball.101 | reverse complement strand
TGTGTGGTAGTCAGATTTGATTTCAAGCGCTTTTTCATAGGAAACGATCGCCTCTTCGTATGCACCTAATCCACAGGCAACATTACCTTGCTTAAAATAGAAGTCTGCATCCAGTTTCACCTCTGGCATTCTTAAAACTCTAATCTTTTCATCAATTTCTCCAACCTCATTCCATCGCCCTAATCTCTTCAACGCTTCCGCCCTCCCCTCCCAAGCCTCCAAACAACGCTCATCGATCGTGATCGCCTGTTCAAACGACTGTAACGCGATCGACCACAGTGACCACTGCAACTGCTGCTGCCCTTGCGCTACCCAAACCTGAGCCTCACCCTGCTGTAATTCCATTGGCCAATTCCTCAACGCATCCGTTCCCCCTATTACACCCAAACTAACAGGGGAAATTGCAAAAGCGATCGGTTTTCTCTTCGATGAGACAATCGGAACGGACGACCGGGATTGGGCCGATCGGTTAACCGCTAGTTTGCCACAGTCGGGCTGTCGATCGCGATCGCACCACTTCGTGAACGGACCTTGCTATAATTTTGGAATAATACGATCGAGGATTAGCCCATGCCTCAAACTGACTTCCCGCCCAGAATTGAAGATGTCAAACACCTCATCTCTCAACTCTCCCAGAAAGACCTCCTCACCTTGCTAACGGACATTCAAGAGCAACTCCAAACTTTTGAGATGATGGCGATCGCTGAGAGTGGATTCCAGGAATGGAACGATCCTGAAGAGGATATTTATAATTGACAAAATTGCCACCGCTCACCAATCTACCTTTCAAAGACAACTCGGAAATTTAAGTACAGACTTTCAGCCGCCACTACAAATAGCACTTAAACAAGCCCTGAATTTAGCATAATGCTAGTTTGCCGAAGTTGGGCTGTCGATCGCGATCGTAACGTCTGTTATTTGGACCCATCAAACTTAATCTGCAACGCCATGAAGTTCTTGCTGAACATGGAGAGCATAGGCAATCACTGAAATAAGCTTATGAAGCAAAACTCGTTCTTTCTCCGTTAGTTCGATCGGCAACAAATCCAACAACTGAGCCTGGGCATTGATGAGTTCTAGCAAAGAGAACGATTGATCTTGAAATAAATTACTAATTCGATTAAGAAAAAAGCAATCTTTACGGCTTGCCAATCTGCAAAGTTCGGGATATTCATTTAGGTCGATCGCCCCAACCAGCCTTGGATCGTCTTTCACAAAGCGACTCTTACCCACACAAAAATCATAAGCCATAACAACTCACAGAAAAATAGTCAAACTAAATTTCAACTATAGTAAGTCATAGTAACGAGAACACCACTCAAATCAAACCCGTTCAATCCGGAGACTTTTAGATGAATTTAGCCATAACGATCGTCCAAACCGTCATTCGGAGCTTGCTTTCGGTACTCCTCCTCGGAACCTCCGCTCGCTTTTTCATGACGACCTACCTCACCACCTCCCAGGAAAAACGCGCCATTCTTCCCGTTGCCGATAGTATTGCCGTTAACAACGGCCATGGTCAAATTAAAAACTATCCCATCATCATTTTAGAAACCCCCAACCAAGCCCCCCGATCGCTCTCCGTATCGGGATTGTATTGGAACGAACAATACGCCAAAGGGGATTTTATTTTGGTTCGATATAATCCAGAAAATCCCACAGGCATTCGAGTCGATACCTTGACTAGTAACGTGATGATTTGGGCCTTTCCAGTGGCCGCAGGACTAGTGGGTCTATTACTCATCCCCTCCGTCAAACAATTCAAAAAGAATCTCAAACCCGCCAAGGTAGACCCTTAGAAGCGATCGTGGGGTAGTCCTAGGATCCGCATCAACCAGCAAGAACCGTAACCTGAAGCACAAACTGCCCCCGTCAAGTATTAAATTGTGCATTGATTTTATAAATTTAGCGGTTGAAATTGCTACCTTGGGAAGCAGAACTTGGGTCAACACTGCACAGAAGTCGCCCAGTCTGTCCCACTATTCAACCCAGTTAGCGGCGCTGTGAGGCATCTCATGAAACGGATCCTAGTCATCGATAATGAACCATACATTCAAGAAGTCGCCCAAATCTGCCTCGAAACCGTCGCCGGGTGGACCGTCGATACCGCTAGCTCTGGCCTAGATGGACTCCAGATTGCCCTGCAAAAACAACCTGATGCCATTCTGCTGGATGTCATGATGCCAGAAATCGACGGACTCACCACCTTCGCCAACTTGCAAGACCACCCCGAAACCCGCGATATTCCCGTCCTCCTCCTCACCGCCAAAGTCCAAGCCTCAGACCTCCGCTACTACGAAGACCTAGGCATCACCAACACGATCGCCAAGCCCTTTGACCCCATTCAACTCGCCCAACAAATTTCCACCGCCCTCGGCTGGACCGATTAAAGCGA
>JAAFJU010000176.1 GCA_013298165.1 Synechococcales cyanobacterium bin31.maxbin.ball.101 | reverse complement strand
CCAATGCGCCGCCCCATGGTGGAAATTTCAACCTTGCCTTGAGCCGATTTGAATTCAGTTTCGCGCATTTCTTCGACGCGACCAATGCGGGCTTTTTGCTTCGTGCTGCGGGCCTTGGGTCCCTTTTTCAGCCATTCCAATTCTCGACGCAAAACACCCGCAAATTTCCGTTGACTGCTAGCTTCGGATTCTTCTTGAGCCGCTTTCTTTTCTAAATAATAGGAGTAGTTGCCGCTGTAGTTGAACAATTCAGCCCGATCGATTTCCAAAATACGATTGGTCACTTGATCCAAGAAATACCGATCGTGCGTCACCAGCAAGAGCGATCCCGTATAGCGCGCCAAATAACTCTGCAACCACTCCACAGAATCTGCATCTAAATGGTTTGTCGGTTCGTCCATGAGCAGAACGTCCGGTTGAGCAATTAACGCAGTGGCGATCGCGATGCGTTTGCGATAACCGCCAGACAGATCCCCAACGCGGGTTTTAAAATCCGTAATACCCAATTGATTCAGAGCGATCGTCGCTTGGGTTTCCAGTTCCCAGGCTCCCGCTTGATCCATGCGATGGGTCAGACTCGACAGCCGATTCAACAATTTATCTTGATCTTGAGTCTCATCAGCCAACGCGGCTGACACCTCTTCATATTCCTGAATCAGCGCCATCACCTCGCCGCTGTCTGCAAAAATCTGCTCCAGCACCGTCTTATCTTCGTCTACGTCCGGCTGCTGCGGCAAATAGACCACGCGCACGCCACCCGGAATCTCAATTTCGCCGCCATCGATCGGTTCCAGTCCCGCGATCATTTTCAGCAGCGTGGATTTTCCAGAGCCATTGGTCCCGATCAGGCCAACCCGATCGCGATCTTCCAACACGAAGTTCCCATCTTTGAGCACCTCTTTAATCCCGAAATCTTTACGGATCGATCGCAGCGTCAAAAGAGCCATGGGGTGCGGGGTGGGGGACAGTGGGTAGGGTGCTTCTAATAGCACCGATAACAGTATCACTTTTGGTGAGCAAAAACTTTACAAATTGTGACAGCAATCACATCCTCAGATTCCTTTCTCCGAGAAGATATCCGAGGTGCATTCACGACTTCAACAGTATTCGACGTAAGTAGACGTAAGTATCCGACGCAGTCCGGATTTTGCATAAGGTCCGAGAATGGGGCTGTATTGCGACTTATCCCTGTCATTTCAGGACTGTTTCAGACGAATATTTTGATATTCTGAGATTTCTTTGCTCGCTCTATTTTTTGTTCTGGTACTACTAATGTGTATCCGTGACGTTGTAACCCAAGCCTTAACGACTGGCCTGTTAACGCTTGAAGCTGAAGAACAGCTCCGAATTCTCCTCTCACGTAAGTACGAATACGACGATTTACAGGCTTTTATGGCACTGCAATCCGCAGCGATGATCGGCCAGGTGGAACAGGAATCTCGCCTAAACGCGCCTTCGAGCCGATCGCCCCGACTCGCCACTTACTGCCATCGACCCTAGATGAATTCTGTAGGAATTTGTGTGGGAGTTTCTGTAGGAAGTTGCCTAGGATGCGTCCATGGGTGCATTTTTTATGGCACTCTGGACCATACATCAGATTCTTTCGATCGCCATGCAAACTCTTTCTATCCCTGAGACCGCGCCCAAGCCCCAGTCATCCCTACAGCTCTCTACGGATCCGGCTATTCGTCGTCGCAAGACGCGATCGGTCCCCGTCGGCAGCATTATGATCGGCAGCGAGCATCCGGTGGCGGTCCAGTCGATGATCAATGAAGACACGCTGGACATCGAAGGATCGGTCGCCGGGATTCGTCGGCTCCATGAAATTGGCTGCGAAATTGTCCGGGTGACGGTCCCCAGCATCGCCCATGCCAAAGCCATGGAACAGATTCGCGATCGGCTCCATGCCACCTACCAGCCCGTTCCCCTCGTGGCGGACGTGCATCACAACGGCATGAAAATTGCCCTTGAAGTGGCTAACTATGTAGACAACGTGCGGATCAATCCCGGTTTGTACGTCTTTGAAAAACCCCTCGAAGGACGCACCGAATACACCGCTCAAGAATTTAAAGAGATCGGCGATCGGATTCTAGAAACCCTAGAACCCCTCGTCGTCAAGCTACGAGACCAGAACAAATCCATGCGCATCGGCGTCAACCATGGCTCCCTCGCAGAACGGATGCTCTTCACCTATGGCGACACCCCCGAAGGCATGGTGGAGTCAGCGCTAGAATTCATTCGCATGTGCGAGTCCCTGAATTTCTACAACATCGAAATTTCCCTCAAAGCCTCCAACGTCCCCGTCATGCTAGCCGCAAACCGTCTGATGGTGCAGCGCATGGATGCCTTGGGCATGGCGTACCCATTACACCTAGGCGTCACAGAAGCAGGGGATGGCGAATACGGTCGGATCAAGTCTACGGCTGGCATCGGAACGCTTCTAGCTGAAGGCATTGGCGACACGATTCGCGTTTCCCTCACCGAGGCTCCGGAAAAAGAGATTCCTGTTTGCTACGGGATTTTGCAAGCTTTGGGACTGCGCCGGACGATGGTGGAATATGTCGCTTGCCCAAGCTGCGGTCGCACCTTGTTTAACCTAGAAAACGTGCTGCATAAAGTCCGGGAAGCGACCAGTCACTTAGCGGGATTAAACATCGCCGTCATGGGTTGCATCGTCAACGGGCCTGGAGAAATGGCTGACGCAGACTATGGCTATGTGGGTAAAACCGCAGGCACGATCGCTCTTTACAGAGGCCGAGAAGAAATCAAGCGCGTCCCTGAGGCTGAAGGCGTTCAGGAATTAGTCGCCTTGATTAAAGGGGATGGCAAGTGGGTCGAGCCTGAGGTAAAAGAAGCAGAAGGATAATATCAAGACCAAACCCGGTCTAAAAACCCCCTAATCCCAGGAATCTGCGCAAATCTTGTGTAGGTTTATACATCGTCATGTACGGATTGGCAAATTGTTCGCTATGCTAGATCAAGCGCAGCTTCTAGCCTTTTATCTATTTACGAGCTTCTTGACATGACCTTGACCAAGCGGGCAATTCTTTTAGGGACCACTGCCATTGCGGTGACAGCCGTAACTGTCTCCTTAGCGGGGGTCCATCTTTCCCGTGGAAGCTCTTTGCTCAAAAGCACACCCAAGGACTTGATCGAGGAAGTGTGGCAGGTCATCGACCATTCCTACGTGGATGGGACCTTTAACCAGACGGATTGGCGATCGGTGCGGCGCGAGTACCTGGGTCGCGAATACAGTGACAAGAAGCAGGCATATCTAGCGATTCGGGAAATGTTGAAGAAGCTCAACGATCCCTACACGCGGTTTTTAGATCCTGAAGAATTTAAAAACATGCGAATTGATACCTCAGGTGAACTGATCGGCGTCGGGATTCAGCTAGCCGCCGATGAGAAAACGAAGAAACTAACGGTCATTTCTCCGATCGAAGGCAGTCCCGCTTCGAAAGCAGGGATTTTGTCAAAAGATATCATTATCAAAATCGACGAAAAATCCACCAACGGCATGGATGTGAATGATGCCGTGAAATTGATTCGGGGTGAAGCAGGCACGTCCGTGAAGCTCACCATTCAACGGGGTGGCAAAGAAATTATTGAATACAATCTGAAACGCGATCGCATCGAACTCCATCCCGTCCGATTCAACGTGCAAAAGACCACAGCGGGTGACACGGGCTACATTCGGTTAACGCAATTCAGTGCGCCTGCAGTCAAGGACATGAGGGATGCCATGAAGTCCCTTGAGAAGCAAAATGTCACGGGTTACATTCTCGACCTGCGATCGAACCCCGGTGGTCTCTTGCAGGCCAGCATTGAAATTGGGCGGATGTGGATCAAGGAAGGTGGAATTGTTTCGACGGTCGATCGTAAAGGCGAAGGCGATCGGCAGTCTGCTAACAACACAGCGTTGACCGATAAGCCCGTGGTGGTCCTAGTGGATGGCGGTTCGGCCAGCGCGAGTGAAATTTTGTCGGGGGCGTTGCAGGATAACAAGCGGGCAAAAATTGTTGGGATTCGGACCTTTGGGAAGGGGCTGGTGCAGTCGGTGCGGGAATTGGGAGATAACGAATCGGGTCTTGCGGTGACGATCGCCAAATATTTGACCCCAAATGGTCGCGACATTAACAAGCACGGCATTGATCCCGATGTGGAAATCAAATTAACCGAAGCGCAGCAGAAAGAGCTGTTGCGCGATCGTGAAAAAATTGGCACATCCGTTGATCCGCAATTTGCAAAGGCGGCTCAAGTTTTGACAGAAGAAATTAAGGTTGCAAAGGCGAGTAAATAAACCCCTATTGCCAAGCTTAAGACCTAGGATACTTGGAGCCAAGCTTCAAGATCCTGAACTGTGGTGAAATCGAACAGCGCGATCGCCAACGCTTCTAATTTGACCGCATCAAATTCCAAAATTGAATCCTGAATGCGATCGGGCAAGGGTCCAAACTTCCGATCGAGTAGCCGTAGCACCAAACTTCGCTGGCCGATCTGTTGTCCCCGCGCTTCTCCCCGCGCTTCTCCCCGCGCTTCTCCCCGTGCTTCTCCCCGTGCTTCTCCCCGTGCTTCTCCGATCACCTCGCCCTCGGCTTTTGCTTCTTGATAGACTCTGGTCTTCTCTAAACTAGTTCCCAACATTGCTTCTACCTCCGATCGGCTTAATTTGTTAAATCTGTAGACCATAATCGTCGTCAACATTTCTATTATGGCGCGATTTGCCTGTGGATCGACTACCTCTGTTTTCGATCGGGCCAATAAATATCGGGCGGCCTTGGGGGCTTTCCTAGGAGGCTCGATCGTCAGTCGCATCAACGCCAACCCCAGCGGCAATTCCCGAATATCTCCCAACTCATTGAGATAAATGCGATGAAACTGATCGCTATTCAACAAGGCCCGATAGGGGTAGACATCCTTTTGTTCCATGGTCCGTGACGGATAGATCACCGCCGCCTGCCAATCCGTAAATTGATCGCGATTTCGATAAAAATGATTGGATGACTCACTGACGATTCGCTCATAAAGTCGGTCATCCCGTTGAAACTGAACCTCCGCGTAATACACAACTCCTGGTCGATCGTCTGGTGGCAAGAAGACCCCATCGATTTCAAACTTCGGCTCTTTCACCGCCACCGATGCAAACCGATAGCGATCGGCATTATCTGGAGCATCCGGTAGGAGATCAAATAACAGTGCTGGAGACTGTTGAAAGATTTGAAAAAAGATTGAATCTCGTTTCACAATAGCTGGGGTGATAAAAAACCTAATCTCAGTTAACCACTAGGATAGTTCCCAAGTCCAGGGCCGTTTTGCGGGTTCTTTTTTCTTGGGAAATGCCTTGCTCCAATAGGTTGGCATCAGCGATAAATCAACATTGCCACCACTAACAATCACGCCTATTTTCGCACCGGGTTGATTGACAATCCCTTCCAAAATAGCTGTCGCCGCCAAGGCACCCGTCGGTTCTACGACGATTTTTAAGCGTTCCCATAGGTAAAAGAGCGATCGGGCGATCGCCGCATCACTCACCGTCACCATATCCTGCACCTGTTCCACAACAATGGGAAATGTCAATTCACCCAGTGATGGCGATCGGGCACCATCGGCAATGGTATTACTGTTTTCAATGCGTTCTAATTTGCCGGAGAGAAACGATCGCGTAGCATCATCCGCCAGTTTTGGCTCAACCCCAATCACTTGACAGGCTGGGGATAGCGCATGGGACGCGATCGCACTCCCCGAAATCAATCCGCCACCACCCACACAAACCAATAGAAAATCTAAATCGCCCACTTCTTCAATCAATTCTTTGACCACCGTTCCTTGACCCGCAATAATATCCGGATGATCAAAGGGGGGAATTAAAACCGCATTTGTTTTTTCCAAAACATCTTGAGCCACTGATTCTCGGGTTTGGGTGGCGCGATCGTAAAAAATAATCTGTGCGCCATAGTCGCGGGTGGCGTTTTGTTTGACTTGGGGGGCGTCGCTGGGCATCACGATCGTCACATCCATATCCAGCAATTTTCCTGCCAATGCCATACCCTGAGCATGATTGCCGGATGAGTAAGCGATCGCGCCCCGTTTGCGTTCAGCCGCACTGAGCTTCGATAAGGCATGGTAAGCGCCTCGAAATTTAAAGGAGCCTGTGCGCTGGAAGTTTTCGCATTTAAAAAAGACCTGACTTTGGGTTCGATCGTTAATGATCGTAGAGGTCATGACCGATGTTTTGTGGGCGATGCCGTTTAGCACCTGGGCGGCGCGATCGATGTCTTCGTAGGAAATCGTCATGGCGTTATGAACAGGAGCACTGCATCATGGGACTTCACCTACTTTTACATAAAACCGGACTTCGCGGGCTGAGCGAAGTCGTAGTTTACGTCCGTCAGGACTAGCCCAAACCCACGACATGTTCAATTTAATTTCACCTAGCTGCTCATATTTTTTAAGATCTACGATCGAAATCTTGCGCTAGGCTAGAGAAACGCTCAAAAGAAGCCCTTCTCACCCATTGTTGTATTCACTTCAAAGCTCATGTCTCAGCCTGAAGCCCAAGCCACACTCCTCATTCAACAAGCCGAACAATATATTCTCGTTCGAGACTTTGCCAGTGCATTGCCGCTCCTCGATCAGGCGATCGCCCTAGAACCGGATAACGTCCAGGCTTGGGGCACCCGTGGACTCACCCTAGGCAATCTACAACGGCATGACGAGGCGATCGAAAATCTCGACCAAGCCCTGAAGCTGGAACCCAATAACCGCAATGCCCTGTACAACAAAGGCTTACTCCTCAATCAATTAGGCCGCGACACTCAGGCGATCGCCATTTTCCGCGTTTGCACCAAGTTTATTCCCTCGGATGCCCTAGCATGGCAAGGTATGGGAGCCTCCTACTCGGCACTGGGGAAGCATAAAGAAGCTTTGGAAGCCTTCGATCGATGTTTAGAATTCAAACCCGATCACTTCAACGCAATGGTCAATCGCGGGTTTACCCTCATTCAACTGGGGCGCTATTCCCAAGGACTAAACAGCATCACAAAGGCGATCGAATTGGATCCTTCAAATCCCGATGGCTGGTATCACCGAGGTTGTGCCTATATTCAACAGGGCCAAATCCTTCGGGCCAAGGAAGATTTGGAAAAGTCCATTGAAGTGGAACCTAGCTATTCAGAAGGGTGGGCTAATTTGGGCTATGTTTTGAGTCAACTCAACCAGGAAGCAAAAGCACTCATCCATTACAAAAAAGCCGTCGAACTCGATCCCTCCAACAGCAGAGCCTGGAATAACATGGGCCTTTCACTGCGTCGATTAAATCGGACGCCAGAAGCGATCGCCGCCTACGACGGTGCAGTGGCCGCAGATCCGACAAACTACGAAGCCTGGGACAATCAAGGATACGCCCATGTGGTATTGGGCAACTATGAGGCCGCCCACCGCAGTATCGATCAATCCCTTGTGGTTAATCCAAAACATGCCAATGGCTACTACAACCGAGCCTGCTGTTATGCGGCCCAAAAAGAAGTAGAGCCAGCCTTAGAGGCCCTTGCCAAGGCATTGAAATTAAATGCCAAAAAATATCAACCGAGTGCCGCAAAAGATCCGCAGTTTAACAACATCAACAAGCATCCAAAATTTTTAGAACTGATGCGAAAACGATCGAAATAAAAATCGATTCATCGAGAGAAACCCGATCCCCCTAAATCCCCCTTTCCAAGGGGGACTTTGAGAACAGTGGGAAAATTTTAGAAAGACCAGCTAAATCCAGCCTTCGCAAAGAAGCCTTGCATACTCAGGTCGCCGCGATTTTCCGTAAAGCCACCCAATCCATTGGGACGGATACTGCGCGATCCATTGAATAGCTGCTGGTATTCATAGCCCACACCTGCCATGAATTTGCCCGCCTGACCAATTTTTGTAGACCAATCTAAACCGATCGCCAAATCCACCATTGGCACCGTTTGTTTGCTTCTCGCACTGTAATTCGCCACCGTTGTACCGCCAATGCTTTGGGTGGCGCTGCTTTCTTGATCGCCAAAGAGCAATGCCCCAGCCCCACGACCATAGACACTAAAGCCACTCCCCAACGCCATCCGCGCTTCTAATCCCGCACGGGGTCCAAAGCCTCGGAAGTCATTCACTGTTCCTAAGGTTCCACCGCCCGCACCGAAGCCACCGCCCAAGTATTGAGCAGAAGTGGATTGACCAATATTGGCAATGCGCAATCCGCCAAAGAGTTTGAGATCGACTTTAGAACTGAGGGGAATGTGATATCCACCTTCCA
>JAAFJU010000152.1 GCA_013298165.1 Synechococcales cyanobacterium bin31.maxbin.ball.101 | reverse complement strand
ACCTGCGGAGACAAGGCATTGGATCAGTTGCAGGTGGGATTGGCACAGTCGCCTGTGTGGAAAGAACTCTGGTTCCAAGGGTTTCGATCGGAAGAAATTTTGAACTTTGTCGGTGATGGCGCACTGTATCTGAGCCGATCGGTGGGTTCTGATGTGGTGGACTGTATTTACAAAAGCGCTCTGTCTCAATTGCAAAACCTCAAAGCAGGCGATCGGCTGCACCTCGTCACCCATAGCTGGGGCACGGTCATTCTCCTCGATATCCTCTTTGCAAAACGCTGGACCAGTGAAGGGTTTAAAGCCGTGGATTTAGAGACCTGGACCAATGTTCAACGCATTCGTAATACCCTATTTGGACTGGGATCCAATCCTGGGGAAGGTCTCAAACTAGGCAGCATTCACACCATGGGATCCCCGATCGCCCTGTTCAACCTCATGAACACAGGCGAAAAAAACAGCCATGACATCGCCCCAGACATGAAAGCCTTCCTTCAAAATCTCCGGGCAGAAACAGGCAAAGCCATGCCTTGGAACAACTACATTCACCCCGGCGATCCCATTGCCTATCCCCTGGAAGGCATCACCCAGCAATTTTTCAAGGCCGATCGGAGCGTGAATGATTTCGTCAACGTGAGCGATCGCCTGGTTCAAACCAATTCGTTCGGCGAAAAGATCATGGGACTGGCCAAAAACACGATCGCCTCTGTTCTCTACGGCGGCACCGCCCACAACAGCTACTGGAAACACCCCGACATTCCCAAGGGCGTGATCGAGACGATCGGTTAGCGCTTTAGCTAGAGCTTCTGCCTGCCCAAATCATTACCAATCCTGAGCGTAATATCCGATTCCAGCTCCCCTGTGGAGCTGGTCTCCAAAATTCCAATCCCAATCACATGCTGAATCGCAGCAGCAGCTTGGGATTGGCCACCTTGGACAATAATTTGGGTTTGAGTTTGGGTTTCGGGGCGATCGTCCAAAATCGACACATTCTCATAGCCCGCCTTAGAAAGCTGCATCGCCAAATTCTGCGCGGCATCCGGATTACTCGAAGCATTTTGAATCACAATGCGCAGAGGAGCCGTGGCACTATCCGCTTGGCCTGCCCCCACATCAAAATAGTCCTTCATGATCCGATCGCGCCCATCCGGATCCAAAATCCAATAGCTCCCCTGAAATTCCTTTGGCCCGCTAAAACGACCGGGAAGCAGCACCATTTTGACGGTCTTTTGGTCTAGGCCGAGACCGTGGTTCAGCAGCGCAGAAGTTTCCTCTAGGGTCAAATTCGTGTCGATGTACTGCTGCATTCCTTGAACAATGCCCGGGATACGGGGCAACATCAGGGGACTGCTTAATTTCTCACGGAGTGCTTTTAAAAGAATTTGTTGTCGTTGCACGCGGCCAATATCGCCTAAATTATCATTTCTAAAACGGGCAAACTGCTCAGCCTTGTCGCCATTCAGGGTTTGCGGCCCGCGCTTGAGATCGATGTTGAGCTTTTGGGTTTTGTCTTCGTAGACCATATCGGTCGGAACATTCACCTCAATGCCGCCCACGCGATCGATCAACTCTCGAAACGCATCAGTACTGAACCGCACATACCGATCGATCTTCACCCCGCCCAAGGTATCTGCAATGACTTTGCCCGTCAGTGCAGGCCCACCGGACGGGTTTGCTTGGTTAATTTTGGTCAGACCCAGGGTCGGAATCTCAACTTGGGTGTCGCGGGGAACGGACAGCACATTCAGACTGCGCTGATTGGGGTCGAGATGGAGCAGGAGTAAAGAGTCACTATTGCCGCTGAACATCGCATCAGAACCGGGTTGCGCTTCAGGGACCCGATCGATGCCCATTACCAAAATATTAATCGGTCGCTTGACCTGATAGCGAAAGCCATTTTTAAATAAATCCCCCAGCAAGCGCTGACCTTCACGTGGTGCCACCGTTCCCGGTAACGGAATCGTCACAGCAATGAACGCCCCCAAGCTGGCCGTGACAATTATCCCTAACCCCAAAACAGCACTCTTCGTCAAAAGCGTGATGGAAGGTCTTCTTAGAGTCTTTTTAAAAATAGACATTGTAGATATATTGGGGGCGACGCAATCGTGACTATAACAAGAAGCGGCAACATCTAACTGTCAGGAATGGTTCAATTTTCTTCTAAATTTCTTTATCAACTAGCAAAATCTAAACGAATTCCAGCGCTCTGGGAATTCTTGAGAAGCTAGAAGCGCTATATTCTATGCGATGCCCATAATCCTACCCGAAAAATATTCTTATGTCTTCTTCAGTAACGCAGCCCCTCGTTTCTATTATTTTAGCTGGTGGTAAAGGTGAACGGTTTTGGCCCTTGAGCCGTCTCGATCGTCCCAAACAATTTCTCAGTCTCGACGGCAGCGGCGACAGCCTGCTCCAAACCACCGCCGATCGGTTGCTAGACGCATCCCAAGGCTGGGAAAACCTCTGGGTCGTCACCTCGGCACCCCTCGCATCGGGGGTCCGTGAGCAGTTACCAAACCTGCCAGAGCGAAATCTTTTAATCGAACCAGAGGGTAGAGATACGGCTCCTGCGGTGACTTGGAGCATCCTAGAGGTGATGAAACACTACGCCCCAGAGGTGGCGATCGCCTTCTTCCCAGCGGATCATTGGATTGCCGAACCAGAGAAGTTCACCCAAACCCTCCGCGCCGCGCAAGAGGTGGCGATCGCCTCTAAAACCATTGTCACCCTCGGAATCACCCCCACTTTCCCCTCCACAGGCTATGGCTACATTGCCCAAGGACCCAAGCTGCCGGATGAATTGCAATCCTCACAAGGCATTCCGGCTTACAAAGTCGATCGCTTTGCAGAGAAGCCCGATCGGGAAAAAGCGGAAGCCTTTATTGCCGCAGGTAACTATAGCTGGAATGCCGGGATGTTCGTGTTTCAGGCCGATGTGGCGATCGAAGAAATTCGCAAATACGCCCCCGAGATTTTAGAACCTCTCGAAGCTAGAGGCGTTGCGGCTTACCCCGAACTCCCCAAGAAGAGCATCGATTACGCGCTGATGGAACCGACGCAGAAAGCCACAGTGCTGCCCGTCACCTTTGCATGGGATGACCTCGGCGACTGGGGCGCGATCGAACGCCTGCTCAAAACCGACAGCCCCAACGTCGAAGTCGCGACCCATGTTGGATTAGACACTCAGGGCAGCTTGCTCTACTCCACTCAAGAAGATGAATTGATTGTGACGATCGGCCTAGAAGACACCGTGATTGTCCGCGATGGCAAGGTCACATTGATTGTCAAAAAAGATCGGACCCAGGAGATCAAGAAAGTGTTGCAAACCCTGCGATCGAACCCCAAATTGGAACAACACCTTTAATCTCAACGAATGGAGCAAAAGCAGCGGTAAAATATGGCGGTTAATTTCTGCTCAATTTTGAGCTTGTTTAATCGTCCCTATGACTGCCGCAAAATCTTTCTCCATCACCACCCCGCTCTTCTACGTCAACGATGTGCCCCATATTGGCAGCGCTTACCCGACGATCGCCACGGATGCGATCGCTCGGTTCCAGCGGATGCGGGGTTATGATGTGCGATTTGTGACCGGGAGTGATGAGCATGGACAGAAGATTCAGCGTACGGCTGAAGAAAAGGGCCGCACGCCACAAGCCCACTGCGATGAGTATGTCGATAGTTTTAAAGCGCTCTGGCAACGATTAAATATTAAGTACGATCGGTTTATTCGCACCACGGAGGTGCGCCATGCGGCGATCGTGAAGGAATTTTTCCAGCGGGTCTGGGAAAAAGGCGATATCTATCTCAGCCAGCAAAAAGGCTATTACTGCGTCTCCTGCGAAGAATTTAAAGACGAAAAAGATCTGCTCGACGGCAAGCGCTGCAACATTCATGTCACCAAAGAAGTCGAGTGGCGCGATGAGGAAAATTATTTTTTCCGGCTCTCCAACTATCAAGCTCCCCTTGAAGCGCTGTATAAAACCAATCCCGACTTCATCCAGCCTGAAACCCGCCGCAATGAAGTGATCAAATTCGTGGAGCAGGGCCTGCGGGACTTTTCAATTTCGCGGGTCAACTTTGACTGGGGATTTCCCGTCCCCACGGATCCAAATCATGTAATCTATGTCTGGTTTGATGCGCTGTTGGGCTATTTGACGGCCTTGTTAGAAGACGATGATGAACCCACCTTAGAAAACGCGATCAAACGTTGGTATCCACACCATACGCATATCATTGGCAAAGATATTTTGCGATTTCATGCGGTGTATTGGCCTGCCATGTTGATGTCAGCAGGGTTGGAATTACCAGGACGCATTTTTGGTCATGGATTCTTCTTAGATAATGGCGTCAAAATGGGCAAAAGTAGCGGCAATGCTATTAGTCCCAATGTGCTACTCGATCGGTATGGCGCGGATGCAATGCGCTACTACTTCTTAAAGGAAATTAGATTTGGACAGGATGGTTCTTTCGAAGAAACAAGATTTGTAAATATTCTTAACGCCGACTTAGCCAATGACCTGGGAAATCTGCTCAATCGCACGCTGAAACTGGCCGCGAAAAATGGAGGTGCTTTAGTCCCAGACATTCAAGTATTAGGAATTCCTGACAATAACCCCCTCAAGGAAATGGGAAGAAATTTAGGAGATTTTGTTACGAAATCCTATGAAGCTCTTGCCTTTCATGAAGTCTGTGAGTCAGTTCTAGAGCTGGTTCGGCTGGGTAATCGCTATATTGATGAGCAGGCTCCTTGGACCTTGTATAAGCTGGGCAAGAGCGATCCCAAAAAACACCAAGAAGCAGAACAAATAATCTACGCTATCTTAGAATCAGTCCGTCTTGCTGCCTATTTATTAGCGCCCATCATTCCGGCCACGAGTACCCGAATTTATCAACAATTAGGGTATTTTATTGACTTTGATGACGCTGCCCTAATAGATGTGTCAAACCTCTTCCAGACCCACTCAACATGGGGAATACTAGAGTCTAGGCAAGCTCTAGGAGAAGCCCACCCGATCTTCCAAAAGCTCGAACTTCCCCTGGATGAACCGAGCGCAACACCCTAAAAACAATTCCCCCAATAAAATGCTCCGGATTTTTCTGTGAATCGATAAATTATCCATAACAAATGCATTGATTTTCATGGAGCTGGTTTTTTCCAGTCGCCCCACGATCCGGTTCATTTTTCATAAAACTGAGGTATAGCAAGTGTTAAATCATAGTATTCCGAGTCTTCCAATCGAAAATGAGATCCTGTTCTCCCCCGAGCATGTCCTTGAAAATCGCGGAAGAGTCGCCATTTTCATCGATGGCTCCAACCTGTTCTATGCTGCCCTGCAGCTTGGGATCGAAATTGACTATACCAAGCTTCTCTATCGTCTAACGGGCGGCTCTCGCCTGCTCCGATCGTTCTTCTACACCGGGGTCGATCGGACCAATGAAAAGCAGCAGGGCTTCCTATTATGGATGCGTCGTAATGGCTACCGAGTCATCTCGAAGGACTTGGTTCAGCTTCCCGATGGTTCCAAGAAGGCCAATCTGGACGTTGAGATTGCCGTGGACATGATGTCCCTGGTGGGATCCTACGACACCGCCGTCCTGGTGAGTGGCGATGGAGACTTAGCCTATGCCGTCAATGCCGTCAGCTATCGCGGAGTCCGAGTGGAAGTCGTAAGCTTGCGCAGCATGACCAGTGACAGCTTGATCAATGTGGCCGATCGGTACATTGATCTCGACACTGTCAAAGAAGACATTCAGAAGACCCAGCGTCCTTACACCTATCGCCCTCTTTCCACTGCAGGCGTCGGTGCTGACGAAGAGTTGTAAAGACGAGTTGTAACGCTATCATTTGACGCACCGATCTACAGCGTCATTCAATAGGCAGAAACAGGCTGTAAAATTAAGGAATCGCACCAGTTGGCATTCCTGATTTGATAGTCTGTTTTATTGTGTGCGGGTGTTTGATGCATTTTTACTGAAGTTTGGGGCGTGAGTCATTTGAAATCCTTGGGTCGATCGGGCAAAATCATCGCCATCCTTGCAGTAGCATCCATCTTCTCTGGATTGCTATTCTGGCTTCTCCAACCGAAAAAAAGTGCGCCTAAGTCCGGTTCGGGCGGTGATGCGAGTTTATTGGATCCGAGCTTAAAGCTGGATGATCTGGTTCTAGAACAGGCTGATGAAAAAGGCGATCTACTCTGGAAGCTCAAGGCTAAAAAAGCGACCTACAACCGCGATAAAAAGGAAGGTGAAATTCTAGATCTGAGCGGTGAACTGTACCAAGATGGCAAACCTGCTTTTAAGATTTCGGCGAAGAAGGGAGAAATTTTGGGTGACGGTAAGGTGATGATGTTGAAGGAAAACATTGTGGCCGTGGCGATCAAGGATGGAGTGGAGTTTAAGGGCAATGAGATGGAATGGAAGCCCAAGGACGACCAGCTCAGCATTAAAAATAAGTTCACTGCTGTTCACAAACAAGTGAAAATGGCGGCGAAGGACGGTCAATATTTCAGTCGTAAGCGTCAGGCAGATTTGTCGGGAGCGATCGTCGCCGAAGTCAAGGATCCCAAGCTCAAACTCCAAACTGAAAAACTAACCTGGCTCCTCGAACCCCAAACCGTCGAAAGCAAAGCGCCCATCATCATCGAACGCACGCCCAAACCCGGCATCACCGATCGAGCCACTGCAGAGACAGGCTCCTACGATCTCAAAACCAATGTGGCCAAACTCGCCACCAATGTCCAAATTGCGGCAGTGGATCCCGATGTCAAAATCTCAGGACAAGAATTGCTGTGGGATACGAAAAAAGAACTCGTGACGGCTCCCAAACCCTTCAGTGCCTTCAGCGGGACGGAACAGGTGACGCTCAGCGGCGATCGGGGTGAGTTTAAACTCAAGGAAAAAATTGGGATTCTCACCCAAAACGTCAAAGGCTCTAGTCAAAAAAATCAAGCAACGATCGCGACTGACAAACTCACCTGGTATCTAGAACCCCAGACCTTCACCGCCGAGGGCAACATTGTCTACCGTTCAACGAATCCTGCCGCGAACCTAGTGGGTAAGACGGCAACCGGAAATTTAAATACCCAAAATGTGACAGTGACAGGAGGAACGGAAGGGGACGATCGGGTGATTATCGACATCGATCCAGGTAATATCAAGCTGCCGTGAGACTCTGTCTCATTATCCATTGGATGACGATGAGCATCTTTACGCGACTGCAACAATTTCGACTTGGACTTTCATTCCACCATGGGTCAACATCGTGATCAGTTGTTCGACTTGAAAGCGATCGATATCGCCTGCCATGAGATTTTCTACACAGTCGATCGGTGTTCTAAGATTTTCGGCAGCGATTTCTAGAGTCCATTGATTTGACCGAATGAGTTTGCGAAGGCTAATCATGAGGTCCGATCGAATGCGTAGGTTTTCTGCTTCTTCGGGGAAGAATCCTAGTTCTTCAAAAACATTGGTTTTGGATTGAGTCATAGGGTTTCCTTCCGGTGTTGAAGCATTTGTTGATATCGTTGTTGTCCCAGTTCAATGTCTTGGCGGGATGTCTTTTGGGTTTTCTTTTGGAATGCGTGTAGGACGTAGATGGCTTCCTCAAACTTGGCAACGTAAAACACGCGATAGGTGTCTTTTGTCCAAATCCGGATTTCCTCAACACCTTTTCCGATCGTAGACATCGGTTTTACATCTGAGGCAACATCACCTTGTTGGATCGATCGTAGCTCAAATCCGGCTTTACGACGGGCATCGTCTGGAAAGTCCATCAGGTCTTCTTTTGAACGACCTATCCACTCCAATGGTTTATCGGTCATGGCTCGATCGTTGAAGTCTCCTCGAAAATCGGACTCTTCAATGATACAAGATCGTCGATTGCATCCCATTCAAGGTTGATCGCTGTGATTTGAACGCCATCGATTTGGAGGGTATCTAACCGACGTGTAAACTAAAGACAGTTGAGAGGACTTCACTATGACCCGTCTTGAACAGCTTCGCCAGAAACGAAATGACATCCTCATGATCGCTGACAAATACGGCGCTACCAACCTTCGTGTCTTCGGCTCCGTTGCACGAGGAGACGATCGGCCCGATAGCGACATCGACATTCTGATTGATCAAGAACGTCGCTGGAGTCTTTTTGACCATATTGGGATGATGCAAGACTTAGAAGATCTTCTAGAGTGCAAAGTTGATCTCGCTACCGCCGATGCCTTGCGAGAACGCTTTAAAGACAGAATCTTCAAGGATGCGATCGTGCTGTGAGAAATCCCAACCGCAACAATTACAAAACAAAAAAGGGCAAGCCAAGGCTCACCCTTTTTTAAATGTCGTTTCAAATATTGAATTCAATATTCAACATTCGCAATTCAACATTTCAAAACCTAGACTTTAGCTGCAACTTGCTTCAGGTCGCCCTTAGCATACTTACGGCTGAACTCTTCCATGCTGATCTGTTTGATCTTGCTGGCTTGACCTGCGGCCCAGAACTCTTGATAACGATCGGCACAAACTTTCTGCATGTACTTGATCGAAGGCTTCAAGAAGTGGCGAGGATCGAATTCCTCAGGTTTTGCAAGCAAGGCTTCACGCACAGCAGCAGTGATGGCCAAACGGTTGTCGGTGTCGATGTTGATCTTGCGAACGCCGTTTTTGATGCCCTTTTGGATTTCTTCGACGGGAACGCCGTAGGTTTCAGGAATCGCGCCGCCCTTAGCATTGATCAATGCGATCAAGTCTTGGGGAACGGACGACGAACCATGCATGACCAAGTGAGTGTTAGGCAAACGCTTGTGGATTTCAGCAATCAAGCTGATCGCCAAAATTTCACCTGTTGGTTGGCGGGTGAACTTGTAGGCACCGTGGCTGGTTCCGATCGCAACGGCCAGAGCATCCACTTGAGTGCGCTCTACGAATTCAACGGCTTCATCAGGATCCGTCAGCAGTTGGGATTCATCCAACTTACCTTCAAAACCATGACCGTCTTCCGCTTCGCCCATGCCTGTTTCGAGAGAACCGAGGCAACCCAGTTCGCCTTCGACGGATGCGCCGATGGAGTGTGCCACTTTCACAACTTCCGCTGTGACGTTGACGTTGTACTCAAAGGTGGACGGCGTTTTAGCGTCAGCACCCAAGGATCCGTCCATCATGACGGAGGTGAAGTTATTTTTCAGTGCGGTGTAGCAGGTCGCGGGTTCGTTGCCGTGGTCCTGGTGCATCACAATGGGGATGTGGGGGTAGGTTTCCACCGCTGCCAAGATGAGGTGGCGTAGGAAGTTTTCCCCGGCGTAGTTTCGAGCACCACGGGAAGCTTGCAGGATCACCGGGCTGTCCGTTTCATGGGCAGCCTGCATGATGGACTGGATTTGCTCCATGTTGTTGACATTGAAAGCGGGAATGCCGTAGCCATTCTCAGCCGCGTGGTCGAGCAAGAGACGCATAGGTACGAGCGCCATAGAAATCCTCCTAGGGTTAGTCAGCTTGTGGATCGGTTTCAATCCTAAAGATAATCTTAAGGCAAGAGCGCATCATCGCATCAGTCTAGTAAAGAATCGGTCTCAGGATTCGGTAAGATGACGATCGCAATCTGTGACGTTTGGCCTATCGTTTAGCGAGTTTTCTCATGGTTTCTCCGGTGCTGTATCTAGCGATTACGAATCATGGCTTTGGGCACGCGACCCGAGCGGCTTCGATCGCAGCGGAAATTAAGCGACTAAATCCTGACATTA
>JAAFJU010000217.1 GCA_013298165.1 Synechococcales cyanobacterium bin31.maxbin.ball.101 | reverse complement strand
GCCTCACCATGGTCGCCAACCACCTGCAAAACTCCGTTCAGCAGGAATGGGTCACACGCCAAATTCGCGGTCAAAGCCCTGCTCAGATGTCCGAAGGGGCTGAGAAAATGGGCTTCTTGATGCGGCGTTTGACGACGGATTGGCAAGGGCTGCGGCTGTTGGATTTTCCGGCGTTGATCCTCAAGGATGGTCAGGCCAATCCCCATTGGATGGTGGTCTATGGGATTCGGGGAGAAGGGGCGATCGTTGCGGATCCTGTGAATCCCACGATGACCTGCGAACGGATTTCTCGATCGCAGTTGGAGCGATCGTGGGACGGCCAGGTTTGGCAGATTGATGCGGTTCAGAAGCAAGAGACGTTTAATCTGGGCTGGTTTTTACCAGCGGTGTGGAAGTACAAGGGCCTGTTGATGGAAGTCCTAGTGGCTTCGTTGACGATGCAGCTTTTGGGTCTGACTTCGCCCATGATCACTCAAGTTGTGATCGATAAGGTGATGGTGCAGGGCAGTCTGCCGACCTTGGATGTGATGGCGATCGCGATGTTGGGTGTGGCGCTGTTTGAAGCCAGTTTGGGTGCGCTGCGTCTCTTCATCTTTACTCACACTGCAAGACGACTGGACTTGTCCCTGTCGGCCCAGCTCTTTCGCCACTTGATGCGACTGCCGCTGAAATATTTTGAAGCGCGACGGGTGGGAGACACGGTGGCGCGGGTTCAGGAATTGGAAAACATTCGGCAGTTCATGACTGGGACAGCACTGACGGTGGTGCTGGACAGTATTTTCACCGTGGTGTACTTGGCGCTGATGGCTTACTACAGCATTGTGCTGACGGGGGTGGCTTTGGCGGTGTTGCCATTGTTTGCGATCTTGACGTTCGTGAGTACGCCGATCATGCGGAACTGGTTGAACGAAAGTTTTAACCGCAATGCCGATAGCCAATCATTTTTGGTTGAGACGGTCACGGGGATTCACTCGGTGAAAGCCCATACGGCGGAAAAGGCTTCTCGCGATCGGTGGGAAGGTCTCTTCGCTCGCTACATTCGCACCAGTTTTAAAGCTTCTACGACGCAAAATATCAGCGGCAGCATTGCAGATTTCTTAACCAAACTTTCTTACCTGTTGATTCTGTGGGTGGGTGCGACGTTGGTGATCAAGCAGGAGATGTCGATCGGTCAACTGATCGCCTTCCAAATGCTCTCCGGACAGGTGACGGGACCCTTGCTGCGCCTAGTGCAACTCTGGCAGAATTTGCAGCAGGTGTTGCTGTCGGTCGATCGGATTGGCGACATTCTCAACTCGGCTCCTGAAGCCGAATCTGGAACAGGTCTAGTCCTGCCACCTTTGAATGGCGAAATCAACTTTGATCAGGTCGTCTTCCGCTACAACCCCAACCAAGAACCCGTCCTCAAGGGCATTTCCTTTGACATCAAGCCGGGAATGTTGGTGGGTGTGGTTGGACGCAGTGGATCCGGGAAGAGTACGCTTTCAAAACTGATTCAGCGGCTGTACTTGCCGGAGTCGGGCAAGATTACGGTGGATGGCTTTGATGTGAAGAGTGCGGATTTGCATTCGTTGCGCAGTCAAATGGGTGTGGTGCTTCAGGAGGACTTCCTCTTTAACGGCAGCATTCTGGAAAATATCAGTTTGGGTCGAAACGATGTGTCGTCAGAGGATATTGTCTCTGCGGCTCGTAATGCGGCGGCTCATGACTTCATCAGCGAACAGCCCCAAGGCTACGAAACCAACGTGGGAGAACGGGGTACGGCACTGTCTGGGGGGCAACGTCAGCGGGTTTCGTTAGCAAGACTCTTCCTGTCCGATTCGCCTATCATGATCCTCGATGAGGCGACGAGTGCCTTGGATAGTGAAACGGAGCAGCAGGTGTTGCAAAACCTTCAGAAAATGGCGAATAACCGAACGATCGTGATGATCGCCCACCGTTTTGCCCCGTTGCGGAAGGCTGATTTGATTTTGGTGATGGAGAAAGGGGTGATCGTAGAGCGGGGAACTCACGATGAGTTGGTGCGGAAGAAGGGCGCTTATTATGCGCTGTTTGAGCGCCAGAAGGCAGCGGCTTAGGGATCTGTGTCAGAATAAAGTTCCTGACGAACCGCCCCCAACCCCCAATTCTGGGGGCTTCGGAAATTCATGTTCCCCCAGAATTGGGGGCGAGGGGGCGGTTCGCCAGAGATTGAAAAATTGGCATGGCTACTCCCTTAGTAAATTCAAGCCTCCAGAACATTTATGAAAACGCTGGTGTCTTCTCCAACTTTGACGTTTACTCCAGAGCCGACGGCCCTAAAATATTGGACGGTCGAAGAATATCGTCAGATGGGTGAGTTAGGCATTCTGAATTCTGACGATCGGACCGAACTCATTGAAGGGCAAATCTTAGTTATGGCTGCGAAGGGAACGCCTCATGTCCTTGGACTTCGGTTATTGGCTGTAGCCTTCGATGCGCTCCTCGAACATCAGCCGTTTTTTGTCAGTACCCAAGATCCGATTCAACTGAATGATTTCTCAGAGCCTGAACCTGATTTGGCGATCGTGCGCGGGACGGCTTTAGATTATGCCGATCGTCATCCTAATTCCTCTGATTTAGCATTAGTAGTGGAAGTCGCTGACTCGACGCTGAAATATGACTGCGAGGTCAAAGATAAGCTCTATGCCCAATCCGGAATTGAAGACTATTGGGTCTTAGATGTGAAGAACCAAAAACTCCATATTTTCCGCAACCCAACCGCCACAGGCTATACCAGCCAACTCATTTTGACGCCCCCCAACTCCATCAGTCCCTTAGCATTTCCCGATCGATCGATTGCTCTACAGGATGTTTTGCAGAAGTAGTTCGCTAATCCGTGGAGGGATTTCAAACCGAATGAAGCGGTCAGATTTCTGTCTGTCTCAGGATTTTTTGTATAGGATTAGATAAAGCCTCCTACAAAAATTTCTACCCCTAAGCTCATGACTCTAACCACGATCGGACTGAATTCAGAAACTTGGACCTTCGATGAAGTGAGTGATGAAGTGCCCTTGGCCCTAGAAATCCAGCGGCGCTTAAAAGCTTGGGGCTATGACGTCGGAACGCCCGATGGTGACTGGGGACCGAAGAGCCAGCGTGCCTACAGTGCCTTTGCAAAACTCTACAAGTTTGACGAAGACGAACTCTCCCCCGCCGCCGCCCGTCAACTACTCCAGCCTGCGCCCTCCGAAACCAAGCCGACGCCCGCCCCCAAACCCGTCACCCCAACCCCTGTCACCCCCGCCCCCAAACCTGTCACCCCAACGCCCGTCACTCCAACGCCCGTCACTCCAACGCCCGTCACCCCAACGCCCGTCACGCCCGCGCCAAAACCCGTTCTGCCAAAGTTTTTGCGAGAGATTGGGACGCAGACGAATACCTGGCCGATCGCGACGATCGCCGCCAACGTTCCCCTCACGTTAGAACTCCAGCGTCGTCTTCAAGCCTGGAAATACAATGTTGGAACGCCCGATGGGGACTGGGGACCGACTTCACAGCGCGCCTATGCCGAGTTTGCCAAAGCCAATGGATTCAAAGACAACGAACTCTCCCCCGCTGCGGCCCTGAAACTATTAGCCAATCCAACCCCGACTCCAACCCCAACCCCGACTCCAACCCCCATCCCTCAGCCTGCGCCCAAGCCTGCTGCGCCCACCAGCCTTCAAGCCCTTGCAAACCAATCTGCAACTTGGCCGATCGCATCCCTCCGCACCAGCGCCACCTTCGTCAAAGAACTGCAACAGCGCCTTACCGTCTGGGGCCAAGCGCCTGGTGCCGCAGATGGAGCTTGGGGAGCCAAGAGCCAAGCGGCTTATGGTGCGTTCGCCGCTGCCAATAAATTCAATGCTGACGAAATTTCTCCCCTAGCTGCTACCCAGCTTCTCCAAGCCCCACCCGCCCCCAAACCTGACCCCACCCCCAAAGTTGATCCTAAAGTGGACCCCAAACCAGTGGATCCTGTTGTGGTCCAACCCGGTTTGGCGCTTCCCGCGAACCTGCGTCTGATCTACCAAGGTAAAAATTCCTACCCGATCGAACAAGTCAGCAAAAATACCGCTCTCGCCAAAGAGATCCAGCTTTCCTTAGATGCGATCGGCTATGGTCTCGGCAGTGCGAGTGGACAGTGGGGACCGAAAAGCCAAGGAGCCTTCGATCGCTTCTGTCGGGCTTACAGCCTCGATGCTAAAACCATGACGCCTCGCATGGCCAAGCTTCTTCTAGAACCCGAGATTCCTGGCATTCCCGTCATCCTCCCCGCCCCCGCGAGATTGGGCATGGCCGACTATCAAGCGGTTGCGACCTCTATCAAGTGTGAAGTAGCGGCGGTGCGAGCGGTGGTTTCGGTGGAAGCGGCGGGTTCGGGCTTTTATAGTGATGGTCGTCCGAAGATTTTGTTTGAGGCCCATTGGTTTTCGGATTTGACGGATGGGGACTACGACGATAGCCATCCGTCGATTTCTAGCCCGGTGTGGAACCGAAATCTCTACATTGGTGGTGTGGGGGAATGGGATCGGTTGTATTTGGCCTGTACGGTCGATCGGGCGGCGGCGATGAAGTCGGCCTCCTGGGGACTGGGGCAGGTTATGGGGTTTAACCACAAAGCGGCGGGTTATGCCGACGTGGAAACCTTTGTCCGTGATATGCACTTGAGCGAAGGGAAACAGCTCATGGCGATGTTCAATTTTATTAAGACGAATGGACTCGATCGGGCCTTGATTCGCAAGGATTGGGCGGCGTTTGCGCGGGGGTATAACGGTGAGAGTTATCGCGAGAATGCCTATGACGAGAAGTTGGCGGATGCTTATGAGCAGTGGAGTTAGGAAATCGGGGTTCGGCTCCGCTCACCCCTCGTCTCTGAAGATTATTTCACTCATCCTCGAATATTCGTAGGCTGAGCGGAGTCTTCGTAGGCTGAGCGGAGTCTTCGTAGGCTGAGCGGAGTCGAAGCCTGAACCTAACCCAACTGTTCCCAATCTTCTGGCTGGTTGCAATTGAAAAACACGCGCCGATCGTCCCACTTCAATTCCGCCACCCGCTGCGATCGGAGCCACCGTTGAAACGATCGTTCACCCCCGGCTACAGCCTGGTTCAGACTCTCCCGACAGCTCACACGATAAAACCCACAGAGAACTTCAAAGAATCCCTGTGGGTTTTTCGCGAGGTAGGCGATCGCCTCCTCAGGCACCGAATCCAACTGCCCAATCCATTGCTCGATCGTGGCTTGATCCAAATAGGGCAAATCACAGGACAGCAACAGGATCCAATCGGTTGGGTGCAAATTAGGGATCGAATCCCCGATTTGATCGAGTGCGGCTGAAAAGGCATAGAGCGGCCCTTCGAGAACCCGATCGTCAATCCGATCGCACCCCTCTGGCAACACCTCGCCATAGTCCCGCCCCGTCACCACATAAACTTGACGACTCACCGCTAACCCCAGAGTACAAATCCTAGTTAACAGCGGAATCCCATCCAGTTCCAGTAATGCCTTATCGCGTCCCATGCGAGTGCTGAGACCGCCTGCGAGGACGATCGTAATCACCCCTTCACACATAACACCTGCTTCAACGTCGCCACGATTTCAACCAGATCGGCTTGGTTGGCCATCACCTGTTCGATCGGCTTGTACGCCGCTGGGATTTCATCAATCAGTTGCTCATCCTTACGACATTCCACCCCCTTCGTCTGCGCGACCAAATCGTCCAGAGAATAGGTGTTCTTGGCCTTGGTGCGAGACATCAGACGGCCCGCCCCGTGGGAACAGGAGCAATAGCTTTCAAAATTGCCCTTGCCGCGCACAATGAACGACTTCGCCCCCATGGAACCGGGAATGATGCCGAGATCGTTCGATCGTGCCCGCACCGCCCCTTTTCGAGTGACGTAGACCTCTTCGCCATAATGCACTTCCCGTTCCGCATAGTTGTGGTGACAATTCACCGACATCAAGGCTTTAAACGGTTTCCCACCGGACAAATGCTTCGCAATCACCTGCTGAAGCCGCGTCATCATCACCTCACGGTTATACAGCGCGTACTCCTGTGCCCACTGCAAGTCCCGCCAGTAATTTTCAAACTCCGGCGTTCCTTCTAAGAAATAA
>JAAFJU010000204.1 GCA_013298165.1 Synechococcales cyanobacterium bin31.maxbin.ball.101 | reverse complement strand
TCGGATTGGCAAAATAAGTGCCCTGTCCTGACTGCACATTAAATTGCTCAAAACTATGAAATAAGTTCCCACCCCGGATAGCTCCGCCTTGAATGAGTTGGCTGGGTAATGTTTTAATCGTTTGGTTCGTGACAATCGATCGTTCTGCCCCGAGCGTGGCATCGGGTTGAATCTGGGCATTAGCAGATTGAATCAAAGACGACCAAATCAGAATTCCAGTCATAGCTAGAAGTGGACGATCGGGCCAGCGCTTCGCAATAGACATATTTAAAGACCAAAGATTATGAAAGCACAAACTTAAAATCAGCCACCAATCCAACTTAACTCCTGACAGAGCATTTTAGTACTCCAGTCAGAACCCTTACAAACCGTGGCTTGTTTTGGCCCTAGGGTTCCCACAAAAGCCGATCGGATATCCTAGAGAGGTCTCAATTTCCTTGGCTGCGCCGAGTTGCGTGAGCAGTTGATGGGCGATCGGTTTTCATCTTCTAAATTTTACTGATTGGATCAATGCAGACTAAATTAGGAATCCATCGAAAATCTGAAACGTTGTGTGTTGCAATCGGAAGATTGTTGACCAGTGCAGTAGAGGCGATCGTGGCATCACCCAAGCTCATCTTGCGTTGTTGGCGAAGGGCGATCGCTTGATCAATCACGTCAGAGGTAATTGGCAAAACGGGTAAGGCTGAGAAAAAATTAGCAAAGAAATCGCGGTCTTCTTGAGTCAAACGATGATAGCCAAGGACTTCAAGTTTGCTGAGTGCGGAAACGCAAATTGGGTGATGGCTCATCCAGTTACGGAGGTCATCATATCCTGGCTTTGAGGCGTAGATGATCAGGTTACTATCCAGGAGCATTAGTCGTCTCTTCCTGGTAAAGGCCGATCGGTTCTCAGTTCGGTTTGCCATGTGATCGGATCTTCGATGTTCACGCAGGCATTACGTTGTGCAAGCTGTTTCAAGATGTTGACGGCTTTTGTGGGATAGTCCTTGTCGGGCTGGTTTAAAGTGAGTCGATTTTCCAGAAAGATCAGGGTATTTTCTAGTTCTGCAATAGGCGACCGATCGATCGCGTCCAGGAGTCGCTGTTTAATCGTTGACATGACGGTACCTTAGTTTAAAAGGGTCACAAATCATTATATCGCACCGATCGCCTCGCCCTCCTCAGTCCTCCATCTCGCTTCCAATGTCTCAATTTCTTTCCCTGCGCCGAGTTGCGTGAGCAGTTGATGGGCGATCGTCAACTGTTTGCTTTATGATTTACAATTAGACTTACCTGACCTAGATATTAAGCCATGATCAGCCGCGATAGTCTCAAACAAAAGCTGGATATCTGTCCTGATGAATATCTTCAACAGGTTGCAGATTTTTTGGAGTCCTTAATGTTTCGTGGTGAAAACCCGATCGATCTCGATCGGTTAGCTGACGATACACCAAAGTCGGAGATGTTGAATGATTTTCGGCAGGCTTGGCATGAGGCAATGACGGGACAAGGGATTCCGGTCAGACAGCTTTGGGCTGAACTAGAGGCGCAGGATTCTTTAGATGATTGAAGTGATTGCCTCCCCGACGTTTAATCGCAATACCCTTTGCTGCTAACAATTTATAGTAAGTCGGAACTAGACGATGTAGGGGCGGAAGATTTGATCGCGATTATTGAGGAGTACGATCGACTCTAGATCATCACTCCCAATTCTTCATTCTCAATTCTAACTTCTCAATTTCCTTCGCTGCGCCGAGTTGCGTGAGCAGTTGATGGACGATCGTGTGACAATTTATATGGGCATTTTTCTGATGAAACGGTTTTGTTAACGATCGAAGCACCCTGTACAATGGAAGAAGGAATTGAGTGGAGACTCCCATGTCATCAAAAGAAGCCATTTTCCAAGAAATCGAACAGATGCCAGATGTCTTACTAGAAGACGTTCTGAGCTTTTTGCAATCGTTAAAAGCCCAATATCTACAAAACTCCCTGGCAACTTGCCTTCTCAGTGAATCAGCCTTAACAAAGGATTGGCTGAATCCTGAGGAAGATGACGCATGGCAAGACTTGTAAAAGGTGATTTTGTGTCAGATAGTACGTGACCCACTTAGACATAACTCGACGATCGATTCAAATTCAACTGCTGCATCAGTTCATCCAACGAAACATTCCGAATCTTTGCCAATTGGATTAACTTCTCCAATCGATCGACTTGACATTGTTCAACCACATCCACTAACTGAAGTAATTCCTGATGCTCATCCGTCGTTAATGTCTCTTCATGTAGAGATTCTCGCAATTCGTCGTACCGTTGCTGAATCGCGATCGGAACCCCTTGATAAATTGCTTGGAGCAAGGCAATTTCTGATGACAAAACCGTTGAATCTTGTTGGGATGGCTGCTTATGTGCCGACAAGATAAGGGATGCAATCACATCATCTGCCGTCGGATAATGACCTTGGGCCAGTTGCTCATCAATATAAGCCTGAGCCTCATCGGGCAAGGCGATCGTAAGCTGAGTCATCGATGGGATACCTCCGATCGTTCGGTAGTTCCATTGTAGATGTATTCGGGATTGACTGAACGTTTGAGAGCCGATCGGATATCCTAGAGGGGACACCTGTTATCAAGCTCTCCGTCATGCAAAGCGTTACGCCAGGATCGATCATCGCCTATACCATTCGCGAAAGTCACCGGGCTAAACGGATTAATCTACGGATTTCACCTCAGGGAAAGCTAGAGGTCGTGGTGCCTGTGGGGTTCGATCGGACGAAGGTGCCGGACATTGTCGAAAGCCATCAAGCCTGGATTGACAAGCACCGCAACAAAATCCAAGCCCAACCGCCCAACCTCTCCTCCGAACCCCTCCCCAAAACCCTCACCTTTCTCGCCAACACCGAAAACTGGACGATCGAATATACCCCCGCCAATGTCGCCAGTATTCGCATCAGCCAACTCCCCGAAACCCTAATTCTCTGGGGCAACACCCAAAACGAAGCACTCTGTCGGAAAGTGCTGCGATCGTGGCTCACAGAGCGGGCTGAAATTTTCCTGGGGCCTTGGCTGCGGGCCTTGAGTGAAGACTGCAATTTACCGTTTAACAATGTCAGCGTCCGAGGCCAAAAGACGCGCTGGGGAAGCTGCTCCAGTGATAAAAATATCAGTCTCAATTACAAACTCCTCTTCCTACCACCACAAGTGGTGCGGTACGTTTTGATTCATGAGTTGTGTCATACGATTCACATGAACCATTCCAAAGACTTCTGGCAACTCGTCCAAAAAAACGATCCCCTGTACAAACAGTGGGATCGTGATCTCAAATATGTAAATCAATACATTCCACAATGGCTAGAAGAATAGAACCCGGATTGGCCCCCTAACCCCCAATTCTGGGGGGACCGGATTGTCTTTTTTGCTCGGCTCCCCCAAAATTGGGGGCTGGGGGGCGGTTCGCCAGGATCTACTTACCTGCAAAAACCGCAGCCGCAGCCGCGACCCCAGCACCCGGTGCCACACCTGTCGCACCGAGTTCAATCAACGTCGCTTCCAAGGCTCCGATCGCGGTCAAGATATCCCGATCGCTCACAAATCCCAAATGCCCAATGCGGAAGATCTTGCCTTTCAGCGCATCTTGGCCGCCCGCCAGCACGATGTCAAATTTCTTCTTCATCACCGATCGGACCTTCTCCGCGTCCACGCTGGTGGGCATGACAGCGGTAATCGCAGGGCTAGAATTGTCATCTGGCGCATAGAGCGGCAGGGACAGGGCTTTCATCGCGGCGCGGGTGGCACGGCTATGGCGATCGTGACGGGCGAAGATATTTTCCAATCCCTCTTGTTTCATCAATCGCAGTGACGCTTGCATTGCGAAGATGAGATTGATCGCCGGAGTAAACGGTGTCGTGTTCTTCGCGGCGTCTTTGCGGTACTTGCCCAAGTCCAGATAGAAGCGCGGCAGTTTCGCCGTTTTGTAGGCTTCCCACGCCTTCGCACTCACCGACACAAAGCCCAACCCCGGCGGAATCATATAGCCCTTCTGGGATCCCGATGCCACGACATCCAAGCCCCAGGCATCCACGGGAACGCTGCAAGCACCGAGGCTGGTGACGGTGTCAACAATGATCAATGCTCCGTGAGCTTTGACATGTTTATTAATGGTTTCCAGGTCGTTGATGACACCCGTGGAGGTCTCGCTGTGGGTGACGATGACGGCTTTGATTTCCTTGGCGGTGTCGGCTTCAAGGGCGACCCGGATCAACTCGGGATCAAGCGGTTTGCCCCAGTCACTGGTGATGCGTTGCGTGTTGAGACCGTAAGCATCCGTGACCTCCGCCCAGCGCTCCCCGAACTTTCCGTTGGAACCGACGATGACCTTGTCACCGGGGCTGAGGAAGTTGATGATGCCCGCTTCCATGACGCCTGTGCCGCTGGCGGCGAGGATGAGCAGGTCATTTTGGGTCTGGTGGAGCCATTTTAGGTTTTCGGTGACTTCTCCGAAAATGGCGCTAAAGTCGGCGCTGCGGTGGCCCATGGGGTGTTTGGCCATGGCCTGTAGGACTCGTTCGGGGACGGGGGTGGGTCCCGGAATCATCAGCATTAATTTATCTTCCATTGCAAGCTCTACCTTAAGAGTGATCGTTTCATTATTATTGCAGGGCAGACCGTCTAAGCCTATGCCTTGCAGAAGGGCTTCCGTGAGAGTCTCGCATTATACTGATTTTTGTAAGACGTTATGGGTCGGGGCTTCATGTCAGTCGAAATTCTCGCGCAATTGCAGTCCGGTCAACTTCAGGGGGCCTCGAAAGTCTCGATCGCAGCGGGTTTGACGACCTTTCCCCGTGAGATTTTGGATCTGGCCGATTCGTTAGAGGTGTTGGATTTGTCGAATAATCGGCTGAAATCACTGCCCGAGGATTTCGATCGGCTGACAAAACTTAAGATTTTGTTCATCTCTCAAAACGAGTTTGAACAGTTCCCGGCGGTGCTAGGGCGATGTGAGCAACTGTCGATGGTGGGATTTAAGGCGAACCGGATTCGGACGGTACCGGAGCATTCGTTGCCGTCATTGTTGCGCTGGTTGATCTTGACAGACAATGCGATCGAGGCGTTGCCGAAGTCCATTGGCAACTGTGCGCGGCTGCAAAAGCTGATGCTCGCCGGAAATCAGTTGCGATCGTTGCCCGAGGAAATGAAAAACTGCCGCAATTTAGAACTTGTGCGACTCGCAGCGAATCCTTTGGAGTTGTTGCCGGATTGGCTGCTGGGATTGCCACGTCTGAGTTGGTTGGGAATTGGGCAGAATTTGGGGCTGGAACGGGACGATGAGGCGTTGACGACGATCGACTGGACGGACCTGACGTTGGGCGATCGGTTGGGGGAGGGGGCTTCAGGGGTGATTTCCCAGGCAGTCTGGCATCAGGATCAGGATTCCCAATCGCTGCCGATCGCCGTAAAGATTTTTAAAGGGGCCGTGACAAGTGATGGTTTGCCCAAGGACGAGATGCAAGCCTGTGTCGCAGCGGGCCTACATCCAAACTTGGTGGGCGTTTTGGGTCAGATTGCAAATCATCCGGACGATCGGCTGGGTTTGGCATTGCCATTATTGGAGTCAGGATTTGAAATCCTGGGCAATCCCCCGAGTTTTGAATCCTGTACAAGGGATACTTTTCCAGACGATCGAACGTTTGAATTTGCCTTTATTTTACGAGTGGTGCAGGGGATTGCTTCAGCAACGGCCCATTTGCACGATCGAGGGATTATGCATGGGGATCTTTATGCCCATAATATTTTGGTGAATTCTGCTGGGGATGCGGTGTTGAGTGACTTTGGAGCGGCTTCGTTTTATCAGGTAGGCAGTGCGATCGAGGCGTTGGATGTGCGGGCGTTTGGGTGTTTGTTGGAGGATTTGCTCGATCGATGTTCAGACGGTTCGGACAATACAATACCCATCCAACACCTTCGAGAGTTACAGCGACAATGTATGCAGCCGACGACCTCATCGCGACCTCGGTTTCAAGAGATTGATCAAAGGTTGAACCCTGCTTAATGTTCCACATTCAATTCGGGATTCATGGTTCTAGCGTCATAACCTGTTCACCAATCCAATTCAAATAGGCTTCAGAACCTCGATCGACCCTCATCGCAATCACCTCCGGTACCTCGTAGGGATGCAACGCCTTCACCCGCGCTTCCAAGGCTTCAAACCGATCGATCGTCGTCTTCACCACCAACTGAATCTCACTCTCCTGCAGCACTTCTCCTTGCCAACGGTAGGTTGAACGCACTGGAAACTCCGACACACAAGCCGCCAACCGTTCATTGACTAACGCCATCGCGATCGTGGCTGCTACATCAGCATTCGGCACCGTCATCAATACGACGATCGTCTCCGGGCGAGTAGAAATCACGCTATCCACTGGCTAAGCCTCAAGATTTTCAATTGAAAGTCGATCGCTCAAGGCTTGAATTTGCTGTGATGTTAACCCTGTGATTTCAAGGATGACAGCCATATCGATGTTTTTTTGTAAAAGTCCGATCGCAACAGCCTGCATCGTCAATTTCTGGCCTTCTTTTTGGCCTTCTTGTCGCCACTCTTCCCGTTGCTTCAGATAGACGGTTGATAAGTTCATTAAGAGTTCCTCATCTTCAGATGTGATTTTTCCACGTGATTCTAGGATAGCGCGATAGTCGGTGAGTAGTTCCTCGATCGTCCGATAAAGGGGGGATGGTTCTGGAACTTGAACCAACTCATCGATCGCCTGCCTTTGCTCCCCCGCGCGACGTTAGGGTCGAGTGACAAGTCACCTTGTCACCCTCCCATTCAAAACCGTGCTTGCTAGTTTCCCGGCACACGGCTCCTCAACAATCCGGCTGTTGACATCAGAACCATTTGCTTACTTTT
>JAAFJU010000194.1 GCA_013298165.1 Synechococcales cyanobacterium bin31.maxbin.ball.101 | reverse complement strand
CCAACGATTTCTAGGGTGTAATTGCGAACGTCGGGCTGATTGGCCAGTTGCAAAAATTCAGGAATCTCGAAGCAGTGACCGAGACGGTTGATGGCCTTTTGGGTGAGTTGGATCGCGTCATTGAGCATGACTTTAGCGCGATCGACATCTTCAGCGCGGGTTTCGCTGTTGAGGATTTGGGCATTGCTGCGCTGAAGTTCCGCAGAGGCTGATTCGATCGTTTCACGAGCTTCAGACGCAAGAGTCCGAATGGCAGCTAGCACGATGTCTTGCAGGCTCTGCGCGTTGAGTTTTTCAGGTTTTGAAGGGAGCTGACTCAGGCTGAGGAGCGCAAGTTCACGGGCGATTCGGCGGGCTTGCATGGGAAAGGCAAAAAATTGAGCTTGCCTATCTTATACCATCGGGTCGCTCAGGAGTCGCTAAGCAGCAAATTGGATAGGGCAACTACAAATCCTGAAGCGCACAACCCAGCCAGCCATAAAATCGCTTCTGCTGCGCTTCCGTTGGATCCTTCAGCGGCACCACCGTATACTGCGACGCCTCCGGCTCACCTAAAATCAAAACCGTTTGCAGCAATTCATCTTGATGGAAGAACGTAATCTCTAGCTGATCTCCCGGCTGAGACGCTTGGAGCCGATCGTTGATCAAGTCCAGATTGGTCCGCAACCCATCGATCGCCACCAGTTCATCCCCCGCATCTAACCCCGCTCTTTCTGCTGGAGAATTAGAAGCGACGTATTTCACCAAGGTTTTGCCATTTTCCACTGCCAATCTCGCGCCATGAATCGGCGCTAAGTTTTGTCCTAGATTTGATTCAAGCTGCAAACCAAAATCTGCCAACGCCGCTTGGAACGGTAAATCGGTCAAACCATCAATGTATTTCGCAAAAAACGACGTCAGATCAAACTCCGCTACGGCCTCGATCGTCCGTTTCAAATCCCCCGGTGTAAACCCAATTTCTCCCTCATCGCTCTGCCCAAACTCGGTCCAAAGTTTTCGCATGACATCATCGAACGATCGTTGATTTTCATGCCTCCGTCGCAGTGCCAAATCCATCAAAAACGTCACCATCTCGCCCTTGAGATAGTAGGACATTTGCGAATTCGGTGTATTCGTATCGGGCCGATAGAGCTTAATCCAAGCATCAAAACTCGACTCACTCAGCGGCTGTACCAAACGCCCCGGTGTCGTCAAAAATCGCGTAATGGTTTTGCCCAAATTTTTTAAGTAGGTGCGCGCATCATAAAGCCCCGCCCGCAACGGAATCACATTGTCGTAAAAACTCGTCGCCCCCTCAGAAAACCACAGCGATGGCGTATAGTTTTCTCCGTCGTAGTCAAAGGTTTCGAGTTCTTTAGGGCGTAGACGTTTCACATTCCACAAGTGGAAAAACTCATGGGCCACCAACGTTAGGAAATCCTCGTAGCTTTCTCGCTTCTTAAATCCATTTCTAGAGAAAATAAGTGAACAGGACTCCCGATGCTCCAGTCCGCCGTAGCCATTGCTGAGGTGAAGTAAAAAGAGGTAGCGATCGTAGGGCAATCCCCCAAAAAGGTTTGCCTCGGTTTCAATAATCTTGGTGGTATCCGCAATTAACTGGTTTGGGTCCACAGTTCCCTTGCCCCAAATCACCCATTCATGGGGTTTGCCCAACACCTCAAACTCAAATTTGCTGTGCAATCCAATCTCAAAAGGACTATCGACTAAGGTATTAAAATCTGCCGCCCGAAAGGTTTTGGGACTGATCTCAGGCAAACTAGTCGCGATCGCCCAATCTTCTTCTGGAGTCACGATCGTCACATCGATCGGCTGCGCTTCTTTGCCTGGAATGTATAAAAATGTCGAGGCTCCGTTGAAGTAGCCATGGGTCCGATCGAGATGATTCGTCCGCACCGTCAGTTCATTGGCGTAGAGACTGTAGGAAAAGACGATCGGACCTTGAACGTCACGGGAGTCAATTCTCCAGTGGTTCTTTGCAATCTTTTTCCAGGACAGTGATTTCCCGCTCTCATCCCGCACCGCAAAGTCCTGGATATGCCGCGAATACTCTCGCACCAAGTACGAACCCGGCGTCCAAACCGCCATCTTCAGCTCAAGACAATACCCCACCTCACCATGGACGATCGCCTCTAATTCAAAGCGATGGTTGGTGGGATGGGGCATTGAGACGCGATAGCTGAGACTGAGATCGCTAGGAGTGGGATTTAAAGCCATGGGAGAGAGACATAAAGAAGGATGCTTTTATTATCTCGTAATCCCATGACCGATGGAGATCTAGCTGGCCGATCGGTTGAGCAGTTGATGCATTTGCTGCAGGTTGGGGAGTTTCATCACATGACGATCGTGATTCATCACGACCCAGCCCTTTTCTCCAAGTTTCGACAAAATCTTGGTCGCTTCATCTGCAGAAATATCTGAAATATCCGCTAAATCCTTAGCTGGAATATTAAAGATTTCCACGCCATCAGACACCTTATCGCCGTAGGATTCCGCTAGGGCCACTAAGGTATGAACCAATTTAATGGCAGGCACTTGGTCTCGCAGTTGGAAGCGGAGATTCGTCTGGCGAAGTCGGCGCACCATAAGCTGAAGCATTCGGTGGTGCAGTTGCGGATCTTTAAATAACGTCTGCACAAAACGAGCTGCCGCAATGCTCAAGAGTTTCACGGAACTCAAGGCGATCACGTCGGTCGATCGGGGCGATTCATCCAAAACGGCCATTTCACCAAAGAAATCACCTTTCCCCAAAATCGCCAAGGTTGCCACATCTTCGGCATTGCCAGAATGACGACGGACCTTGACCCAGCCCGAGGTGACAAAATAGACGGCATTACCCCAGGCGTCTTCCATAAGAACGGCACGTCCGGCGGGATATTCATGTTCGATGGCTACTGACATCAACCAGTCCAAGGTGTCCGGGTTGGCAGCGGCAAGTAGCGGGAACAGTTCACTGATGACTTCGGTTTGCATGGATGCGGCGATGCGCGAAAGGGTATGACTTGATGTATCCATTGTGCCCGCTCTCCTAGAGAAGAGTTGCATTTTATTTCGAAAACTCCTGAGATCTTCTGATCTAGGGCGTTTAACCTTCATTAGTCGGCTTGTTCCTCTATCTTATGCAATACCTCGTAAGACGGACGACTATGTGGCGGATGCGATCGAATTCTCTACAATCGTTCGCAATGTGGGCAACCAAGTCTCGACGACGGGCTGCCAGCCAATGACGATCATTTGATGATGGGTGAGGCTTTCAGGATCAAGACTTTCGCGGTTGTATTGCAACGCTTGGCCATTTAAATCGCAGCACATCAAGCCAGCGGTTTGGGCGATCGCTAGGGGGGCGACGGTATCCCAGACTTTGACCCGCTGGTTCAGATAGAGGTACAGTCCCGCAGTCCCTTGCAAGATTTCTAGAGCCTTTAACCCAAAACTTCCGGCCCGCTGTTCAAAGTGCAACTCTGGAATTGCCGCCTGAAACGCCGCTCCATAGCGATGAAAATCTTTGTAGCCCAAAATGACAGAGGGTTTATATTGCAAATTCTGTGGTTGCAAGATTTTGGGTTCTGCACCGCTTTGGGATTGCCACAGGCCAAATTCCCGCCCGCCGTAGTACAGCATTTCGGTTTCAGGGGCATAGATCCAGCCTGCGATCGGCTCTCGCTGGGCAATGGCTCCGACCATGACGGCATAGCCTGGATCGCCATTGATGAAGTCTTGCGTGCCATCGAGTGGATCAATGCACCACAGCCGAGGATAGGGTTTCCAAAAGTTCGATCGAGAGGCGCTATTTTCCTCAGTGATCAGCCCATCGTCGGGAAACGTTTCGGTAAAGATCTGGCTGAGATAGGCATCCAAGGCCCGATCGACATCCGTGACATAATCATTTGCCGCTTTTTCATAGACTTCAAATCCAGCTTTGGCTAAACGTTTGGCTTCAATGCCGCAGGTCCGCACCCGATCGCCCACCCGATGAATCTCCGCCAAGTCCCAACGTCCCATGCCACAAAGTCTCCCGCTTGTAATACCGTCTTTACGGTAACACCTGCATCCACTGAACAGAACTGACCCGCATAGAAGCGCCTGAGTAGAAGCGATCGTCAGCCCACAGAAAAAACGGGCGGGCTACCCGAAAGTAACCCGCCCGTTTAGCTTGGGAACGCGCAGAGGACCGACTTATTGCAGAACCAATTTCACATTGGCATTGCTTAATCCGGGACGCTTCACTTCCGCGAGCGTCTTCGTTACCGCGTATTTTTGGTTGATTGAATTGATCAACTCGGTCTGGTTGTGCTTTTTCGCCACGCCCCACAAGTCAGCGATCAGATCAAAAGACCCGTCCGCGTTGCGAGACCAGCCCAGGTCATACTCGCCTTCGAGAACTGCCACAATATCAGCTCGAATGCTCTGACCGTTGTAACCCCGGACATCTGCATCGGTCTTAGTGGTAATCCCTAAGTCCCGTAGAGAGTTCTTGAGAATTTCAGCGTCCGAGACCTTAGTGCGCAGAGTGCTAAAGTGAGACATGAGATATTCCTCCGTGGAAATTTGCAGACAACGACAACAGTTGTGTGAATCAATCCGTTAACCTTAAGCCTAACCTGATTCCCTGATGAGAAGGCTTCAGCGTATTTAAAGTTAACCCCTCTCTCGGAGCCGAGAGAAAGCCTGTTAAAACTCCAGCCGCTGATATTCAGCGACGGAGGCTGCCGCAGGTCGAGCGCGCTGACGCGCCCAATCTCTGAGGGCAGTGACTTGCTCAGTCATGGTCTTGGACAGCGGCATCGTAGCGCGACACGCTGCAATAATGTCCAACTGGGTGAACTCCCGTTCCTGAGCAAAAGCTTCATACATGGCGGCGACTAGAGCCTGCTCAATTTCTGCGCCTGAAAAGCCGTCGCAGACATTGGCCAACTGTTCAAGATCAAACCGTTCGATCTCGCGTCGTCGCTTCATGAGGTGAATTCTAAAAATGTCCTGTCGTTCTTCTGCGGTGGGCAGATCGACAAAGAAGATTTCGTCAAAGCGTCCCTTGCGTAAAAATTCGCTCGGAAGGCGTTCAACGCGGTTGGCCGTGGCCATTACGAAGACCGGAGAGGTTTTCTCCTGCATCCAGGTGAGGAAGGAGCCAAAGATCCGGCTAGAGGTTCCGCCATCGGAATCCGATGATCCCCCTGCGCCACCGAATGCTTTATCCAACTCATCTATAAATAGAATGGCGGGAGAAATCGATTCAGCCGTTTTGAGCGCAGCGCGGAGGTTGGCTTCAGATTTACCAACGGTGGAGCCGTCGTAGACTCGACCCATATCTAGGCGAAGGAGCGGAAGACCCCAAAGTCGAGCGGTGGTCTTAGCAATGAGCGATTTTCCGCAACCAGGAACCCCTAGAATCAGCATTCCTTTCGGTTGAGGCAGTCCGTAGTCCCGAGCGCGTTCAGTGAAGGCGTTCGATCGTTGGGTCAGCCAATGCTTGAGTTCTTCGAGTCCACCGACAGAAGCGAGGGTCTCATCATCTTCGATGTATTCGAGGATGCCGTTGCGCTTAATGAGCTGTTTCTTTTCAGAAAGGACAATCTCAACTTCCGCTTCGGTGAGGCGATTCGCAGTCACTTGGGCTTTGCGATAGACCTTTTCGGCTTCATCCTTCGTTAGACCCAGAGCCGCTTTGACAAGCTTCTCCTTGGTCTCGTCGGATAATGCTTTGGCTCGGGTTAGGGCGAGTTGCTGACCGAGGACGCCTTCGAGTTCCTTCATAGAAGGTAGGGCAAAGTCTAAAACTGCCACCTCTTTTTCCAGTTCGATCGGAATCTGCTGGAAGGGCGACATCAAAATAATGGTCTTCTGAGTCCCTTTGAAGGCGGCGATCGCATCTCGAATCCAACGCACCACTTCAGCACTACCTGTACCATCGTGGAGAAAAGGATGGAGATCTTTGAAGACAAAAATAGCCGATTCTCGCTGGCGAATCGCAAACTCAAACGCTTGCTGGGGCGGAATCGTACCATGCTGGGGCGACCCGGTTCCGCCATATTCCACAATCCCACGGGTAAGCGTCCAAACAAAAAGCCGTTTTTCGGTTTTTTCCTGGGCGATCTGGGCGATCGCTAGCTCCGCACGTTCTTCCTCAGATGTGACGAGGTAGATTAAGGGATATTGAGCTTGGATTAGGATACTCAGCTCTTCTTGCATAGTGCGATCCACCTCAAGTAAAACGTGTTATCTGAACCACTACCTCAATGGGACGCTTCCGCACTCTAACAGGGAACCAAAAGCTCCTCGTTCGAAGGTGGAAAACCGATTAGCCCATCGGTTTCGGTAGCAGGCTGTTGACCCAGGGGATACATCTCACCATCCCGTAAGACCACAGAGGTCTCACATGAGGGACAGCTATAGATACGATGTGTCGCACCATGGCTCTCCACACTTTCCACCAGTTCCCCATGGGCCAAGTAGAAACCGATCGCCCGCTCAGCCAGAGAAGACATCGGCTCTGCATCAACCGCCGCCCGGATTTTGAGTTGGCGGTGGAGATCAGAGGGGAGATACAACGTAACCTTCTGCTTATCTTGCATACAAATTTGATTTGATTTACCCGGGTTGAATATACATTACAGAGCTTCTCAATGGCTGTCAATACGTCAAGATGTTTTAGCGTCAAAATGTTTACATTTGGTTACATTGCAAAAGCAGGCGATGGTTTGGGGCCAATTTGAGGGGAACGCGCAATTTTTCTGATGTTTGGGTGGGACTTGGGGAAGACTTTGGGTGTTTACCCAGATAGGGATATTGAGCTTCTAGGGCAGACTAGGGGGCAAGTGAAGTCTGTTCACGTCACAAAGAAGGATTTTTGGGGTGTTGTTGTGGAATTTAAAGGCGCGAGTTTAGTAGGGAAATTCAATCCATTACAGGTCCTTCGATCGCCGATCGTCTTTGGGGCTTGGATGACCACCGCCATTACCGTCTTGGGCGTCGGCTATGCCGTCTTAATGCCCAAACCTTCTCAGTCTTCTCAAGTGCCCCAAGAGCGGCGCTCCATTCCAGAACTCGCGAAATTGGGCTATTGCCAGACGATCGCCACGGATCCAAATCCTCCACTCAACGTTCGCTCTAGTCCTGTCTCCGCTCCTGACAATATTATTGGCAACCTCAAAAACGGCGCTGAACTCACGGTCATCAATGAAAATAAGGGCTGGCTTCAGATTTCAGCGCCTGTCAGAGGCTGGGTCTATGAACCCCTCACCGTTACCACCTGCAATCCCGATCGTAAAACCTCTCAGTCGGTGAATCCCTACATCC
>JAAFJU010000079.1 GCA_013298165.1 Synechococcales cyanobacterium bin31.maxbin.ball.101 | reverse complement strand
GAGACTATTTGGAGTCTTTGGGCTATGCCGTGACGACGGCAGCGAATGGGAAGTTGGCGTTGGATGCGATCGGGCGGATTCATCCTCATTTGTTGGTGTTGGATATTTCGATGCCGGAGATGTCGGGCTATGAGTTGGTGCGTCAGGTGCGTCTAGAGCCGATGACGCGATTGTTGCCTGTGGTGTTTTTGACGGAGCGCAATGAGACGTCCGATCGAATTTTGGGCTATCAGGCGGGCTGTGATAGTTATTTGGCCAAGCCGTTTGAATTGGATGAATTGGGGGCGATCGTTCGGAATTTGCTCGATCGGGCGCAGTTGGTGACGGATTGGCGGCAGGTGGCTCCGTTGCCTGTGGCGACGTTTGCGGGGGTTGCGAATGGAGCGGAGCTGCTGAAGACGGTGGCGATCGAGGGGGTTGATTTGACGCAGCGAGAGCGGGAGGTGGTGTCGTTGTTGAGTCAGGGATTATCGAATCCACAGATTGGGGCGAAGTTGCATTTGAGTCCCCGAACGGTGGAGAAGCATGTGACGAGCTTATTTCGGAAGACGGATACGACGAACCGATCGGAGTTGGTGGGATATGCGATCGAGCATCAGTTGCGGTAGAGCGATTTTGCGTTGGGTTTGGGGCATGGCGAGCCATGCCCCTACGTCGGGTTTATTTTTCGAGTTGGAGTTGTTGGATTTGGGCTTGGGAGAGTTCGGTGAGTTGGATGATGGTTTCGATCGGAAATCCCTGTTGAAGCATTTTTAGGGCAATCGATCGCCGACTTTCTTGCCGACTTTCTTGCTGACCTTCTTGACGACCTTCTTGGCGACCTTCTTGGCGACCTTCTTGGCGACCTTCATCGATCACGTCTTGACGCCATTGTGCGTATACGGGAGATAAGCTCATTACGACCTCCTTTAGATCTTTTGTTTTATTTTGCCGTGCTTTGAGGCGAACTTGCAACATGGCGAGATGTTGGAGGGCTTCTTGGCGATAGGGATGGTTGGGGGGAAGGGCTAATAGTTCATCGATCGCGGCTTTTTGCACCTGATCTCGGCCTAGGAGACGGATCCATAGAGTATCTAGGGTGACTCTTTGGCAAACCGATCGTGAACTGTTCTAGACATTGATAAGCAGAGAAATGTTATGGGAAATTATAGGCTTGAATGCGATCGTCCGCCCAGGCTTGGCTCATGTCTCGCAGCGGTGGAACGGGTATAGATTGATAGTCAATGCGACGAGCATAGCGGGCTTGGGCATAGATTTCGTCGAGTAATGCTTTGAGATTTAGCTCTAAATCCTGTTCACCGATTTTGAGTGGAATGGGAATCATTGGAATCGGTTGTTCAATATTGAAGCCGTAGAGTTGCGCGAGGGGCCGATCGTTTGCACGGCTGACCAAAAGGCGATAATCGGTTGGCGCGATCGTTTCCCGCATTGCCATAGGAGACCCAGCGCGCAAAAGATCAATTTCAATAAAATGGGTTTGGCTTCCTAGAATGGCTTGCCGTTTAAATTCATAGGTTCGTCGGCCTTCACCAGTGCGTTTATTAACGGGAGAGAGCAGTTCGATCGCAGTAATTACATCACCTGTTTCAATGTCTCGAACTTCCAAATAGGACTCTCGAACTTCCATGGGAATCGGAAGTGTCACGGTTGAATAATCTGCTTTTGGCTCTAGCGTTGCGATCGTCGTTGATTCTGAAATAATGCCATCTTCTCGGGGAGAGGCGGTAGCGGCTCTAGAGAAAGTGGATAACGTTGTGTCTGGAATTCCAATTAGCACGGCATCATCGGACGTCAACTGATACACTCGTTTTTCAACGCTGATAAAGTATGCGTCGCTCAGTTGTTTTTCTAATCCATTGGCGATCGCGCTAATCAAGCGTGAATGGACTTCACTCCAGCGACTGGGATGTTCAAGGTAGGGGTCCATTCCAGGAAACGGTGAGGGCATGGGGTGACTCCAACGGATCAGGGCTACCTCTCTATGATAGCGATCGATCGTACAGAAAATTGAAGTGAAAAGTTGAGATTTTAGGAAGCTACTGATGGGGGAAGCGAGAAAATTGAAAAAACATGTTGCCGATCGTTAGCTCATACAACCTTCTACTAAAATTAATTTACTAGTCGTGGACTGATGACGAATCCCAAAAACAGTTTGTGCGTCGGGATCTTCAAGAAATTCCTGAGCATTTTCTTTTGAGGGAAATTCAATGACTACGAGCCGTTGCGGTTTCCAATTGCCCTCTATAGCTTCTGCTTCTGCGCCTAGAACCACGTAGCGACCAGAATGCTTTTTAACATATGCTGGTACTTCAGCAGCATAGGTTTGAAAGACATTCAAGTCGTGAATTTCAATATCTAAAATTAAATAAGCATTCATTAAAATATCCCAAAACAAAACTTTAGGTCTCTGGCTATGTTTCTACCGCAGACTACTAGGGTCGCTGAACCATCATTTCTGTCAGCCGAGTCCGTTGGTGCAACCTCCCGGAACGGGAATCGCGCTTACTAATGGCCACCAACCGAACGTAAGCCCGATCGTTTTCGCTTAAACAGGCACTCAAAGCCGCGATCGCCTCACTGGCACTGCCTTCAAAGCTGCCATAGCAATTCCAAGATCCGGTTTGGAATCTGCGTTTATCAACGTATTCAATGCCAAGCCGATCGCCCATTCCTAAAATGCGATTGATTTCACTGACAACATCAGGGGTGAGATTAGTGGCATTGCTTTGACCGATCGGACTTCCAGCACGCGGCGTTTCGGGAGTTTGGAATTCTAGCCTTTTACTTTGTGGCTTTGCACCTTGGTTGTATTCTTCCACGAGGCGGAGTTCTTGAATGCGGCGCTGTTCGCGGACAATGGAATGGCCCACTTCAATCAAATGCTCTAACCCAAAATCAGGACTTTGGAATTCTGGTGGTTTTTCCTTAGAATTAATCACCCGCGCCGCCAAAGATTCAATACCCACGGTTTGGATAAACTTGGAAACCTGTTCATCGTAGAGGCGCGATCGTAAGGCACCGTAAAAATCAATAGACTGCGCAGGGAATAGATCAATCAATTTTGCAACGTCGGTACTATTGACTTTATCGCCCGCAAAAATCCCACTCACAATGCCAATCCGATCGTCCCTGGTCGGCTCCCAGTAATACTTCTCCATTCGTCCATCTCGAACGAGCGGCGCATACAATGTTGAAAAATCATTTCCCGTTACAATAATTGGGATCCGTTGCGTCGGAGAACCATCATAGCTGCCGGGAAGCTGCACGTTCGTCGGCGTGTCGGCAATGTTCATTAAGGTGCCATGAACAAGTTGCGTGTTCACGGTGTACTGAGTCATTTGGTCCACACGACCAATCCCAGCATCAATATCTTGAATCACCAAGACCGCCATCTTGCCCCGCACCTTAACCAGTTCCCCCGCCTCTCGATACCGCAACCGAATCAATCTTGCCGGATCCCCTGCATCGGGACTTTCCAGCTCACCCGCTGACATCTGCACCACTTCGATGCCCATTTTCTCAAACACGAGATCGCACTGGAAGGACTTCCCTTCGCCCTTGCGTCCGTGAATGCCCAGCAGCAAGGGCACTTTGACGTTGGGAAGGTTGAGGTAATTTTTGGTGATGTGAATGGCGAGCTTGTCGAGGAATGCAGGGGCAATGTAGAACGCCATGACGATCGGGATCCAACAAATTGAACGGGTCTAATTATATCAGCAGAGGGGGTTCACGTCTGACGGTTTTTAGATTTGTGGATTTGCCGATCGTTGCGAGAATTTTAGGGCATTGTTGGAAGCGCGCAGGTTGCGGAGCTATGAGGGGCGATCGGGCTGGGGGCGATGAGGGCAATCGCCCCAGTTTCGTCACGGGAAAAGGCTGTGGCTTCGACGATCGGCGGCTTTGGCATTGTGAGCGCGATCGGTGCCGATCGGTGGGTCGTGGTCAGGGGGCGGACATCATTCCAGAGCCGATCGGAGCCTTGCTTTTTCATGGGGCTTTGCGGCATTCCACCTCGTCCTGTGGCAATAAATGAACTCGTTTTGGATGCGCCACAGCGATCAGCAATTTGACGACTGGAATCGCTGACTTCACTGGGAAGTTCATTGAGTGCATTTGCGGGATTGATGCCGATCGTATTTACCTGCACATTGCCATTGATGCCAAACTCGGAACTAGCTGTGATGTCGTTATCAGAAGTTAGCCGATCGCGATACTGAAAGCCAAACATTCCTTGAGTTGTAATTTTAATATTTCCACCTTGACCTTCGATCGCATTGGCAACAATGTCACTATCGCCGAGTCCAATAATCAGATCAGAATTAATCGAAATGTTTCCCCCGCTGGCTTTTCCGGTGGCGATCGCCGTAATATGGCTCTGGTCCCGCAGAGACAGCGATTTACTTTGAAGCGTGATATTACCTTGGTTGCCGTCGTTGGCATTGGCTTGCAGGTTGGCATTGTCGAATAAAGTGATGCGATCGGCTTTGATCTCTAGATTGCCCGCACCGCCTTTTCCTGCACTATCGACGCTGATAAAAGCGCCACGACTGGCTTGAAACAGTGGGGTTTGGATCGTAATATTTCCGCCATTCCCAACGCCTGTTTTTTCCACATCACTTTGAAATGCGGTCGCAATGCCTCGATCGCTTTTTCCATCTAGGGTCAGAGACTTGGAGGCTTGCACTAAAATATTGCCCGCATTTCCCTGGCCTCGCGAATTCACCAGAAGGTCTGCACCGTTTGTGAATTCGATCGTCGGAGCCACTAAATCAATATCACCCCCGTTGCCAATTCCAGTTTTGCCGACATCGTTGAGAATGCTACTGGAATACCAAATCCCACTGGAATCCGGTTTCTTAACGGCACCTGCAAAAAGAATTCGATCGCTAGCCTGCAGACTCACTCGTCCGGCATTCCCTTTCCCCTGTGTTATTAATTCGATGATGGCACCATTGGTGAATCTGATATTGTTTGCGTTTAAACTAACGTTGCCCCCGTTGCCGATCGCAGTCGATCGCACCGAGCTAAAAATCCCTGTGGGTGCGCCCGTTGTGTCTTGTCCATCCAGCCAAATGCCATTCCGCACAGCGACCTGCACCGATCCCGCATTTCCGATTCCTCTTGTGGTGGCAGATAGAAAACTGCCGCCGATCATGTGCAGTGATCCGGCACGAATATTGATATTGCCTGCGTGACCTTTGGAGCCTGTGTTGACGCGGTTGGTGATGGCGGCGTAGTCGAGGAAAAGCCGATCGCGAATGTCGAAATTAAGGTCCCCAGCGAGACGATTGGTTGTGCCCTTGACGCCGCCGTAGATGGCGGTGTCGCCGAGGAGATCGGCATTTTGGGCGGTGACGGTGAGGCTGCCACCTTGGGGGGCTTCGGTGTAGAGGCGGGTGACGAGATCTGTAGAGAGATCTGCGCCGATCGTCAGATTGCCTCGATTGATGGATTCGGGTACGCGCAATCCCAAGGCATTACGATCGTCTTTGAAAAGTTCTATAACCCCCGCGCCGTTAATGCTAGCGAGATCCATGCGTCCGCCTTCAGCATAGAGTTTCCCGGTGATGTTGAGATTGTTGCCCGCTAGTAAGAGGCTTTGATTGCTGGGGACGCGCAGGGTGGTTTGGTTGATTTCGATCGGGCCAGGACGAGAGCCAAACTGTAGGCCGATCGGCACATTGAGCGTTAGGAGTGCGTCCGGTTTCACCGTTCCGATGCCAAAACTCCCGCCCCGATCGAAGAGGACTCGTTCTGCAGTGGTTCCGACGAAGGAGCCGCCTAGACTGAGGGAGGCTTTGGGTCCGAAGAGAATGCCGTTTGGGTTAAGTAAAAAGAGATTGGCGGTGCCTCGGGTGGTGATGGAGCCGTTGATGAGGGAGGGGGTGCTTCCGGTGACACGACTGAAGATGGTTTGGACCGTGTTGTCGTTGTTGAAGAGGACTTTGCCATTGGTCGGAATGGAGAACTGACTAAAACTATGGAATAGGTTGTTGCCCGATCGCACACCGCCATTCACGGTTTGGGTGGTGGTTCCGGTGACGAGGGTGGAGAAGGTCGTGTCGGGAATGAGTTGGGCGTTGACGGTTTTCAGGTAAAGCGTGCCTTCTAGAATTCCGCAGATTGCAGGGGCTGATAGAATGGCAAATTTCAGCGTTTTCATACGGAATTCCTCTAGGCTCACCGTTTTAGTGTGCCCAGAGTCCTTAAAACTGCTCAATCATCTTTTTTCTTCTATTATCGAGACTTTTCTAGATCTACCGCAATGCCATTCCACAGGTTGCGGTGGTTGAGTTTGTGATTGGGTTGGGTGCAATTAATGTGATGTTTCCAGTTTCATCTCGGTGAAGTGCGGTGGCTTCGACGATCGGTTGACTCGAATTCTTAGCAATTGGGTTCGCAATTGCTGAGGCTTGAAGTGAGTTAGAGCGCAAATCATTCCAAGTGCGATCGGAACCATGCCTTTTCGTTGGACCCTGAGGCATTCCACCCCGTCCAGTTGCGACCAAACTACCGCCCTTTGCATTGCCACAGCGATCGGCGATCTGACTACTGGAATCCACGACATCCACGGGAAGCGCGTTTAAGGTATTGGTGGGGTTGACGCCGATCGTGTTCACTTGTACGTTGCCGTTGATGCCAAACTCTGAACTAGCAGTGATGTCATTTTCGGGAGTGATACGATCGCTATACTGAAGTCCAAACATTCCCTGAGTTGTGATTTTGATATTACCCCCCTTCCCTTGTTTAGCATTTGCAACAATGTCACTATTTCCTAATCCAATAATGATGGGGGAATCAATCTTAATATTTCCACCATTGCCCGCCCCTCCTGCTGTTGCAGAAATCCTGACGTCTTGTCTTAGACTTAATGATTGAGCGGTTAAGACCACATCTCCGCCTTCCCCAAGACTTGTCGCTGCCGTAATTTGAGCTTTCTGATCTAGTTTGATTTGATTTGCAGTAATCAGGACTTTGCCACTATTGCCTAATCCTGTATTCGAGACAACGACCTGACCCCGATCGCGCACGCGCACAAGTGGGGCATTAATAATCAGGCTTCCAGCATTTCCACGAGGCTGTAACGGTAACTTCAACGCCGTAATCAAGTTTGGATTGCCCGGAACAATCGCAGACCCGACATAACTCCGTTGCCCCACTTCGACGGATTCACTGGCATTGATCAGAATACTTCCGGCATCTCCATTGTTAAACCCCGAGCCATCGATCGTCCCTCGGTCTGTCACCAGTAGTGTCCGAGTTGTAATATCGATGTTTCCTGCATCTCCGGTTCCCAGTGTAGAACTCGTAATCGTACTGGCAGAAAACTTTTGATTGCGTCCTGTGATCTCAACTTGGTCAGCATTAACGCTAATGTTTCCTGCGATCGCCTTCCCGAAGGTCGTTGCTGAAATAATGCCTCCATTTTGGATCGATAAATTCGGTGTCGAGACTGTAATATTGCCAGAACGTCCTGTCACTAGCTGCGAAAAGCTGATCGTCCCGATCGTACTACTCACCTCTGGATTTTCATTCAAAAATCCAGCTATCTTGACGGATTCACGGACTTTCACATCAATATTTCCGCTGGAACCGCCCCCAAAACTCCGACTCAAGAACGACCCGCCATCTATTAAATTAACCTGACGCGCAGTGACTGAAATATTGCCGGAGTTGCCCGATCGCGTTTCATTAATGATCGAACTCCGGACGTTCTCGCGAGCAAGACCCCCCATGATATCCAATGAGTCTGCTTTGATTTGGACATCTCCGGCAGGTGCCGCGCTTCGGTTTTGGACAAATAGGACGGAACCCTCTTTTAGGCTAATCTGCTGTCCCTGAACTTGAATTGAACCCGCACCTGATCCACTGACATCGACGATCGATCGTCCCGAAAGCGTGATATTGCCGAATCGTTGGGTCGCAGTGGTATTCAGCTTCCACAATGCCGCGCTCGTATCTAATGCCGCCGTCTCCAGCGCTCCCAAGCTACCCAACTCAATCCGTCCTCGCTCCGCCGTTAAGCCACCCCCCACGAGATTGATCGGACCCCCCACTAAGGCAAGATTCTTTCCGGCTCGAACGCTCAATCCTCCGGTCAGTCCAGTTGGGGTATAAGGTGCTGTGGTTGCAGAGGATGAGGCAAGACGATGCCCTGTGCCATTCACCTGAATGGTGCCTGGTTGCGTCCCCATTTGAAGTCCGATCGGCACCTTCACACTCAACAGCGCAGGCGTTGAATTCACCGCATTGAATTCAACGCCATCACTAAACTTAATTCCTGTTGCCGTTGTTCCCAGAAACGAGCCTCCCAACTGTAGCCGAGCATTCGGTCCAAATAGGATCCCATTGGGATTCATCAAAAACAGGTTCGCGCTCCCTTGGGTTCTGATTGTGCCGTCGATGTTGGAGACTTGCGATCCGGTTACGCGACTGAAGATGTTTTGAATATCTGTGGCGTGGTTGAAAATGGCAGAGCCGTTGGTGGGGATTGAGAATTGACTGAAACTATGGAAGAGATTATTGCCCGATCGAGTTCCATTATTAATCAGGAAGTCTCGACCATTGACGCTGCTTGGAACCCGAGTGGGAACGGGAAGTGTACCATCGGAAGAGACCTGTGCCATTACAGGGCTACTGAAAGAGAGAACGCCTAAACAACCGATCGCCATTCCCAGATAAAATTCCCGCTCCATACCCCAATCCTAGTTCTTCATAGATTAGGGCCTATTGTGCCCCGATCGAAGCTGCCATCCCACAGGTTGCTGCTGCTTGGTTTGCCATCGGAGTGGGTGCAATTAAGGTAATCGAACCAGATGCATCAAATTTGATGGCGCTGGCTTCGACGATCGGTTGACCGTGATTTTCCTCGACTGGCTTCACAAGGGCAGAGGCTTGCAGAGTGTTCATGCGTAAATCATTCCAGGTGCGATCGGAATCTTTCTTTTTCCTCGGACCCTGAGGAATTCCGCCGCGTCCAGTTGCGACCAGACTACCGCCTTTCGCGTTGCCACACCGATCGGCAATCTGACGACTTGAATCGACGACTTCGCCGGGGAGTGCGTTTAAAGCGTTGGCGGGGTTGATGCCGATCGTATTCACTTGAACCGTTCCGCTGATACCAAATTGCGAACTTGCCGTAATGTCATTTTCGGGTGTCAGCGTTGTACGAAATTGCAATCCAAAAATACCGTTCGTCGTGATGTTAATCTTTCCACCTCGACCGGAAATGGCTCCTGCAATGATGTCACTATTATTAATCCCTACAATTGAACTCGTCGTGATATCGATATTACCCCCATTTCCACTTCCTAATGAAGCGGTATAAATCTTTCCAGTATCTCGAAGGATCACAGTATCAGAGTCAATCTTAATATTGCCGCCTTGTCCAGAACGAGAACCCGCAGAAAGAAAGCCTGCTCTCGTGAGTTCTATCCGATCGGCATTGACTTCCAGCGTTCCAGCCGTTCCTGACCCCGTGTTCTCAACGACGATGTAGCCCCGATCGACGATTCTTAGGAGCGGTGTATTAATGATCACACTTCCTGAGGCTCCCGTTGCATTGTCATCGGCGAGGTTAAACAAACTTTTGTAGGGTTCTAGAGGTGGAGCAACCGCCGAAGAGAGTCCTGTTTGGTAGTTTCCCCTTCTTTGAGTGAGTCCTTTAATATCAATGGATTCAGAGGCATTGATCCGGATATCCCCGGCATCACCCGGACCTAGGCTGGATGAGGAAACGAAAGCGCCGTCACTAATTTCAAGGGTGCGCGTATTCATTAAGAGATTGCCCGAATGACCTGTACCTCCGAGGGTCGGAACGGATAGAGAACTCGCTGAGAAAATGGGGGACAGTCCGCTGACTCGGACGGTATTAGCCGTGACCTTCACATTTCCACTGTCGCCTTTTCCAATGGTGAGCGCGGCTAAAACACCACCGTCTAGAATCGCAAGATCTTGGACTTGTAAGGCGATCGTTCCACCTTGTCCTTGTCCTGCCGTCGAACTTCCGACAATGCTAAAAATATCGCCCAAAAGGGGAGAAGCCCCTTTAATGGTCATCGTTTTAGCATTGATTTCGATCGCTCCGCCCGCTCCCGGTGTGAACGATCGGCTCATCACACTGGCTCCATTTTGGACCGTGACGATCGGTGCCGAGAGACTGATATTGCCGCCGTCTGCTCCGACCGTTTCATTGACAATACCGCTGACAGTGCTAAACACAGGGCCATTGGGTGTGATGGCAACCAAGTCCGCTGCAGTGCCATCTGCAAAAATCCGATCGGTTGCATTTACGGTGATGCTTCCACCTGTCTTCGCGCCTCGGTTTTGGACCCAGAGAATGGCACCGGAGGTCAGATCGACTTGTCGTCCTTGGAGTTGTATCGATCCACTGTCGATCGCATTGACATCAATGAGTGCTTTATTAGAAAGCTGAACATCACCGCGATCGCCGATCACAGTCCCCAATGTCAAATTCGACATCTGCTGCACGATCGGAACGGAGCCATTGCTACCCAGACTCGCCAGTTCGACTCGTCCACTAGGGGCAGTCAGGACACCGCCGTCGATCGCAATATTGCCGCCCACAAGTGCCAGCGTTTTCAGAGGTGCGACTTGCAGACCCGACGAGGCTCCGATCGGGAAATAGGGTGCGAGTAGGGTATTCTGGGTCTTCAACAGATTTCCGGTTCCTTGGACTTGAATGGCTCCCGGATTGTTGCCCATTTGAAGTCCGATCGGCAGATTCACACTCAACAGCGCAGGCGTCGCATTCAACGTATTGAATTCAATCCCATCTGCAAACTTAATCCCTGATGCTGTCGTTCCTAAAAAAGAACCCCCCAACTGTAATTGAGCATTCGGACCAAACACAATTCCATTGGAATTCATCAAAAACAGGTTCGCGCCACCTTGGGTTTTCAGAATGCCGTCAATGTTGGAGAGTTGAGATCCGGTGACGCGACTGAAGATGTTTTGCACATCGGTGGCGTTATTGAAGATGGCAGAGCCGTTGGTGGGGACGGAGAATTGGCTGAAGCTATGGAAGAGGTTATTTCCCGATCGGGTTCCATTGTTAATCAGGAAGTCTCGACCATTGACGCTGACCGGAACCAGGGTGGGGACGGAAAGCGTTCCATCAGAAGAGATCTGTGCCGATGCAGGGGCGCTAAAGGAGATAACTCCTAATCCGATCGCCATTCCTAAGTAAAGTTCCCGCTTCATAACCTAATCCTAATGCTTCAAGGTAAGCCTAGAGTGCCCCGATCGAACCACCGATCCCACAGGTCGCTGTGGGTTGAGGGTCGGCAGTTTTTGGCGAAATCAAGGAAATTTCACCCGATCGATCGACGGAAAAAGCACTGGCTTCGATGATTGATTGACTCTGATTTTCAACGATTGGATTCACCAGCGCAGAGGCTTGAAGTGAGTTAAAGCGCAAATCATTCCAGGTGCGATCGGTTTTTTGGGTTTTTGTGGGCGTTTGAGGAATACCGCCCCGTCCGGTTGCTACAAAGCTACTATTTTTAGCAACACCACAGCGATCGGCGATTTGGCGACTGGAATCAACGACATCGACGGGAAGTGCATTTAAAGCATTGGTTGGGTTGATGCCGATCGTATTCACTTGTACATTTCCATTGATGCCAAACTCTGAACTTGCCGTGATGTCGTTTTCGGCAGTCAGTGCGGTGCGATATTGGAGTCCGAAAACACTTTGGGTCGTGATTTTGATATTACCGCCTCGACCTCGAAGCGCATTTGCAACAATGTCACTATTCTCAAATCCCACCAACGCAGGGGATTGGATGAAAATATTTCCCCCACTGGCCTTTCCGGTTGCGGTGGTGGTGATCGTACTGCCACGACGTAAGATCAATGCCTCGGATAAACTGAGCATAATATTGCCTTGATTTCCAGCCACGCTTTCGGCCTGGAGATTGCTCTGCCGATCGAGCATTAACCGATCGGCATTGAGTTTTAAATTCCCAGCCCCGCCTGTTCCCTGTGAACTGACGCTGACCCGAGCTTGATCTTGAAGTTGAACCGTTTTGCCAATTATTTGAAGACTGCCGCCGGACCCTGTGGAGAGTGGCGTTGTGCTGGCATAAATGCCACTGGATGGACCCAGATTGTATTCGACATCTGAGAATTGTTGGTTGGGAATGTAGGCGGCTTGACGGGCTATATATAGGGGATCTTGACCGGAAATCTTGAATTGGTCACGAGCCGTAATGATAATACTTCCGGCATTACCTGCACTTCGGGTAATATTCATGATCTGACCGCCATTCAATAGATTGAGCCGATCGGTGGAGAGTTCGATATTACCGCCACTGCCCTGTCCAGCGGAGGTGCTGGCTGTGATAAATGCCCCATCTCGAATCATGAGGGATTCACTGTTGAGGATAATATTGCCGCCGTTTCCAGTTTGAACATTGGGTTTATCTGGATTCCTTAAGACACTGCTGATGATTCCGGTGTTTTTATTAGCTAATGTTCCATTGGTGTACTCCCCGCTGAGTTCAACCTCTTTGGCATTGACGGTAATGCTACCTGCGTTGCCCAGATCTTTCGTGGAGACGTTGAGTTGTCCGCCATTTAAAATCTTTAAGATCTGTGCTGTGACCTCGATCGTCCCCGCGTTGCCTTTTCCTTGAGTTCGACTATTGATCTGAGTGTCACTCAATTCAATGTAGTCTGCATTCAATGAAATGTTCCCAGCTTTCCCAATTCCTGTGGTGTCACTGCTAAACCCAGAATCATCTCGGGCAATAATCGATCGTGCCGTCACCTTGATATTGCCTGCATTTCCGCCATCGTCCGCATAGGACCCCGTCGCAAATCCACTACTCCCATCCATGAAAAAACTGTCGGTAATAATATTCACATCACCCCCAGCCCCCGTCCCGACGGCGGTGCTGCCAAGGCCGGATTCACTATCCACTCGGAGGTTTTTGCTGATTAAGGTGGTGGTTCCACTATTTCCTGCGCCGATCGAGACATTGCCAATGCCCCCTTTATTAGAAAAGGTGAGATTGTCTGCTGTGACATTAATGTTGCCACTTTGACCTTGATCAAAGGTGACGGTCACAAATCCACTGGTATTATCGGGACCATTGGCCGCTAGAAATGCAGGCTCAATTTGAGCTAGGACATCTTTGCCCGTGACAAAAATATTGCCGCCATTTCCAGTCCCTGACCAGGCGACAGAGACGATCGATCCGCTGTTATTGAGTTTGATGCTTGGGGCGGAGATGCGGAGATCTCCGGCATTGCCCGAGCCATCTACGTCGGTCCGAATGTCCGTTTTGTTTTGCACTAAGATGGCGCTTGATCCCTTAAAAGTAATGCCGCCTCCATTGCTAGAACCTTCGTTGTAGCTTTGAACGCTGGATTCATCCTGTACGGTGAGATTACGTCCGACAGCAGTAATGGATGCACTGCCCTCGCCCTTACTAATGATCATGCCTTTATTCAAGACTTGCAAATCCCGAAAATTCTGAACCGTGCTGGTATCCACAGCCCAAGCGTCCGCAATCCGGGTGAGTCCCACGGTATTATTTTCCCCGATCGCCGCGAGTTCAATGCGTCCATTGCCACCATTGACTCTTAATTCTCCGCCTGTCTGCGTAATATCTCCCCCAATGAATCCGAGGGTCTTGGCATCGGGGGCTTGAAGCTTAGCCCCCTGAAGCTGGATAGAGCCAGGATTATTGCCCATTTGCAGTCCGATCGGCAGATTCACACTTAACAGCGCAGGCGTTGTATTGACCGTATTGAATTCAATCCCATTGGCAAACTTGATCGAATTTGCCGTTGTTCCTAAAAACGATCCACCCAACTGCAATTGGGCATTTGGTCCAAAAATAATCCCATTGGGATTCATCAAAAATAGGCTTGCGCTGCCTTGGGTTTTGAGAATGCCGTCGATGTTGGAGACCTGCGGTCCGGTGATACGGCTGAAGATAGTTTGGACGTCGGTGGCATTGTTGAAGATGGCTGAGCCATTGGTGGGAATGGAGAATTGGCTGAAGCTGTGGAAGAGGTTATTGCCCGATCGGGTTCCATTATTAATCAGAAAATCTCGACCATTCACACTGCTTGGAACTAGGGTGGGAGTGGGAAGCGTGCCATCGGAAGAGACCTGTGCCATGACAGGACTACTGAAAGAGAGAACGCCTAAACCGATCGCCATTCCCAAATAAAAATCTCGCTTCATACCCCAGCCCTAGTTCTTCATAGATTAGGGCCTATTGTGCCCCGATGAAGTTGCTATCCCACAGGTGGCTATGGACGAATTTTCAGGGATTTGTGGAGTAATTAGGGAAATTGACCCAGTTTTATCAATATGAAAAGTACTGGCTTCGACGATCGGCTGGCTATGATTCTCAGTGGTTGGGTTCACGAGGGTAGAGGCTTGAAGTGAGTTAGCGCGTAAATCATTCCAAGGGCGAGTGGATCTTCGGTTTTTCATCGGGTTTTGCGGCATCCCTCCACGGCCTGTTGCGACAAATGAACTGGTCTTAGCGGCATCACAGCGATCGGTGATTTGATTACTGGAATCTACAATATCAATAGGGAGTGTATTTAAGGCATTGGCTGGGTTGATGCCGATCGTATTGATCTGTACATTGCCATTAATGCCAAATTCTGAACTTGCTGTGACATCATTTTCAGGAGTGAGCCGATCGCGATACTGTAATCCATAAAGACCTTGCGTTGAAATTTTAATGCTCCCTCCCCTTCCTTTTCGAGCAATTGCAGAGATATCACTATTCTCCAATCCCAAGATGATCGGTGAATTGATGGTAATGTTACCGCCATTCACATTACTACCCGCATTGGTTGTAATCCTTGAACCCGATCGCAGAAATAATGTATCACTGTTGATTTCAATATTCCCTTCTCCTCCTAGGACTGTATTTGCATTTAGAAGACCTTGGTTTTGAAGTAAGACATTTTTGGCATCAATTTTAATATTGCCCGCATTGCCTAAACCTGCGCTACTGACTGAGATGCGACCTGAGTCTTTCAGGGTTAGCGTTTTACCTGTGATGACAATTGCCCCGGCGGACACTTTGCCACTAGAGGTTGCGGTGATTTCACTTCGACGTTCAGAGCCAAAACCTCCTGCGATCGTAATGTCTTTAGCACGGATATTGATTTGACCCGAATCTCCATTCGACTGTGCAGCGGTAATGGAGGTCGAAATTCTGGCACCACCCGTGACAGAGAGTTGTCCAGTGTTGATTTGAATATTGCCGCCTTGTCCCCTGCCATCACTCACAGCCGATGCCTCGATCGTACTGGTCAAGATCCCCCCAGCAGGCTGAATCCCGACCCCTGCTATCTCGATCGAATCTGTGACATTGAGTTCAATATTACCTGCTGTACCGCTACTCGTCGTACTCTCACCTGGAACAATACTGCCAAAACTCAACCTTGCGGAAACGGATAAAAAGCCGCCATTCAAGACTCGTAGTCGTCCCGCATTCACAATGACGTTCCCACCTCGACCTGTTCCACTCGATACCGAACCGAAGACACCACTGGAAACAGGAAAAGATGGACTATTACTCATGCCAATAATATCAATGTTGTCCCCTTGCAGCAGTAAAGTCCCCCCGGCTCCCGAGGCTCCCGTACCCCGTACGCCAAATCCAACTTGTCCACCATCGGCTATCAAAATCTTCGGTGCTGACATCTCGATCGCGCCCGCATCTCCTTTACCTTGAGTCAATGTGGAGACCAAGCTATCACAAAATGCCGCCGTACAAGTGGACCCTGGAAATAGAAATCCCCCTTGAAGAACGATCGACTGACTTCCTCGAAGTTCAATATTTTCTCTTGCTGTTTTCGTAGTTCCAGGTAGATTACGAGCCATCAATCTTCCCCCTTCTTGAATGAGAATATTGCGTCCCCTCGCATAGATACCCCCTGCACCATTACCACTGACATCGACCATCGCTCGCTGCACGGTAATATCTTGAAATCCCGTCGCTAATCCGTAATCAAAAGACCATCGATTTTCACCGAGATTTAGACCGATGTAGCTATTACTCGCGACACTCCCCAGTTCAATATGGCCTTCCGTTGCTCTCAGGTTCCCCCGATCGAGTCGGATATCTCCACCGAGCAATGCCAGTGTTTTTTGATTTGGAACGCGCAAGCCGATCGGATATCCCTGATATCCATTACCACCTTGAGCACGGTTCACAATAGGACTCGGATTACTGCCCATTTGAAGCCCGATCGGGACCTTTACGCTCAACAGTGCAAGCGTTGCATTTGCAGTACTGAATTCAATCCCATCTTCAAATTTAATTCCTGTCGCGGTTGTGCCCAAAAAAGAACCACCCAATTGCAATTGAGCATTCGGTCCAAAGATAATGCCATTGGGATTCATCAAAAATAGGTTCGCACTACCTCGGGTTTTGAGAATGCCGTCGATGGTTGAGACTTGCGATCCGGTTATACGGCCAAAAATGTTTTGAATATTAGTCGCGTTGTTGAAGGTGGCAGAGCCGTTGGTGGGGATTGAGAACTGGCTGAAACTGTGGAAGAGGTTATTGCCCGATCGGGTTCCATTGTTAATTAGAAAGTCTCGACCATTGATACTATTCGGAACCAAGGTGGGAACGGGAAGTGTGCCATCCGAAGAGACCTGCGCTGCTACAGGGCTGCTCAAGGAGAGAACACTTAAACCGATCGTCATTCCCAGACAAAATTCCCGATTCATACCCTAATCCTAGTGTTGCATAGATAGGCTTTATTGTGCCCCGATCGAACCTGTCATCCCACAGGTCGCCATAGATTGAATTTCGGTAATTTTCGGGGTAATTAGGGAAATTGACCCAGTTTCATCAATATGGAGGGCACTCGCCTCGACGATCGGTTGACTATAATTCTCAGCCATGGGGTTCACAATCGCAGAGGCTTGTAGAGTGGTTGTGCGGAAATCATTCCAAGTGCGATCGGTTTTCCGGGTCTTCATGGGAGTTTGAGGAATTCCGCCCCGCCCGGTTGTAACAAAACTGCCGCCTTTTGGATTGCCGCAGCGATCGGTGATTTGGCGACTGGAATCTGTAATGTTAACAGGAAGTGCATTTAATGAGTTGGCAGGATCAATGCCGATCATATTAACCTTAACGTTTCCATCAATGCTAAATTCAGAACTAGCGGTGACATCATTAGTGAGGTCAGTTCTGGGTGTGCGCGTATTCCTAAATTTTAAACCCAAGACCTCTTGGGTCATAATATTAATATTGCCGCCTTTACCGCCCTTCGCGTTAGCGATAATGTCACTATTCTCAAAACCTACGATGATGGGCGAATTGAGAATAATATTTCCACCACTCCCCGTCCCGCGCGCTTCGGTGTTAATGACGCTTCCATTGCGCATGAGCAATAACTCTCTCAAATTGAGCGTGATATTTCCCCCTTCTCCAGACGCTGTAGTTGCTGTAATTTTGCCTTGTGTATTAAGCTTTAGAGAATCGGCATTGACGGTGATTTTACCTGCATTTCCGAGACTATCATGGCTGACGGACAGCAATGCACCCTGGCTAATCTGAAGATTAGGCGTATTAATCACAATCCCACCGGAGCTACCTGTAATTTGATCGGGCAATCTGAACAATCGTCGGATTGGTTCAGGTAATAAAATTCCCGATGTTCTAATCGTACTTGGCTCAATTCGGTTGGTTGCAAGATTTAAGCCAAACCCGCTGAGGTCAAGGGATTCAGAGATATTTAGGTTAATGAACCCTGCATTCCCCACCCCATAAGTCGATGAACTAATCAACGCGCCACCTTGAAGCGTTAATCTAGGGGTATTGATCGTTACATTGCCAGCATCTCCCTTCATACTCACTGATGAAGAAGCAATGATGCTCGGCTGTATTTTATTCGGTCCAATAGAGACGGATTCAGAAGCATTAATGAGGATATCACCTGCATTGCCAGAACCATTATTGACATTGCTAATTAACCCGGCATCTTGCAGAATTAACTGTCCTGTATTAACAGCCAATTTCCCCCCGTTTCCCTTCCCGATCGTTCGGACTTCAATCTGTGAGTTATTTTGATTACCTCCACGCAAAATGATGCGATTGGCATTAAACGTGATATTACCGCTATTCGCACTGCCAAATGTCAATACTCGCAATATACCTCCATTGTCCCGACTCAGAATCCGATCGGCCGTAATGGCAATATCTCCTCCGGTCCCAGAACTCCGGGCATCACTAATAATACCGCTAGCAATGCCACCATTCGTCAACGTGGCATTGGGCGTTGCGCCGACAAATTCGACCACTCCAACTGCACGCATTTCCACTCCGATCGCCGCTTGAGTACTGGGATTGTCCAGCAACAATAGAGAAGCATCATTGAGTGAAATATTGTTACCTACGAGTCGAATGGCTCCCGTGTTACTTGCTTCAACTAGCGATCGCTGTCCGAGTCGAATATTGCCAAACTGGGTGACATTGCCATAGTCCAACGTCCATCCCAGGGGATTCGCACTCAGCGCCACGAGACTCGGCGAGGTGACGGCTCCAAGTTCTACTCGCCCATCGGGTGCATTCAAAAGTCCACCCGTGAGCGTCACATCCCCTCCAACGAGTGCCAGGGTCTTACCCGCCGCTACACTTAAGCCAAGTGCGGTGTTCCCTCGGCGTACCATTTGTAAAAAGGGGGCAGTGATCTGGTGTCCGGTGTGGTTGACTTGAATATTAGCTGGGTTGCTGCCCATTTGTAAGCCGATCGGCACCTTCACACTCAACAATGCAGGTGTGGCATTCACGGTATTAAACTCAAGGTTATCTTCAAACTTAATTCCCGTTGCGGTTGTGCCTAGAAAAGAACCACCCAACTGCAATTGTGCATTCGGTCCAAAGATAATTCCATTGGGGTTCATCAAAAATAGGTTTGTGCTACCTTGAGTTTTGAGAATGCCGTCAATGTTAGAACCTTGCGATCCGGTTATACGACCAAAAATGGTTTGAATATCAGTCGCGTTGTTGAAGATTGCCGAACCATTGGTGGGTACGGAGAATTGGCTGAAGCTATGAAAGAGGTTATTGCCCGATCGGGTTCCATTATTAATCAGAAAATCTCGACCATTGACACTATTTGGAACCACAGTAGGAATGGAAAGCGTGCCATCAGAAGTGATCTGTGCCATTACAGGACTACTGAAGGAGAGAACTCCTAAACCGATCGCCAGTCCCAAACAAAATTCCTGATTCATAACCTAACCCTAACTCTTCATAGATTCTGATCTACTGTGCCCCGATCGACTCCGCCATTCCACAGGTTGTAGGCGACGCTGAGCCTGTCGGCTGAGGTGAAATAAGGGTAATTGCTCCGGTTTCGTCGATTTTAATCGCACTTGCTTCGACGATCGGCTGCTGCTGATTTTCAGAGATTTTCCTTGGGACAGACTCCGTCAACGGATTCACAATCGTAGAGTCTTGCAGAGCGTTTATGCGTAAATTGTTCCAGGTTCGATCGGTTCTTCGGTTTTCATTGGGTTTTGAGGCATCCTTCTACGTCCTGTTGCAATAAATGAACTGGTTTTAGCAGGGAATGCATTTAAGCTTTCACACATTCCTCAATCTTTTCGATCGCCCTCAAGATTTGTAGTACCGGATAGAGATCATTGTGTTGACGACGAAGCGTAAAGAGATCGGATAGCGCATACTGTGGTGTGGGATTATGACTAGCCTTAAGAAAAATGAATTCACTTCCATTGGTCGCAAATCCATAAACCGGACGATCTGCATTAGGGGCTGTCATCATATAAGTCAATGCTTGAGTGATCGCATTTTCCAATGAAAACCCTTTCTCTTTTGCTTCCACTACCAGTACCCAAAACTCATCTCTCAGGAGTAATATATCAATGCGTCCTTTTACAACTTGCGGTCCGAGTTCTGGCGTTTCACTCGCCCGATCGTCATTCATTAATTCAATTTGAACAGAGGCTTCAGTTTTGAGATGAAAGGGTGGCTGGAAAAAGTTTGCTTTCGAGAGCAATGGTGATAACATCACCAACTTGACTGCTTCCTCACTCATGGGAAACTCAAGTAGGTATAGAAAATTGGTCTTCAATTGATCGAGTGATTGTCGATCGTCTTGGCTCAATTCTGGCAAATCTTCTTGCCATTCCAAGAAAAAAGATTGATCGACTGATTCCCGCAATCCAAACTGCGCTTTCACTTGATGAAGGGTTAGATCGCCTGCACGTAAGGTTTGGAGCATAATGGGTTTGAGGGCTGAGAGAAGAGATTCTACTAGTTTAACGCAGATCCATTCAGTCACGATCGCCCATTCCACAAGTTGCCGCTGATGGACGTTCGATCGGGCTTGGGGCAACCAGCGCGATCGTACCTAATGCATCCAATTGAATGGCACTTGCTTCGACGATCGGCTGGCTATGCTTCTCAGCGATTGAATTCACTGGGGCAGAGGCTTGAAGTGAGTTAGAGCGCAAGTCATTCCAGGGACGATCGGATTTCTTTCTTTGCGCTGGACTTTGAGGCATTCCACCTCGTCCAGTAGCGATAAATGAACTTGTTTTCGCTGCGCCACAGCGATCGGCGATTTGAGTGCTGGAATCGACAATATCGATAGGAAGGGTATTTAATGCATTGGCTGGATTGATGCCGATTATATTGATACTCACATTGCCATTAATCCCAAACTCTGAACTCGCAGTGATGTCACTATCAGCGGTCAGACGATCGCGATACTGAAGTCCAAAGACACTTTGGGTTGTGAGAGTAATCCTGCCGCCCTGCCCTTGGAACGCCCTAGCTTTGATGTCACTATCTTCTAACCCTAAAACGATCGGTGCATGAATGGACAGATTTCCTCCAGACCCTCTCCCGCCCGCTGTTGCAGAAATCTTGCTGCCATGACGTAACAATAGAGAATCCTGCACATTTAATCTGATGTCTCCCCCATTTCCCGATACTGTGGAAGCTGTAATGGTGCCTTGATGATTGAGAAAAACTGATCGACTCTTAATTTCTAAATTTCCTGCCTTGCCGGGACCATCGTTTTTAACCGTGACATCGGCTCCATCCGTAATTCGTAGCATAGGGGTATTAATCGTCAGTGATCCCGCATCTCCCCCAGGAATCCTGGGTAGCCTGTAGATATCCTGCGTGGCTGGATCAAGGATTTCGGCGGTTGAGGCAATTCGACTGGCCGTGATCGATCGATTTGCACGACCTTGTAAATCTAAGGATTGGGAGGCATTAATGATGACATTGCCAGCAGCACCGCTCACATAGGTACTCGACCCAATCACGCCACCCTCCCGAACCACTAATTTTGCCGTATTAATCCATACATCTCTCGCATTTCCTGTTCCAAAACTAGTTGACAATAGCGTACTGGGTGTCAATGTAATTGGGTTATTTCCCGCGACTTCGATCGTATCTTTAATATTGACTCGCAGGGTTCCAGCCTGTCCAGAATTAAATGTTAAAGAAGACAGGGTGCCACCATTCGTAATTTTTAGACGATCGGCCACTATGCTTACATCTCCAGCATTTTTATCGCTAGCAGTTCGCGTCGCGATCGATGAAATAGCACCTGGGTTAGCGGGTGTAAAACCATCAATCAAAATTGCACCGCTCACATTAGCTGTAATATTGCCACCAGCAGCCGGAGACACGGTCCGGTTCGTAATCGAAGCACCCTGGTTTAGGTTGATTTGAGCAGCGGTGATATTAATATCACCCGATCGCCCTGGGCCTAAATTATCGATTTGGATCGTCGTTTCCAGACGACCATCGGGCGTATTACCTGTGAGTGTTAACGCATCCGTCGCATGGATACTAATATCACCCGATTGGGCTGAATCCGTATTTTGAATTAAAGTAATAGACCCATCCATTAAATTAATCTGTTTGCCCTGTAAGAGAATTGAACCCCTGCTACCGCTCGCATCAATTAATGATTGTCGTGCTAAATGGATATCACTAAACTGCTGAACAGCAGAATAATCTCCCCGCCAGCCCAGTCCTGCAGGACTCAGGTTAATTTGTCCCTCACCCACACTGCCAATCTCCAAATGCCCACCGCCGTTAGTTGAAAGAATCCCTCCTGACAGATCAACGCCTCCACCGATTAATCCAAGAGACTGACCTGCCCCGACCTTTAGACCCACCGAAGGATCCCGCTGCTCAAACGGGATAAATGGTTTAGAAATGAAAAGTTGATGTCCTAGACCTTGGACGGTGATGCGTCCTGAATTGCGTCCCATTTGTAAACCGATCGGCACCTTAACACTTAATAATTCAGGCGTTGCATTCACCGTATTGAATTCAATTTCATCGGCAAACTTGATAGAACTCGCCGTCGTTCCCAGAAACGATCCGCCTAACTGCAATTGAGCATTCGGCCCAAACACAATTCCATTAGGATTCATCAAAAACAAACTCGCGCTGCCTTGGGTTTTGAGAATGCCATTGATGTTGGAAACTTGATTTCCAGTGACACGACCAAAGATGTTTTGCACATCTGTCGCATTGTTGAAAATTGCAGAACCACTGGTAGGAACTGAGAATTGGCTGAAACTATGGAAGAGGTTATTGCCCGATCGCGTCCCTGCATCAATCAGAAAATCTTTCCCATTCATATTGGGAGAAACGATCGTCGGGGTTGTCAAGCTGCCATCAGACGTGATTTGAGCAATCGCATCTTGGGGAGAACCAATCGCCGCGATTAATACCAACCCAACCATAGAGTGCGATCGATTCATGACTCATGCCTATCAACATAAAAAATTGAAGTGAACCCCTAACTTCGGACAGGAAAGAAATGGATTTAAGGAGATTTTTCCTTTATATCACATTTCTGATTACGTTGCTCTTCCCATTTCTTTTCATACTCATCCGGTGTTAAATATCCCAATGATGAATGAATTCGCTTTTTCATGTACACATCCTCCAAGAACCTCTCAATCTGTTGATACACTTCGGTGAAATTCCGATATTCTGATAAATCCACTTCCTCCTCTTTTATGGTCCGC
>JAAFJU010000093.1 GCA_013298165.1 Synechococcales cyanobacterium bin31.maxbin.ball.101 | reverse complement strand
CAGCTTGGTCGAATGAGCCTCCTTGGGCTGAGGCGGTTCCTGCAATTTTTAAAGAGCCAATGACGATCGCCTTCGGGGGCGCAATTGTGGCTCATGCGATTTTTTTCTTAGGGTTGCCTGTGGTGGCGGGGTCTGAAAAGCAGCCCGATGTTCAGCCTGTGGCGACCACCGTTTTGACGGATCAAGAAAAGTCACAAATTCCACCCGATTTGGCCCAAACCCAATTTCCCTCTGGATCCCTGTTGCCTAAGACCAACAGTGGCTTGACCATCCCACCGATTCCCTCAGTTACAAATCCGCCTGCAACGAATTTTGGGAACCTCCCTAGCGGCGGACTGACCTTTGATCAGCCGACGTACACCTATAATCCACCCGCTACTGACAACAGCGCAGCATTAGCAGAGATTGCCAAAAAGGAAGCCGATCGTAAGGAGCAAATTAAGAAAATTGAGATCGCGCAAAAACAAGCGACTGAAAAAGCAGAGGATCAAAAGAGAGCTGAAACCCCTCCCGGTCCTTTACCCACTGTTGCGGTTGGTGCAATGCCTCCAGGCACGACCTCAGGTGAATCCGCTAAACCTGCCGAAACACCAGCATCCACATCTCAAACCACCCCACAAAAAGTAAACCGACCTAGTGATGCGGATATTATTGCAGCCGCACCCAAGGGGACTTATGATTTCAACTCAAAGCTAACGGGTCCTACGATCGGTGATCAAACCGCAGTCGGGACAATCATCTCTTCATGGGGAACTAGACCCGATTCAAAAGAATCAGAAATATTGAATAACTCAGGCCAAAAATTTCCAAATCCTGAGTTCATTGACACTCCAACTAAAACGCTTAGCTATCCGACAGTAGTGAATGGACAGCCTGTTGCGGTTATTCCTGACTACGCTCAGAAAGTAAAAGAAAAGTATGGAACAGCGATCGTTGGATTTGCTGTTAATGGTCAAGGAAAAATTGCTGTCAATGCTCAAGGGCAATTTGAACCTGAACCGAGTATTATCCAAAGTACTGGGTACAAAATCCTAGATGACTATGCAATCGATTATGTTAAAAAGCGCGTATTCCGCGCTACTGGTGGCAGAGCTAAGCTGTACTATATGGTCATTCCGATCGACCCACCTGTAAACAAACCTGTTTCATAGAGTATGATGCGGCCATCGTTTTAACTAAGTTTAGCTTAGCCCGATCGTGACTGAATCCCGTCCCCCCGCTTCGGCCTCCCACCTGAACCGCGCACGTGCTAGCTTGCGGCAGACCGTCGTGAGCTATTCGCAGCACCTTCGATCGGCCAAAAAACGAATGCCCAACCCCCGCCTCGAAGCCGAACTCGAAGCCGAACTTGCGCAACTCACCACCACGCTTGCCAAGATTGATGGGAATGTGGTGCGATTGGCGGTGTTTGGGTTGGTGAGTCGGGGGAAGTCGGCGGTAATTAATGCATTGCTGGGTGAGGACTTGTTAGAAACAGGTCCCATTAACGGCATTACCCAGAAACCTCGCGTAATTGAATGGCAGCCCGGTGGGAAACTGGTGGAGAGTGGCACGATCGTCACCACCAATGTCGCCACTGCACAGATTGAATTGATCGACACGCCGGGACTCGATGAAATTGATGGCAAAGACCGCGCAGAAATGGCGAGGGATGTCGCTGCCCGATCGGACTTGATCTTATTTGTAGTATCCGGTGATTTGACTAGAACTGAATTTAAAGCTTTGTGTGAATTACGATCGGCGCAGAAACCATTGATTTTAGTGTTTAACAAGATTGATCTCTATCCCGATCGGCAACGCAATGAGATCTATGAAAGTTTGGCGAGTTTAGAAAGTTTTATTGGAGAAGGCAATGCATTGCGACAAATGCTATCCAAAGATGAGATTGTCTTGATTGCCGCAAACCCCTCGCCCATAAAGGTTCGAATTGAGCGACCTGACGGAACGGTGAGTTTTGAATGGGAGAAATTGCCGCCGCAGATCGATGAATTAAAGGCGAAGATCTTAACAATTTTGAATCAAGAAGGCCGATCGCTTTTGGCTTTAAATGCCCTGACTCAAGCCCGATCGGCTGAAGAACGCATGGTGGAAAATATTGTTACGGCTCGATCGGCTGAAGCAGACGCTTTAATTTGGAAATTTGTCAGACTCAAATCGATCGCCGTCGCCGCAAATCCCATTCCAGGCTTAGATTGGATTGGTGGGACCATTACAGATTTATTGATGATTCGAGCATTGGCAGAATTGTATGGGTTTCCATTGACGCGCTATGAAGCTGGACGGCTATTAACTGCGATCGTGGGCAGTTCACTCGGAATGCTAGTTGGAGAAGTCGCCAGTAGCATTGTGCTAAGCGCAGGGAAAGCCGTGAGCGCGCTCAGTAGCGACAACCCAGGATTGGGGGCTTATGCAGGCGTAGCAGCGGTCCAGGCGGGTGTAGCGGGGTATGGCGCTTATGCCGTAGGTAGAGCCGCGCAGGTTTATTTAGAACGGGGTTGTACTTGGGGAGATCAAGGTGCAAATACTGTGATTCAGGAAGTACTGAATCAAATTGAACCCAACACAATTTTATGGAGAATTCGGAGTGAATTGTTTTAGGGATTCAAACCAATGTTCTAGATCCAAGCCAATGTTCTAGATCCAAGCCAATGTTTTCAATTTAAACAATGCCGATCGTCTCCAAGACCTGAGCGATCGCCGCCGTCCGAGTCTGCACCCCGAGACGACGATAGAGATTTTCAACATGCTTGCGGACGGTGGCTTCCGTACAACCCAACTCTTGAGCGATCGCAGCCAGTTCTTTCCCTTTAATAATCAAATGCATCACCTCCACCTGTCGCGGCGTGAGTCCTAGGGTTTTGAGACATTTTTGAATGCAGGGTTCGGGGCGATCGTCCAGAGGTGACGACAGCGTTTCACTCGTGGTGACGACTTCTGGTTCATCTTTGGAAGAACTCATTAAACTCTCTAGAACGATCGCTTGATCCACAATCTGCTGAAGCGCATCATGCACCATTCGCAGCGTTCCAAGTTCGATTTTATTAAATGCGCCCGTACTTCTCAAAATAACAATCGGAACTTGATACTTTCGAGTTTCCCCCAAGACAATATCAATCATCATTAAGACCCCATTCGGCAGTTGGTAATGCCGGGAAAGTGTATGACACCAATCACGCCACACATCACTCCATTCATCATCTTGAATCTGAATCTTCCGATCGCCCTGATCCGATATATCCCATTGCCAAATGCCTATTGAACAAAACTGTTCTGGAACCGAGAAAGAAACGCACTCATTTAAGGGAAGGATCCAAGGTTGAAAACCCTCCAATAAAATAACCTGCTCCCAAGAGAGATGGGATTGCAATTCCATCAGAAGATCGTACTGACAAGTTAAGGGCGATCGTCCAGAACAAAGACGATTTAGAAATCCCAGTTTGTCAGTAAATTCTGACTTAACCATTCCGTCCACTAAACTTCTCCTACTAAATAAAAGGGTTGGGAGTAAATAAATCACTTATTACGTTAGAGATACGTCAAAGCCTTAAACATTACGCAAAAATATAAATATTTTGACAAATGAATAAGCTGCGAAGTCTTGCAATAGCAGAATCATAGGGGGATCAAGTTTCTTCTCGTTAGAGACGTACGTTAAACAACGTATTGATAGATTTAGAAAGATTATGTTCTTATAAGGTCATCATACTTCTGTTTTTTATCATTTTTGTAATTTTAGGTATGTAAACTAATTTAGTAGCCACTAGTTTACGTAAATCATTGTATAGATCTTAATCTATTAATGATAGAGCTGAGGTGTCATCGGATGGCCTCGTTTTCGAATGGAATCTTAGATTCGAAACTGACGGAAATTTTGCGCAAAATCTCTTTGATTCTGAGTTTTACATCGCTTTTAAAGCTGGGTGCATACCATGATTAATCATAAATTAAAGTCAGTATCTACTCAACTCTATTCATCTGAAAATCCCTGTTCATCCCTCTCTTGGAGTAAGTCTGGGAAAATCTGTGAGACTTCTGACCCTAATGAAGTCGCTCCAGGATTGGCTTCTCTATCAGACTTTTTGGGTGGCTTAGCTCAAGCTTATAATCAACAATTTTCTAGGCGAATACTGAATTTGGGTGATAGTTTATACCTGAGTCAATTGCCACTGGATCAGGATACTAAAGACTTAAAAGGTGGGTTATGGTGGATTTGTGAGGGTGGAATCCGTCTATTAGTAACTGATGACATTCGATCGCATGAGACTTCGATCGCACATCTAACACCTGGCGTACCCTTTGTTCCCATTCAAGACTTAGTTAAATCTCGAAATTTGCCTGAATATGGACCTATTCAGTCAGCTTTTTCGGAATATCGCATGGTTGCTTCTCGAAATACGGTTTTGGCCTATCTGGATCCAGAATCACTGCATCATTTACTACAACAATCAAATGATATAAATGTATTTCTCTTGGCACAATGGCAAGACTGGAAACACCAATTAGAGATAAAATTCACGGTCCGATCGCAGCCCTTTTCTCCCACTGATTTACCCAAGCATTCTGCTTTATCCAAACGCACTTCTCCTAAACCGATTCAGGTCGATCACGAAGGTTTGTCATCAAAACCTGACGATCGGTTTAGATCCCAAAGTATTGCCTCAAATATTATTGAATTTCCCGCTGCTCAACGCCGAGGACGATCGCTGTTGTTAGGTAGAAGACCTTACATTGAGCAACAAAGTACCTCCGATTGTGGACCCACTTGTCTCGCCATGATCGCTCAATACTGGGGACAGCGTTACCCCTTGCCCCAGTTGCGGGAATTGTGCCATGTAGGACGATCGGGCGCGCAGTTGCAGCACATTGCAAAGGCAGCAGAGGCGATCGGCTTTCAGGCCCGTCCTGTGCGGGCGAGTTGGAATTACTTGGCAAAGATCCGATCGCCTTGGATTGCCCATTGGGAAGGAGAACACTACGTGGTGGTCTATCCTGGTCGTGGCTCCAAAGTATTGGTTGCGGATCCTGCTGGCGGACAAAAGAAATTTTCACAGAAGGCGTTCCAGCAGCATTGGACGGGTTACGCACTGCTGTTAGAGCCAACCAGCGAATTCCATCGACAGAAGCCCGAAGCGACTCAGGGACTGGGGCGGTTTGCGGGGTTGCTGGTGAAAGAGTCTGGAGTCTTGAGTCAGATTATTGGGATTACGCTGTTGGCTCAGGTCTTTGGGTTAGTTGCGCCCATGTTTACGCAGATTATCCTTGATGAGGTGGTGGTTCAAAAGAGCCTGAGTGCCTTACATGTCTTTGCGATCGGGGCTTTGATGTTCGGGATTTGGCGAGTGGGGCTAATGACAGTTCGGCAATACCTGCTCGACTACTTTGCCAATCGCTTGGACTTGACATTGATGAGTGGCTTTATGCGCCACACCTTGCGATTGCCGTTGAAGTTTTTTGAAGATCGTCATGTGGGCGACATTCTGACCCGCATTCAAGAAAATTCTAAAATCCAACAGTTTTTAATTCGTCAAGCTGTTTCGGTCTGGCTTGATGCAGCGATGGCGATCGTCTATGTCGGATTGATGCTCTATTACAACGCTAAACTAGCGTTGCTCGTGATTGCAATGATTCCACCGTTTGCGATCTTGACCTTGGTGGCGACCCCATTTATGAAACGGGTTTCGCGATCGATGTTTAAGGCGGACAGTGAAGAGACCTCCCTGTCTGTGGAGATCATGAGCGGCATTGCCACGCTGAAATCCACGGCCTCAGAGCAGGACCTGCGCTGGCGCTGGGAGGAGCGACTGGTCAACTTACTCAATCAACGCTTTCGATATCAGAAGTTAGCCAATAATGTCAATCTTACCGGAGGGATGATTCAAACGATCGCTTCTACTGCTTTACTGTGGTATGGAGCCATGTTGGTAATCCAGGGACAACTGACGATCGGACAATTTGTCGCCTTTAATATGCTGATTGGCAATGTGCTTTCGCCTCTGTTGGCCGTGATCGGGGTGTGGGACGAGTTCCAGGAGGTCTTAATTGCGATCGAACGTCTGAACGATGTGTTTGCTGCAACGCCTGAAGATGTCCGAGCTAATCCCAAAACAATCACAGGATTGGCATCGGATCTGGATAATTCGCCAAATGACCCTTGGGTCCCTCTAGCCCAAACCGCGATGCCTACGATCGCTGGTGAAGTTCGCTTCGATCGAGTGGTCTTTGCCTATGACGGACTAGAGGAAGATCCCACGATTTCCAATTTATCTTTTACGGTACAACCGGGTCAAACCGTGGCGATCGTGGGTCGCAGTGGATCAGGAAAATCTACCTTAGTCAAGCTTTTACAGGGCTTATATCTACCCACGAAGGGCCGAGTTTTGATTGATGGCTATGCGACGGATCAGGTGTCACCGCAGTCATTACGATCGCAGCTCGGCGTAGTTCCACAAGATTGCTTTTTGTTTTCTGGTAGCGTTGCTGAAAATATTCAACTTTACAGGTCTGACTATGCTTTGGATCACATTACCCAGGCTGCAAAATTGGCGGAGGCTCATGCGTTTATTCAAGAGCTACCCTTGGGCTATCAAACTAAAGTGGGCGAACGCGGGGCCAATCTTTCTGGAGGGCAACGGCAGCGGGTGGCCATCGCACGGGCACTCTTGGGGGATCCAGCGATGTTGATCCTCGATGAGGCGACGAGTGCATTAGATACTGAATCCGAGCGTCGCTTCCAACAAAATCTCGATCGAATCAGCCGCGATCGAACCACCTTTATCATTGCCCATCGATTGTCCACCGTTCAGCGTGCGGACTTGATCTTAGTCCTCGATCGGGGCTTGCTGGTTGAGCAAGGGGATCATGCTGAGTTGATGGCGAAGCGAGGATTGTACTTCCATTTAGCTCAGCAGCAATTGGCTAGCTAGTGGCTTAGTCATTGCGAAGCCCCGATCCCCCTAAATCCCCCTTAGAAAGGGGGACTATGAGGATTGAGGAAATTCTAGGTTTTAGCTTGTGCTCTATACATTATTTCAGGATTTAATATCATGGTGAGTTTAAAATCTCCACCGAATAATCGCATGGACGATCGTTCAACCGATCGCATTCCCAATAAGAATCCAGTTGAACGATCGAGAAGCGATCGATCGCCAGCATTAGTCTCCAGCATTTCGATTTCACCTTGGTCCGATTCCGTTCAGACCATTTTGGATCAGCCTGCATCTACGTTGCCTGTGAAGTTAGCATTGGCTTCATTGGTGTTTTTAGGCGGATTCATGGCTTGGGCTTGGTTTGGGCAGGTGGATGAGGTGGCCAAGGCTCCTGGCAAAATTGGGCCACAGGATGCCGCTGTCAAAGTACAGCCCGTAGAACTGGGGAAAGTGGCGCAGTTGACTGTCAAAGAGGGAGACAAGGTAGAGAAAGGGCAGGTGCTGGTTGCGCTAGAGTCTGAGCTGGATACGAAGGGCGTGGAGCAGCTTCAGACGGTGCTGATGGCGCAGCAGGGTGAACTGAACCAAACTCAGGTGATGATGGAAAAAATACGATCGCAACTGGAAACGCGATCGATGATTGCTCAAAGTGATGTTCAATCTCAGCAGGCTACCCTTAGCCAAAATGAAGCGCTGGCCAATACCCAGAGTGCTTTGAATCGACAGATTGAAGAAGAAATTAATGTTCAACGCCAACGGATTGAGAAGTTTCGGATCTTAGCGAATGAAGGGGGCTATCCCAGAGACCAAGTGGTCCAAATGGAACAGGCGGTTCGGGAGCGAGAACGGACGATTACGGAAGGGACGGGCAAATTAGAGCAAGCGATCGGCGATCGGGAACGCTTAAAAGCAGACCTAGAGCGCAAACGATCGGAAGCGACTCAAGCACAGCTCTCCACACAGCAGGAGATCGAACAACTCCGTCTACGCCAAGCCGAAATTCGGGGCAAAATGAACGAAGTTAAAGCCCAGATTGCAACGGCAAAAGCGAAAAAAGATCAACGCTACGTCTATGCACCGACCAGCGGGGTGATTACAACCTTAAATCTTAAACATAGCGGTCAAGTCGTGCAGCCTGGAGATGCGATCGCCGAGATCTCACCCCAGGGAAAACCATTGATTTTGTCCACGCTACTACCCAGCCAAGAAGCAGGATTTGTCAAGCCTGGAATGACGACGCAAATCAAACTCGATGCCTTTCCCTATCAGGATTTTGGGCTGGTCTCTGGGAAGGTCCTATCGGTCTCCCCGGATAGCAAAGCGCTGGAAAATGGCAGCCAAGTGTATCGAGTGGACATTGCCCTCGATCGGCCTGATATTGAAATACGAGGCCAAAAAGTTTTATTGAAAACAGGCCAGACCGGGACCGCAGAGATCATGACTCGCCGTCGTCGGATTATGGATTTGCTGCTAGATCCCATTCGACAGCTTCAAGGCAACGTCAGCCTGTAATTCTTTAAAACGCTTCTAAAACTTTGCTGCATTCTACTCATTCATTTCATATGTTTACTCAACCTAAAGGACGGACCATGCATCCTGAAAGATCAAATTCTCATGAAATTGAACATATTATGACAGCTATTTTAGATGGAAAATACTCTTGGGCCTGTGTCTTGATGCTGCGACAAATGGGTCGTAATCCTTCAGAATATATGCCCTACCGAACCTATACTCGACTCATCAAAAATCAAACCCGATCTAAAAAAGCCGAGTCCTAATCTCAATTAAATCTGAGAATAGTATTTATGCCAATCTGGCAAGATCTCACTCAATAAATTGAATTAATCTGGACCGATGTTCCATGCTAAAAATCTCTTCCTAAAGGATTATACTCATCATGAAAATTCAAGATTTAGACATAATGGAAGTATTGACGATCGGGCAGGCTATGCCCCGGTCTATGACCGATCGAATTCAAGGTGGATTAAGTCTTTCTTCAATGGAAGAGCTAACAGGCTTAGACATAAGTATTACTAGAGAGGAAAGTCTATCTACTGTATTAGATAATGGAATTATTTCTCTTTCAGCAATCAGTATAGTAGGCAGAATTTCTGGCTATGATATTTCGTATTCTAGTAGTAATTCTATGATTTCAGTTGGGTAAAATCGATTAAATCGAAGCCCTTTAAAACTGTCTCCCCCTAATCAGTCCTAGTCTGATTAGGGGGTTTATTTTAGAATTAAATAACTGCCAAATTGGCAATACTAAAACAATGCAATTTTATATAGTAATTACATCGAGCAAATGCTTGACCGCAATAAATTAAACCTACTTGGAGCTATTCACATGAAAATTAACGATCTTAACCACATCGAAACGGCTACTCAAACTATCGCAGGCGGATCACGTAAGCCTAAGATTAAGGGTACTGCTACTGCCATCGCTGGTGCTGATGCTCTTGCGATCGGTAAATTCACTCTCACTAAGACTTACACTTCCGCTGAAGCTGTTGCAGGTGTATTTGCATATTCTGGATCGGGTTCCTATGCAAGTGCATCGAAATAGTATTCTATTGCGACACTAATAGTAATGGCCTGCAAATTCAATGTTGCGGGCCATTACTATTAATGAACGAATTAATCATGGTTTTAAAGGGTTTCTATCATGCAAATTAAAGATTTAGATGCTTTGGAATGGATGGATGTTGATACGACATCATTTAATACTGCGTCAGGCCATGCCATTCAGGGCGCAGGTCGTCCCTTCGCAACGGCCTCTGCATCAGGTGTGGCAGTAGCCGGAGCAAGAGCAAATTCCTCCATTTCTGGATATACGGCTTCCTATCAAGCGACAGCGGCAGCAGCGGCAGCGGCTGGAGGAGCAGCGACCGTCAATGGAACTGCTGCTGTTCGAGTTGGGGTTCGTATTTCCTACTAACTATTGCACTTTTGATTAAACTATCCAGGTGTTGCAATATTCAGGTTGCTCGCATATATCTTTTTATGTGAGCTTCTTGCTTTTTAAGCATTTTGAATTAAGCAAGTCATAGATAAAGAAATACTGACAGTGATATGACTGAAATTATCGCAACCCATCAGATTGTTGAACTCCTACAAGAACGCCTAGACTATCGGAAAATTTGTGAGAATTGGATTCAGGTACAGATTCTTCGATCGGCAGCCCTAGAGCGTGGCATAACTGTATCTGAGGAGCATATCCAAGCCGAGGGCGATCGGCAGCGGTTAGAGCGGCGACTAGAGCGCAGCAGTGATACGATCGCTTGGCTCCAGGCTGAACAGGTCACACCGGAACAATGGGAGCAGGGAATTCGGGATCAATTGCTTCGATCGCTTATGGCTGAGCATTTATTTGCGGGAGACGTTGAGCGCATCTTTGCAGAAAATCAATTAAATTACGATCGTCGTGCTGTTTATCGTTTAGACATTTTAGAGCAGACCTTTGCTCAAGAAGTGTTTTATCAAATTGAAAGTGGAGAAATTAGTTTTTTTGAAGCGGTCTATGCCTATGGTCAATCTGGAGAGATCCGCGATCGCTGTGGGTTTGAGGGTTTGCGGCATCGTTGGGAGTTCTCGAATTCCCAGGCTCAGGTGATCTTCGATGCTCTTGAGCATCAGGTGTTAGCACCGATCGAGACTGACACCGGATTTGTGATTTTTTGGGTGGGACGAATGGTTCCAGCCGTCATGACACCTGAAATTCGGACTCAGCTTTTAACTGAATTATTAGATCAATGGCTGGCCGAAGAGCAGATTCGCTGGATGCATTATGATGCACCTGCTGAAAGTCTCACCTCAACGATCGACTAAATCATGATTTGTTCAATTCATACTTTTTAGGATTGGGGTAATGTCTGATGAACTACTCTGAATTTAGATCTGAAACCAGTTCTACATCCGGTGAAACAGCACAGGGCCGATGGCAAACAAAACATCATTATCAACAAACTCCTCAAGGTTGGCGGGAGTCCTATGCCCATGCCCAGAGTTCCGGTGATTGTAATAGCTATGAAGTCATTACAGAAATTGACACTCAAGATGATGTTGTATTTCAGGTGAGTCCTGATGGAACGGTGAGACTGGTTCAGCCCGTATCGACGCAATCAAGCCGATCGTACTCGTCAGCACGATCGGCTTGATTTGTCATCATCTAAGCTTTACCACGGGATGCAAAGCTAACCTTTGCATTGGTTTGCTGTGTTTCAACGAGGGTAATTCGCATTGCACTGTTGAAGGTGCGGCTGTAGGTTCCATTGAAACTTAGAGCATTGGAGGACAGTGGCAATGGCTGAGAACTGAAATTCAGTTTGAACCCTTTGCTCACCATTGCAGCCCCGACACTCAGACCATTAGGAGCACCATTAAAGGGGCTATATTGCCGCCCTTCAACAATCAATTGATCGAGCAATGTCTGATGACCCCGATCGTTGGTTCCGTAAACCAAATACGTCGTGCGACCTTGTGCATAGGACTGTTGACGATTGCCATTCCCTTGAGCCGTCAGGGACATGAACCCTTGAAAATCGAACTTGAACGTTTCTTTCGGTTTGATATAAAAGTCCAAGCCCTTGATTTGGGTTCGAGCGATCGCTTGAGCTTGATAGTTCAGACCATTTCCATCGGCAATACTCAGGGCATCTGCTGAACTTCCTGTTTGGGGTGTGGGGACATTTGATCCACCGATGAAGATGGCATTGGCATCTGCGATCGCGCGGGCACTATTCGGGGAGAATGCATTGGCAATGACTTTAGTATCCGTAAATGTTGTCGTTTGATTGGGAGAATGGCTAAATCTCGAAAGCTCGGTCGTACTTCCCGCTAGAGCGAAGCTAGAAGCGGGCTTTGAAGTATGGGTGGGATGGGGATTAAAAGGACCCTGTTGAAAAAAGGAATGAAGCGGTTGATTTAAAATAGCGGTCTTTAATTCGGACATGACGATTTTCTCCGGTAAGATGACTGATGCCTGGATAACCCAATATCCAGCGAACTCCTACGCAAGAGTCTATCTTTTTGCATCTTAAAAACGAACTATCACCCCCGTATAATTACTTAGACTTCACGATCGCCGATCGCTTCTTCATTTATTGTTCGTAAAATATTTGTAAAACTTGTTATTTGTGGACCGTTGACGAGAAATCTGACAAGAAAGGTAAGTCCTCTACTATGCTATTGATGCATCGATCGTATAGAGGCATTAAAATGATTCCAGCTTGGTTGGTGATTGGCATCGTCGCTGTTTTGATCGGCGTGATTTTAAATCAATTGATTAAAAGCGATCAGCGCTGGTTCTTTCGGTTACGGCGTCCGGCTTGGTTGACCTTTGAATGGGCGATTCCGATTATTTGGACCACGATTTTTATTGCAGCGGCTTGGTCAGCCTATGCCACCTGGCAGACAGAACCGGGGAGTTCTCGATCGATCGGTCTGATGTTTCTCTATGCCCTTCTAGAGATTGTCACGCTGTCCTATACCTCTGTGATGTGCTTTTTTAGACGATTGCGTGTGGGTGTCATCTTGGGCGGGACAGGATTTTTTGTGGCGGTCGCATTGACGATTTTAGTTGCACAGGTTTCTCAAGGAGCGGCCTGGTTACTGGTGCCCTATTTGTTGTGGAGTCCGATCGGCACCTTCGTCACCTGGCAAATGATGGCCCTCAATCCTGCTGAGGCATAATGTCCACACAACTTCAGCTAATCTGTTGACCCAAGTATTTTAAAATCTGCGCGACTCGGTACAGGTCATCCCCTCGATCAATCGACAATAAATCTGACATGACATAGGTCGGGGTTTCGCTCTTATGCAATTGAATAAAGCGAAACTCGCTGCCATTAGTGACCAATCCGGAGACGATTGGTTGTGAAGTCGAACTTGCCAACATATAAGTCAGTACTTGGGGAAACGCAACCTTGAGAGAATAGGCGGCACGTTTCGCCTCGATCGTCACAACCCAAATTTGGTTATAAAATACCAATAAATCAATCAACCCACGGACAATCAGACCCTCATCCTCCGTCACAATCTCCACTTTCTTTTCTGCTGTAATCTTAAATGGAGGACGGAAAAAGCCTGCAATGCGTAAAAGCGGTGACAGTACAACCATTTTGACGATCGGCTCTAAGGCATCTTTAGTCGATAAATAGGAAAACTCCTCGTTCACTTCATCTAATAATTTCATTTCAGTAGCCGTCAAGCTGGGTAACTCGATCGAGCCTTCTGCAAACAGCTTTTGCTCCCTAAGATGCACTAACCCAAACTCTTCTTGGAGTTGCTCTAGGTCTACGTCTCGGGCTTGTAATATTTGAGGCATGGATGCGGTCTCCTAGCGATTGTTTCCCCATTGTAACGCCTGTCATGTCAGAATCATCTCAATCAACTGATTTGGGAGTGTAATACGTATGTTTACAGGTCACAACTCGAAATTCTGGGACGATCGCTACAGCCAATCCGATTATGCCTTTGGGACTGAACCGAATCAATTTCTGACAACACAGCAGTCGCTATTAAAACCGGGAATGAAAACCCTTGTCGTGGGCGATGGTGAAGGTCGTAATGGCGTTTGGTTAGCGCAGCAGGGACTGGATGTGCTGTCTGTTGATCTATCTCCGATCGGATTAGAAAAAATGCAAGCCCTCGCCGATCGGAAACAGGTCCAGTTACAAACCCAATGTGCTGACCTAACGAATTGGGAATGGACTGAAGCTGCATACGATTTAGTGGTATCGATCTATGTGCATTTTGATTCCGATGTCCGACAGCGGATGCACCGATCGATGTTGTACAGCCTTAAGCCCGGTGGACTGATTATTCTCGAAGGATTTAACCCTGAACAGCTTCAGTATCAGCGCGAGTATGCTTCCGGTGGTCCCAACAATCCAGCGATGCTATTTGATCCAGAAATGCTGCGACAGGATTTTGCTGGAGGTGAAATTTTGGAACTGGTGGAGACCATTACGGAACTGCATGAGGGAAAATCTCATAACGGAAAAGCCGCTGTCATTCGTTTGGTTTTGAAAAAGTCTTGAATGAAACTTGGACCTGAGAAATGTAATATTAGGGTAGTTTTCGACAAAATTTCGATCGGTGACTCGCCTATGGAACTGCCCGTTATTCCTATGTCCTATGAAGCCTTTGACGTGATGGAGCGTCCTTTCGGATGGAAGGTTGAGTATTGGGATGGTCACGCACATTTGACACCCCGTGGGATGGGCGTGAAGACCATCATTCAGCTTTCTCCCCGATCGTTCACACCGACCCATCCGATCGTGCCTGTGACACCGGACGATCGCGATCGAATGCTTGCGGGTTATTTTGAAGCGTTCTCGCCATCGGTGGAGTTTTGTGGGTGGCCAACGGAGGACATTCAAGCAGCGGCAACTAAGGACATTGGGAAATACTTTGCGGGCACCCGAGGTGAGGCGCTGTCGGCATCGGCGATCGCATTGGCTCCGGATTCCCAGACGTTAATCGGCTTGCTGTTAGTGAGTCAACGATCGCCCCAGGATGCGTTTATGGATTTGTTGTATGTGCGACCGGAGTTTCAGCGGCAAGGGGTGGCGACGGCGATGTTGCATTGGGCGATGTCTCAGTTGATTACGTTAGGATTTCAGACGTTAACCAGCCGCTATCATGTTTGCAATGACATCAGTCGTCGTTGGCATCATGGACATGGGTTTGTGGATGAGTACGATCGGTATTATATTCAGATGAAAGTGAGCTGGTGTCGATCGGAGATTTGGCGGCGGGAGAAGTTGGGGTTGGTGGCTGAAATGGAGGCGGTGAAGCAAGAGTGGGAGCGCTGGAAAGCAATGGAACCAACGGATTTTGATGAGTTTTGGTGAGGACTAATTAAAGAGAACCATGGAAAATTCCCTTTCTGAAATGAAGTTAAATGACGTAGTTGAGATTGTGCAACTGTTCGATCGGCATCATATGGAGTTTTATCTAGATGGTGGATGGGGTGTTGATGCGTTGCTTGAAAAACAAACCCGTTCTCACGCCGATTTGGATATTGCAATTCAACACAAAGACTCATTACAAGTCCGTGCTTTGCTAGAAGCGCAGGGCTACAAGGATATCCAGCGCGCTGATAGTAGCGATTTCAACTTTGTCCTAGGCGATCGTCAAGGTCATCAGATTGATATTCACACTTATACGTTTGATGCCGCAGGAAATCATATTTATGGGATTGCCTACCCATTGGAATCACTGACTGGAAAGGGTTCAGTGAATGGGCATCCTGTGAAGTGCATCTCGCCAGAGTGGGTCGTGAAGTTTCATACAGCCTATCAATTCGATGAGGATGATTATCGGGATGTTAAAGCTATTTGCCAGCACTTCAAGATCAAAATGCCGATGGAGTATGAGGTGTTTGAACGCCATCTTCTTCAATAACCTCCCCATACCACTGTGTTGCTAGGTCATACAACTGATACAGCGGTTGAGAAAGCTCTTTGCCCCGATCGGTTAAGGCGTAGCTGACTTGGGGTGGAATCGTCGGATTGTAATCCCGATGGACGATACCGATCGCCTCTAACATCCGCAATCGATCGGTCAGCACCTTAGGCGAAATGCCCTCCACCTGCCGTCGCAAATCCCCAAATCGCAGGGAGCCATTTTTATCCAAGACGCACAGAATATACATCGTCCAAGGACCCGAGATTTGGTTGAGGAGTTTCTCCAGGGGATTTTGGGATTTGGATTTGACCATGGGAGGAGCGGGTTTTGAGTGGGTTACTAATTAGTAACTACTTTACTTTAGTAACTGCTAACTTTAGGATCAAATTCAGTTCACGTCGATTGATGGAGTGACCGTTGATGGATAGTTGGAAGATCTATGGATTAACCGTAGTCGTGCTGTTTTTGAAAATGTTTGCAGCGGTTCTGGTGCAGGGGTATGGGCGCTATCAGCATCGGGGATTTGCGAATCCTGAAGATGCGGTGATGTTCGATCGACTATTTGGCAAAAAGCCGAATGCTTCGAGGCAAAGTGATTTAGTCGATCGTGCCCAAAGTGTTCTCCGGAACGATGGCGAAAATATTCCTATGTTTTTGTTTATCTCGATCGTTTATCTGCAATTGAACTGTTGGTCAGCAGGTGTAGCGATCTATTTGCCGTTGTTTGCGATCGCACGAATTATTCATATGATTAGCTATCTCAAAGCCCTTCAACCTTGGCGTAATGTGTCCTATCAGTTGGGGGTTTGGGTGACGGTGGTGATGGCAGGACATATTGTGTGGCGATCGTTGTCATGAGGGTGCAGTGGGAGCAGGTCTCGATCGGATATGAAGCCGATCGATCGTAAAAATTTATAATTCTTCAGATGAACCAGCTTGTACGGTCCTCTAAAACCGGGATAAATTATCAGAGATGAACTGGTCGCTAAACTATGTACCTATTGCACATTGCCAATAAGAACTATTCTTCCTGGTCATTGCGTCCTTGGCTTTTGATGAAGGAACTCGGTATTCCCTTTGAAGAACAAATGCATCCGTTTGGAAATCATGATTACTCAAGCTTTTCGCCCAATGGAAAAGTTCCTTGCTTGCATGATTCTGATATTGTCGTTTGGGATTCATTTGCGATCGTTGAATATCTAGCTGAAACTCACAAAGACGTTTGGCCGAGTGATGTGATGGCAAGGGCGTGGGCTAGGTCAGCGGTTGCAGAAATGCACTCTGGGTTTAATACATTGCGTGAATCTTGTGGAATGAATATCGGGTTAAGAGTTGAATTAAATGAACTATCAGACAAGCTCCTTGCGAATACCTCTCGCCTGAGTGCCATTTGGAAAGAAGGGATTGAAACGTTTGGGGGGCCGTTTTTAGCAGGTCACAAATTTACCGCAGTGGATGCATTTTTTGCTCCTATTGTTTTTAGACATCAAACCTACCAGTTTCCCCTAGGCGAAACTGAAATAAAGTACTGCAATTTTTTATTGACTTTAGAGAATATGCAGTTGTGGCAAAAGCAGGCACTGGAAGAATCTTGGAGAGATCAGTCCCATGAAGATGAGGTTTTAGCGTTTGGGTCTATTACAAAAGATTATCGCTGTGAATCTTGACCTGGCGGCGATCGGGATGGCGCTTAGGGTATTTTAATTTTATGGGGTATCCAGTTCCATAGGGAGTCGGATGATGAAGCTTGTGCCTTGACCGCTCGTAGACTCGACCTCGATCGACCCACCATGTTTTTTGACAGCGTTTTTAAGCGGCAGTGTCGATCGCTTTTCGAGTCGATCGTTTGCGTTGGCTAGGTATGCCGCCTTCCATGACCTAATTGCTTTTTATTATGGTGTTGGGATATGTAGATCTATGCCTTCAATAAAACGAAAGTCTTTGAGATTGAGCGTGTATAAACTGATATTGTTGACTAACGCTGTAGCCGCAATTAGTGCATCGGGAATCGCGAGTTTATGGCTTAAGGAATAGCGTTCCATGAGTTGAATAAACTGTGTAGAGACTTGATGGTCGATCGGGAAATTTGGGAGTAGATTTAAATGCTTTTGAATTTTGAGTAGTTCGGCTTTATTGATTGCCCCGTAATACAGCTCCGCTTGAGTGATGACACTGATCGCTAGCCGATCGATGCCAATCAATCGTAGTTCATTTACGATCGTAGGGTTGTTTTTGTAAAATTCTATGAGAATGTTGGTATCACACAAGACCATGACTACTCTTCCCGCCATGCTTCTGCGCGTAGAGACTCTATGGTAATTTCTTTGTCTTCCCACAGTCCTGCTAATTCAAAAAAGGCTTCGGTGGGATCGAGGGGTTGAGCTTGTGGATCTGTTGTTGCGGATTGAGTTGATTTGAAGTCTAGGAACTCGATAAATTGAATGGCTTGGTTGCGCTGCTCTGGGGGGAGTTTTTGGATGGTTTGGATTGCCATTTCAAGGGTTAACATGCCTCTCTCCTGGATCGCGGGGATTTTACTTATCTTCAGTTTACCCGATCGTTAGCCAACCTTCCAGAAAGAAAATTGGCTTTCTCCGATCGCTCCCCGATCGTCTATAACGAATCGAAGAGCCTCGTAACCACTCTGTTTCTAAGCGGCGGTGTCGATCGCTTTTCGAGTCGATCGTTTGCGTTGGCTTTTGCGAATGCCGCCTGCCATTCCGTATTCATGGCTATCTTTTCCGTATTGAAACGCGACGCCGAGTAATGCTTTTTCGGAGAAGTCGCTGACGGCTTTTTCGGCTTCGAGCATGGCGTTGCGATCGGCGTCTAGGCGGGAGAGGGTGGTGTTGTAAGCGTCAACTTTTTGGCGGGCAGTTTCGATGATGTCGTGAAAGGCATCGGCGGTGATTCCTTTGCCGAGGTCGAGATTTGGGTTGATAGATTTTAATCCTGAAAGGCGTCCGGCAGCTTTTTCAATGATGTCGGAGGTTCGTTTGATGCGTGGCATATGCAGTTTCCTGATAGTTGTTTAGATTTGACTATCTTGAGAATGCCCACGGTCATACAGATACGTAACAGTTGGGTTACGGGGAGGGTTTGGGAAGGTGCGATGGTCTCCGACCGACCTTCGGTCATCGAGTAAAGCCTCTGTCAATTTGAGTTGGGAATTTTTGAGGGGAGAGGCGATCGGTGGTGGCGAAATCTATGCTAAAGCAGAAGCCTCTCCCGTTGTAGAGTCATAAGGCTATGAAGTAATATCTAATAGGTTTTGGAGTATTGCTAACAATGTCTGACGTTTGAGGGATTTATTTATGCAAGTGATTGAAGTCGTGAATCATTTGGATGCTGCGACCGCACAGGCGTTTCTTGAAAAATTGCCGAAACACATTCGGGATGCTTTTTATAGTCGCGCTGATGAGATTGGCTATCCGATCGAAGCGGTCCTAGAGTCTGCGATCGCGGCTTCATTAGATCCGGATGCGTTAAGTTTTCTGGATTGTAAACCGAGTTAGGGATTAGAAGGGTCGCTATATTGAGAACGCCCACGGTCATGCAGATTCGTAACAGTTGGATTGCGGGAAGGGTTGGGGAAGGTGCGATCGAGTCAAGCCTTTGTCGATTTGAGTTAGAGATTTTTTAATTGAGTTGGGGATTTTTAATCAAGGTATGGGGCTACTGATTTAGAAAAACTTATGGCGATTCGGGTTGGGAACTTTTTTGGTTCTTCCAGAATTGCCGTGTTTGCCACTAGATATGAAATGTAGTCATTTCCAGGAGATGCACCGATTCAGGTGGAACCAAAGCGTTCATAGCCTCGCAAATCTAGGGTTAAACGTTGA
>JAAFJU010000063.1 GCA_013298165.1 Synechococcales cyanobacterium bin31.maxbin.ball.101 | reverse complement strand
TGAATCCAGACCCCGATCGCACTGCGAACCCAGAAATCCCTGACGGGGCGATCGTTGACTTCAGTGAGATCCAATCCGAACTCAACTACCGTCAAGCCAAGATCGCCCTGCAAGATTTAGTGGCAGGGGTAGACTTGACGGACCTAGAGCGCAGTGGTCTCGAACAGTCGATCGCAGGACTAACGGCGATGCTGGAAAAATTAGACCAATCCGTGATTCACATCGCGGCCTTTGGCATGGTGGGCCGAGGAAAATCCTCTCTACTCAACGCGCTTTTAGGCCGAGATGCCTTTAGAACAGGGGCCATCCATGGCGTCACACAGACGGAACAGTTAGCCGACTGGGACCGATTAAATCCAAACTTGGGCGCGACTTCAGGGGCACATTCCATCGTCAACCATGTCCAATTGATCGATACTCCAGGCATTGATGAAGTTGAAGGCGAAGATCGAGCGGCCCTGGCTCAGTTGATTGCCGAACGATCGGATCTCTTGATGTTCGTCGTATCGGGGGACATGACGCAGGTAGAACATCGGGCCTTGTCGGCCTTGAGAGCAGTGGGCAAACCCATCATCTTGGTCTTCAACAAAATCGACCAATACCCCGACACCGATCGCCAAAGCATCTACGAAAAAATCCGCGACGATCGGGTCAAAACGCTCCTCTCACCGGACGAAATTGTCATGGCCTCGGCAGCGCCACTGGTCCCGATCGCCACTCGACAAGCAGATGGGCGACTGAAAGTGGTAATGGAAGCAGGTCCACCCCAGGTGGATGCGGTCAAGCTGAAGATTTTGGAAATCCTGGACCGGGAAGGAAAAGCGCTGGTCGCCTTGAATTCCATGCTGTATGCCGATGAGGTGAGTGGCCAAATTGTTCAGCGCAAACTCAAGATTCGAGATCGGGCTGCCGATCGGGTGATTTGGAATGGGGTGATCACGAAGTCCCTGGCGGTCGCACTAAATCCGGTGACGGTCCTTGATGTGGTCAGTAGTGCGGCGGTGGATGTGGCAGTGATTTTGACCTTGTCGAAGCTCTATGGCATTGCAATGACGGAAAAAGGGGCAGTGAGTCTCCTCAAAAATATTGCGATCGCCATGGGAGGGATTACCGCGAGTGAATTGCTCGCAACGCTGGGACTAGGGACGTTAAAGAGTTTATTAGGGGCTTCCGCACCTGTGACGGGGGGATTGTCCTTAGCGCCTTATCTCTCGGTTGCGGTGACACAGGCGGGAGTGGCGGGTGTCTCCACCTATGGCATTGGACAGGTGGCCAAGGTGTATTTTGCCAATGGGGCGAGTTGGGGAGAGGCGGGTCCGAAGGCGGTGGTGACTCGGATTTTAGATTCTCTCGATGAGACTTCTATTTTGGCAAGAATTAAAGAAGAGCTGCGCGGACGGCTGCGATCGGGTCCCAAAGCATAAGGCTCAAGCGATTCAGAAATCAATAAATCACTGGATAGATCAAGTGTATTTGTTAAATCAGTTGGTACTATTCACGAGTTAACCGATCGAACCTTCTATATTTAGCGAGTATGTCACTCTTCTCCTTTGTGATTCAACTCTGGGTGGGCGCGCTGCTGCTAGGCTGCGGGCTGTTTTATGTTGCTTGTATTGGGGCAACTCTGGCTTTCTTTAAACCTTGGCAGCGGACTAAAGAGTGCATTCAAGGTTCGGTTGAGGAAACGGGTTCGATCGCGGTTTCGGTGATGGTGCCGATTTGTGGATTGGACGATCGGGCAAGGCGCAATTGGGAGTCCTTCTGTCAGCAGCAAGACTGTGGAAGCTATGAAGTGCTGTTTGGCATTGCTGATGCGAATGATCCAGCAATTCCCACCCTACAGGCGATCCAAGCGGAATACCCCGATCGGGTCCGCCTCTTCATTGATTTACCTCCTAGGGGGGCAAACTACAAAGACAGTACGCTCAGCTATTTACTAGAAGCCTGTCAGTACGACTGGTTAATTTTCGCAGACAGTGATATTTGGGTGCATCCCCATTACATTCGGGAGGTGATAGCCCCGATCGCCACAGGCCAAGCCGATCTCATCACCTGTGCCTTTATCGCGCGCAATCCCCGACAACTGGGAGGGGCACTGGCATCCCTGAATCGCTGTTGCGATTTTATCCCGAGTGCATTAATTTCTCGCACGTTGGATGGGGGATTACGCTTTGCCATTGGAATGACGATCGCACTTCATCGGGAGACCTTAAGCCTCGCAGGAGGACTCCAGATGAATCGCATTGGATCGGACTATAACTTAGGGAAGAGAGTGGCCAAAACCGGGGCCAAAGTTGAACTTTTATCAGAGATTTTAGAGTCCAATACGGATGGAGAAACGCTCCGGCAACTCTACAGTCGAGAACTGCGGTGGTCACGGACGATTCGATTCAATCGGGGTAATATTTATTACACAATGCTCTTCTGTTTTGGTTCAGTATATGCACTGATTTTATGCGGTTTGTCTTGGCGGTATCGCGAAATTCCACTGTGGATACCGATCGCCAGTATGAGTCTCGTGGTAGTGCGTTACATACAGGCTGCGATCGCCTGTTGGAGCATGGGTGCAATGCCTCTGATCCGCTGGTTTCCGTGGATTCCCCTACGGGATACCCTAAGCTTCCTTGTGTGGCTGATGGGCTGCTGGGGAAATCGAGTCGTCTGGCGGCAGCGGATACTTCGAATTGAAGGCGATGGCCTAATTCATGAAGTTCCCTAAAGAAATAATCAAAAAACACTTAATATCGAAGAATATCTAACACCTATCTCTAGATATAGCGCCTACCTATTAACAGTTAAATAAAAATTATTGACAACGGGTAAAGCTTACGTAAGTTTTTCAGATTTTGTATAAATTAATTTTGAATATTTTGTTCATTATTTTAGATTTCTGTGTATAAATAGTACAGGTGGAAAAATGTGATTCACCCCCTCCTGTTGTAAAGTCCTGTTGTAAAAATTCGATCGATTTCAAGACAAGATCTTGGATGATCTCGGTTCCCTTAAGATGCCACAAGCTACAGGTTAGTCTCGCTCTGTATAAGAGTGATTCTCCATTCGTGCATTTACCAATTAGTCAATTGACTAATTTAGTTTGAAAGGGTATCCCCATGAGCTACGAAATGAAATCGTCACCGAGTTTAGATTGCAATCGAACTTTTCCCCTGCAACCTTCTTCTCTTCGTTCTTCAAGTTTTTCTTCTACATTCCGGACAACTGCTCACTATTCGCCCACATATTCTCAGTGTGGAGATTTATTCAGTAGTATTCAATTTCTATCGAGAAGTTTACGACGCATGAATGTAGATCATGCTCTCACAGGTGCTTCAGCGGGCGTGATGGAGTCCGGGGTGACGCATCCGGGGATGAAGTCTGAGATTGATTTGATTTTGTCTCGTCAGAGTTATGAGCATTTTCTGAAAAGTTGCGTTCATCAGCAGATGAAGCCGATCGAAGGTGAAGAACGCACGTTTTGGGATCATCGTACGGGTTGTACGATGCGCATCTATGTGACGGGTGAACGCTTGAAGGTCGGGCGACGATCGATCGAGATTCCTGAGTTGAATATGATGCCTGTGAATGATGAGGGCATTAAGTCTTGGACTGTGGAGTCCAAGAGTTCTCGCGAAACCTCTCGAAAGCTTAAGGTCTCTACGGTTCAAGTATCTGCGGTTCAAGTGTCTGCAGTTTCTAAGTCATCCCCCGATCCGATCGCAGCTTAGCTACAGAATATTAAACGCATCACTGTTGGGGGCGTGGAGGGTGATCACGGTGATTTCGGGACGGCAGTTGAAGCGTGCCCGAATCCCAGAGGTACCGACACCCCGACTCGTGTATTGAGTCAGATCGCCAATTTGGTATTGACCGATCGGGTATTTGTGCCCCATGGGTGGCGTGACGAGTTTCATAAAGGGCAGGCTGACTTGGCCGCCGTGGGAATGTCCTGAAAGTTGCAGGTCAAATCTCTTGGTTTCGGCGGTGCGATCGGCGACATCGGGTTCATGGGCCAACATGATCGAGGCCCCAATGCCGGGAAGTTGTTGCAGAACTTTTCCCATGTCATCCTCTCCACTCCAGGCATCACCGAGTCCAGCGATATTCAAGAGTCCGCCTTTGCGATCGAGGGTGATGACCTGGTTTTTTAAGACTTTAATGTTGATAGATTCTAAAACTTCGGTGATCAGTTTTGGATTGGTCCATTCGTCGTGATTGCCGAGGATGGCGATCGTGCCATCGGGGGCGCTTAGGGAAGAAAGGCTTTTGAGGGCTGGGGCAAATTTTTCGGCATTTTTGGTGACGTAGTCTCCGGTCAAGGCGATGAGGTCTGGTTTTTGGTCGTTGACTTGTTGGGCAATTTGGGTAATGCGATCGGCGTCCATCCAGCCATCTGAATGGATGTCGGTGATTTGGACAATGCGGTAGCCTTCGAGGGCGGGGGAGAGTCTGGGGAGCGTGAGGGGCACCTGGACGACTTCAATCCAGGTGGGTTCGACTTTGCGGACATAGGCCACAAGGATAAAAATAACGAGGAAGCCGAGGGTCAGGATTTTCAGAAGATTTCTAATGAGTTTTTTCATCGTTCGTTTTTCATCGGCGGACTAACGGCACGGGAGGTCTGGATCACAGATGACTTAGGTAGATTGTGGTGACTTAGGTAGATTGTATTGATTAAAGCCGACCGATATGAACCCGGTGTGGCTAACATCTGACGTCTTTTTGAAGCTGCCGTTTTTCTCGTACAATTTCTCGTACCAATTTCTCGTACAATAGTAGACCTTATTATAAAAGCTTTATCAGACCACAGAACATGGGCTGCTGTCGCAGTCTCGGCTCTAGCATGTTACTCCGTCCGTCAGAAGAGGATTTGCAGCGGCAGATTGATCAAGAACGACTCATCAATCGCATTACGACGCTGATCTATCAGAGCCGAGATTTGCCGAATATATTGAAGCAGACGGTTCATGAACTCCGGCAGTTTATGGCGATCGATCGGCTTTTGATCTATCAGCCCCATTTGTCGAATGCGTCAGAGACGGCGGTGGTGCGGGAAGGGATTGTCTGTGAGTCCTTGGCCCATGACGGGATTCCGTCGCTGGTGGAGTTGATCCATGCGGGGAAGTTGACGATTACGCAGTCGGATGCGCCGTCGTTGCATTTTATTTCACCCGATCGGACGCCCATTAGTGCGGAGTTGATCTTGCCGATTCGCCTTCCGACGGGGTTGTGGGGCTTTTTGGTGGTGCATCAATGTGTGGGGGAGCGACTCTGGGAGGAGCGGGAACGACTGGGATTGCAGCAGATTGCGGATAATCTTGCGATCGCGATTTATCAGGCGAGTCTCTATGCGGAGTTACAGGCGCAGAAGGCGAGTTTGGAAGAAAAAGTATTAGAGCGAACGCAGAGTCTGCGGGATGCGCTGTTTGCGTCGCAGGCGGCGGATCGGGCGAAGTCGGAGTTTTTGGCGTTGGTGAGTCATGAGTTGCGATCGCCCTTGACCTGTGTGATTGGGATGGCGGCGACGTTGCTGCGGCAGTCTCCGGAACGGGTGTTGCCGGAGCATAAGCAGCGGGCGTATTTGGAGACGATTCACGATCGGGGTCAGCGGTTACTGGCGATCATTAGTGACATGTTGGACTTGTCGCAGTTGGAAAGTGGTCGAGCTTTTTTAAATTCGCAGGCAGTGGAAATTGGCGGGTTAGCGCAACAACTGCTCCGGGAGTTTGAACCCTTGGCGGCCGCAAAACAGATTCACCTGTCGCTGGATAATCATTTGTATGACCATGCGGCAGCAAAGCATCCCTTTGCTGCGGATCCTCAGCGGGTGCGGCAAATTTTGATGAATTTGTTGAGTAATGCGATTAAGTTTACGGAGTCGGGTGGCAGCGTGGTGCTGCGCTTGTGGGGGAATGAGGCGGATGTGTTCTTGCAGGTGGTGGATAGTGGCATTGGAATTCCGGTGGCGTACCGATCGACCATTTTTGAGAAGTTTCAGCAATTAGATTTTTATCGGCGACGGAGCTATGAGGGGACGGGGCTGGGGCTGGCCTTGACGAAGCAGTTGGTGGAGTTGCATGGGGGGACCATTGAGGTGGAGTCGGTGGTGGGTGAGGGTTCGACCTTTACGGTGCATTTGCCATCTCAGGTGCGGAGTGCGTTGGACTATGAGCGGGAGACGCGATCGAAAGGACCGGAATCCTACGGGGTGTCGCAGCATATTTTGCTGGTGGAGCAGCGGGAGGAGCGGGCCAATTTGGTGTGTGATCTGTTGACACCGATGGGCTATCAGGTGACTTGGATTGCGGATGGGGAGACGGCGATCGATCATTTTGATGGGGCGACTCCGGCGTTGGTGATTGTGAATGGGTCAGTCGGAGTGGAGGTGTTGCAAGCGTTGCAGGTGAAGGCTGAGGCGTTGGAGGGGCGAGGGTCTACGACCGACCAGAGGTCAACGGTGAAGCTGTTGGGATTGGTGACGTTGGATGATTTGGAGGCGATTGAGCAGGTGCCTCAGTTGAAAGCGATGCATTTGATGAAATTGCCCTTGGGGGATCCGGAGCGTTTGATTGAGAAGGTGAATGGGCTGCTTTTGGAGTTGGATTGAGTTGGAGTGATTTGTCGGTTGAGTGAGTGCTAGTGCGCGACTTAGTGCGACACTAGTATTCGATGATTGCACTGTATGAGAACGTGTGGGCTACTGTGGTGATGCAGCAAGGTAAGCAATTGGGCCGATCGGATTGGGCTTGGAATTTTTGGTGGACATTGCCGATTTATCCTTTTGGTCAGCGTCGGACGTTGCTGCGATCGATCGTGCCCGGTGAGGTGTGGGTATTGGAGCAGTTGCAGGGCGTGTTTTACGTCGTGACGCCGATCCGGATGACGGTGGTGCGATTGGAATCCGGTGGGCTGCTGGTGTATGCGCCGATCGCGCCGACTCGGGAATGTATTGCGCTAATGAATGAGTTGGTAAATGAATACGGGGATGTAAAACACATCATTCTACCAACGGTTTCTGGATTAGAGCATAAAGTATTTGTGGGACCGTTTGCACAGAAGTTTAAGACGGCTCAGGTGTATGTATCGCCGAGTCAGTGGAGTTATCCGGTGCAATTGCCATTAAGCTGGCTGGGCTTGCCTTTGGGCCGATCGCAGAAGTTGCCATTAAACTGTTCGGATTCACCGTTTGCATCTGAGTTTGATTATGCGATTTTGGGTCCGATTAGTTTGGGTGTGGGTCCGTTTGAGGAAGTGGTGTTTTTCCATAAACGATCGGGCACGTTACTCGTAACAGATTCGGTGTTATCAGTTCCAGAAACGCCACCGGAAGTGTTGCAAATCGATCCAACAGCATTGCTTTACCACGCAAAAGAGAATGCTGCGGACACCATTGTTGACACACCAGAAATGCGTCTTAAGGGATGGAAACGGATTGCATTGTTTTCGTTTTATTTTCGGCCTAGTGCGTTGGATATTATAGATTTGGGTCCAGCTTGGAAGGAAGCGCGATCGGCGGGTGATAAGGCGTCAAAAGCTTATTTTGGACTCTATCCATTCCGTTGGAAACCGGATTGGGAGAAGTCCTTTGATTTATTATCTGCGGGGGGGCGGTTGTTTGTGGCTCCAATTTTGCAGCAGTTGATTTTAAACCGTGATCCAAAGCAGGTGTTGGCTTGGGCCGATCGGGTAATGGAGTGGCCATTTACTAGAATTGTGGGCTGTCATTTGGAAGCACCGATCGAGGCGGGACCGAAAGAGTTTCGATCGGCGTTTGCATTTTTGGAGGCTCAGTCGGAGTTTGCAATTCCGGAGTTGCCGCAGGATGATTTTGCATTGCTGCGGGAGATTGAGGCGGTGCTGTTGGAGCGGGGGATTACGCCACCACCTTGCGATCGGATTTGAAAAGTAGATTGATTAGATTTTATAAATCCTGGCGAGCGGCCCCCTAACCCCCAATTCTGGGGGGACATGCGTTTTAGGTTTACTTTTTGGCGATGGTGATGATTTCGCTGAGGGCAAACCAGATGACGGCAAGACCGCCAATGCAGAGAAAGGCGCAACCTTCAACACTGATGATGGGTTCGAGAGCGTCAAATTTTTGAGTGATGATCCAAAAGATTTGGAGTCCTGACAAGAATCCAAAAACACCGCTGATGGAGAGGCGCATGGTCTCTGCAAGTTCTAAATTCAACGTCTTGACTCGACGATAACGAATCGCAAGAACGATGATTCCAGTTAGGACACTCAACGCAAACCAAAGTGCAAAAAATAGTTTTTTATCCATGTCTCTAACGCAAGTCCTGAGAAGCTTTTTTAGGTTCTGTGGTGAGCCAGCCAAAGATTGCACCGAGTAAGGCACCCACGATCGCACCAGGAATCTGAGCAAGCATTACACCTAAGAATGCAGAGCCACAGATCATGGCGACAATGCTATTGCCTCGTTCACGCCATTGAGTATCGGATGCACTTGATTGTTTACTAATTTGCTTAGCTGCACTGACCCAATTGCTACTGGGAAGGACTTTGTTATAGAAAATCCAGGGGAGTCGATCGGGTTGAGGAAAGGTGGCTCCCAGGGCTTTGGCTCGTTGTTGAGCATCATACTGGCTATCGAGGTATTGATAGGCGGAGTTGTAGGAGGCTTCGAGGGGGGGATGTTGGCGAATTAGGGTCCGAATTTGTTCTGTGGCTTCTGGATTGCCTTGGCGAAATGCGGCGTCTTTTAAGGCGGCAATGGATTGGGTGATGTCGTCGGGAATTGGCTCGTCTTGCTGGGAAAGGGCAAGCATGAGGGCTTCGATGTTGATGCTGGGATTGGGTGGGAAGTTCATAGGGGTTAGCCCTCGCCAGTCAGAACGAATGCAGACCAGTAGTAGGGATGGTGATAGTCGGTCAGTTCGTTTATTGTATCGTGCTTTTCTAAAATGTTAGAGATCCTTGCAGTTAGCCGATCGTAGGGGTCGCTGGGGAGGGCGGGAAGTTGGCGGAGTTCGGTGAGCCAGTGGGCGAGTTGTTGCCAGGTGAGGGTTTGCATCCAGGTTTGGGTGGTGATTAGGGCTGTTGAGGGTTTCGTCCCATTTAGGATTTGTTGATAGAAGTGGACGATGAACCAGGTGCTGGCGATTTCGTCGATCGTCCAGAGGGTGCTGAGAATGGTGCGGGTTCCGGCGCGGAGGAAGGCGCTTTGGATGCCGATGTAGTCGCTGGTGTCGTCGGGGGTGACGATCGCGGTTTCGCAGGCGGCTAGGATGGCGAGATGTTGGTGATGGAGCCTGAGTTGGGAAATGGTGTTGGCGGTGAGGAGGCTGTCGGTGAGTTGGAGGGCGGATCGGTTGGGGTGGGTGGGGTTGTGGATGCCATGTCCGGTGAAGTGGAAGTGATGGTGGGGGGATTGGAGGGATTGGAGGATGTTTGGGAGATTGGAGGCTTCGGGGGAGAGGGCTGATAAGAGGGGCGCGGGATGCGATGCACGGACGATCGATTGGAGGAGGGCGCTTTCTAGGCGGGCGTAGGGCATGGCGGGTTGATCGGTTTCGGGATCGGCGATCGTTAGGAGGGAGGAAGAGGGCGCGGGATGCGCTGCCCGTACAATGGATTGGATCGATTGGATGCTGGGGGAATGAACGGCGGGTCGATCGAATAGCGCATGAATCGGATAGCGATGCAGATCGCGATGGGGAATGAGAATAAGGGAATGATCGATCGGAAGATGCGTCAAGATCTGATCGATCGCAAGAATATCCCGCAGTGTAGCGAGCCGATCGCGCATCTGTTGTCGCCAAGGATGATCCGATTGGGTGGCTGATTTCTTCGATCGATAATCATCATAATCTTTATCCCATTTGTCTTTCCAGGCGGTGAAGCGGTTGTGTTGCTGTTGTCGATCGCAGTCGAGGACGATGGGTTCTGCGTTGTCGTTGGTGAGGATGAAGGTGGTGATGCGATCGGTGGATTGGTGCCAGTAGACGATCGATCCCCCTAAATCCCCCTTAATAAGGGGGACTTTGAGTTGGTCAGCTTCGGTGGAAAAGGTGGCAGAATCCGGCTCTGGCTCTTGTTCCCCCTTATTAAGGGGGTTAGGGGGATCGAGCAACCAGGTGAGGGCGCGGTTTTTATAAAATTCGGCTTGTTCTAATGCACGACGGGGTTCGTTTTCGCCGATGAGGAGATCGATTTCTGTGAGGCGGAAGGTGCGGAATTTGGCGTCGAAGGCGCGTTGGTCTTTGGCTTGGGTGCGGAGGGTTTCGTAGAGTTTGCTGCCTTCGAGTTGGTAATGGCGGGCGGTGGGGAGATTGTTTTGGGTGAGGGTGAGACGAATGATTTGCTGGAGGGTGAGGAGACGTTCTTCGGGGAAATCGGTTTCGATGAGGACGGTGAGGGCGGATTGGTAGGCTTTGAAGGCTTTGCCCCATTGTTTGGCATCGAAATGAGCATTTCCCAGTTCGCGCTGGAGATAGCCGTGACTGAAGGGATGGGTGTCCGCATGGCAATAGGTTAAGCCGACGGTGAGGCTGGCGACTTGTCCGTCGTAGCCTCGTGCCTTGAGTTCGGGATGTTTGTGGTGAAGATTAGCAGGGCGTTGGTTGAGAATGATAGGTAACGCATAAGGGCTGCTTGAACGAGAGCTGGCGGCAGCAAGGCCACGGTTAGCCCAAGCTTGGTAGAGGTCAGGTTTGAATTCGATCGCTTTATCATAGGACTCGATCGCCTCTTCGTATCGACTTAATGCATGCAGCGAAGCCCCACAGTTATGCCAAGCTTCGGAGTAGTCGGATTTGATTTCGACCGCTGTTTTGCAAGAGACAATCGCCTCTTCGTTTCGCCCTAATTCATGCAGCGAATTCCCACGGTTAGACCAAGCTTCAGGGTAGTCAGATTTGATTTCGATCGCTGTTTCCCAAGACTCGATCGCCTCTTCCATTCGTCCTAAAGAAGCAAGTGAATTCCCACGGCTATACCAAATTTCGGGGTCATCAGGCTTGATTTCGATCGCTTTATCACAGGACACGATCGCCTCTTCTGTTCGTCCTAATTCACACAGTAAGACCCCACGATTATGCCAAGCTTCGGAGTAGTCAGATTTGATTTCGAGCGTTTTTTCATAGGATGCGATCGCCTCTTCTATTCGTCCTAATTCATACAGCGAATTCCCACGCTTAAACCAAGCTTCGGGGTAGTCTGGTTTGATTTCGATCGCTTTTTCGTAGGACACGATCGCCTCTTCTATTAGTTTCAATAAATCCAGCGAAACACCACGGTTAAACCAAGCATAGTAAAAGTCTGGTTTGATTTCGATTGCTTTTTCACAAGAGATAATCGCCTCTTCATAGCGTCCTAATCTATTCAACAGATACCCACGGTTACACCAAACTTCGTAAAAGTCAGGCTTGATTTTGATCGCTTTATCGTAGGATGCGATCGCCTCTTCTTTTCGGTTTAGAGACGACAACGCAGAGCCTCGACTAGCCCAAGCCCCATGAAAATTTGACTTTATTTCGATCGCTTCTTCATAAGCTTTCAGTGCCTTTTTATGGAGATCATGCGAATTTTTCACATCACCTTCAGCATGATGAAACCTCCCAATCTGTCGCCAGATATCAGCTTTCTGATCATCGGTCGGCGCATAAGCTGATAAAAATTTCAACTTTTTAATCCGCTCTAAACGTTCCTCTGATGAAAACCCTATTAATGTACTCCATTCCCGATCGCCCAGCACCGATTCAAAATTTTCTTCCCAACTTGGATACTGACTTACCTCAGTTGCTTCTATAATGGAATTATCCAACGGCTCTACCAACGCAGGAACGATCGGTTTCGGCAACACTACAGGCGCGATCGACTGTGGGCTTGCGATCGGATTTACAGGTGGTTCCGTCGTCAAAGTCACAATCAACTTTGGCTTCCCAAATAACCGTTCCTTCACCCAAGTTCGCAATCCCATTCGTTAGATCCTCAACGCGCTCCTCTTTCTATTACAACTGATCTAGAGGAAAATCCGCAAAGGCGATCGAATTATTTTGGATTTGCGATTTTGGATTTTGGAGAGCGGGCGATGGGGTGGGGCTTTGGGGCGATCGGGGATTAGAGGCGATGGTCTCCGACCGACCTTGGGTCATCGCGGAGTTTTTCAATGGATTCGATCGGTAGTCCAACCGCATTAGCAATAAACTCAGAGGTCGCACCTGCCCTCAGTAAGTTAATAACTATCTCTTCCGTAACCTCCTCTCTCCATTCCTCTTTCTTCTTGAGATAAGCCGCAGATAAATTCATAATGAGTTCCTCTTCGTCTGGGGTCAGGGAGCGATTGGTTTCCAGCTTAGCGCGGTAGTTTGCCAGAATGTCTTCAATACTATTATAGAGTAACGACCGATCGGGTTTCGTCACCAGTTCATGAATCGCCCGTTCCTGATTCCCAGCGCGACCGAGGAGCCTAATCCACAGCGTCTCCTCCGTCACAGGCAATTGATGCACGACGATCAGCCCTGTACGATCGAGCTTCGGCCATCGATACACGCCTGGAATACGGGACTTGCGAAGCCCAAAGCCTTGACGAATCTCCTCTGAAGCCGTTGGCATAATGAACCATAAATCGGGCAGCATCTCCTCCGTCAGGATTTCATCCTTGCGTTTGGCTTCGCGTGCCATCTCCCGTTCAATGTCCGTCAACTTTCCACGACAGGATCGAATTTCCATCACCGTCGCCGGATTGCGAAACACTTCAATCAATGAATCTCGCCGTAAAAGCTGACCCATTAATCCTAATTTTTTGCGCTGGGCGGCGATCGTTAATTTAGCCGATCGTTCAAACCAAATATCGCCTTCACGACGTTCAGATTTAATCACTTTATTGGGAACAGCCGTGCCAATATTACTCAGCAATTCGGTTAAATAGTCTTTGGAAAAATCGTCATGTGGAAATTCTGACATTAGATGAATAAAGGATTTGCATCACAGTGAATGTCCGCTATTGTACAGCCGTTCGATCGTCCTTTTGCGAACGGATGAACCACTGTAACGCGATCGAATTATCTTGGATTTGCGATTTTGGATTTTGGAGAGCGGGCGATGGGGTAGGGCTTTCGGTCGATCGCTCCGGATTCCTTGCTATACTGACATCAGCAATCCACAGAGGACCACCCATGCTAGCCACCCTCACCGTCGATGCCGAACTCCTCCAAACAGCGATCGACCTCGATACCCAAAACACCCAAGAAACGATCGTCGAGGCCGCTCTTCGTGAATACATTTACCATCGTCAACAACTCAAAGAAGCCGTCATGATTGGAGCTGCTGCCGCCGATCGAGGGGATGTCATTGATGGAGAAACTGCGATCGCAGCCCTACGAGGAAAAATCAATACATGGCGGAATGAGGCATCCACATGACTCGTCGCTACGTCATCACAACGCCCGCCAATCGTGATCTCGAAGAAATCCTACGCAATATTGCAGAGTTCTCGGGATTTGATCAATCCGATCGGTTCCTCACACGGTTCAGTGAAAAACTAACCAACATCGTCGCATTTCCAAATCTTGGAAAACCTCGCCCAGCGTGGGGGTCTAATTATCGCACTATTCTCCTGGATGACTATCTAATCGTCTATCGTTCTACCGAAGAACTCGTTGAAATTTTACGTCTTGTCAGTGGACGCCGAGATCTCGATGCACTCTTTAACAACCCCGACGAATAAGCACCCCCCTTAATTTTGGATTTGCGATTTTGGATTTTGGAGAGCGGGCGATGGGGTGGGGCTTTGGGGCGATCGGGAGATTTCGATTATCCCAAACTTCCAGTTGGTGGATGCTTCCCGAAAACCACCCACATTTCTCGCATACTCACCAACACCTCACGATTCATCTGAAGTGTCTCTACCGCTGCCCGTCCGATTGCCGTTTTTCCCACCACAATCGAACTATCCTGATCCCATCCAAAATGCTCTGACCAAACCTGCTGCTGTGGATGAAAGACTAACGGGCACATATCGACTCATGCTGCCAACCGATAGAGCGTATACTGCGCACGTGTCTTCAAGAGGGATAATTGATCCGCTTGATCCACCAAGGCTTCCAATTCAAGCTTTTCTTCGATCGATAACTGCCCATTAGAATTGCGATCGAGTAAATCCGCCATACGGTCCTGGTCCATGCCCGTCAAGCGGCATTCGCTCAATGCCCGTAACTCCTTCAGACTCAAGCCTGTCAAGCACCGCTGGTCGTCCACCTGAACGCCCAATTCCTGTCCCAAAAACGTCATCACTTTCATCTTATCCTCACGGGATAAGGGTTGTAAGGTTGGCAAAAGATCTGTGACACTCATAATCGTCCACGAATCATAGAAGTTACATTCAATTATAAGCCGATTTTGAATTAGTGATTTTGGGAAGCGGGCGATCGGCTCAAAAAGGACGACCTAGAACCGTTTTGAGATGGGCGGGGCTGGGGATGGTTTCGCTGTAGTAGCCTGCGGCTTTTTTGGCTTCCATTTCTACCCAGGCATCTGGCGGAATCAATGCATCGGGTAACGCAATACGCTTGACCACGTGAATGCCTGAATTGACGATCGCATTATACTTATGATCACTCATCGAAACCAACCGATCGATCCGTTTCACCCCCAGCCAATGCAACACATCCGGCATTAACACCTGCATTCTAGAATCCTGCACCCCCGCAACACATTCCGTGCGTTCAAAGTATTGGTCCGCCCGATCGCCCTGACGTTTGCGGGCATTGTATACCAGGAACTTCGTCACCTCTCCCAACGCCCGACCCTCTTTGCGGAAATAGGCTACAATCCCCACGCCACCAGACTGGGCAGCTTTAGCACATTCTTCAATACCGTGAATTAAATAGGGGCGACAAGTACAAATATCTGACCCAAACACATCAGAACCATTGCATTCATCATGAACGCGAAATACAACCTCGCAGGATGGATTTTTTAGATCTTCAGCGTTGCCTAAAATGTAAACCGTTGTATTTCCGATCGGGGGCAGCCAGACTTTTAAATCCATGCGATTTAGAAATTCTGGGAACATTCCACCCGTTTGTTCATGGAGGGCTTTCCGCAACGATCGTTCATCAATGCCCAACCGTTTCGCAATGCCCGGAAGATACCATACCGGGTCGATCGCAATTTTTGTCACCTGCAAAGAGCCATTGGGTTTAACAATATTGCCATCCATCGCCAATCGTCCCGCTGCGATCGCGGTTTGGATTTCGGGCATGTCTAAATGCGCTTGGGTAATGGCGATCGTCGGACGCAAATGGTATCCCTGCGCTAGTAACGGCGCAAAAACCTCCGTAATCTTCGCTCCCCAAGGATCAAGCGACACCAGCCGATCGGGATCTCCCCAAGCATCATTGGGCGCAATGTTGACTAAAGGTTCTGTATGGGCAAGCTGCGGTTGATGACGAGGATCCAATTGACCAGAGGCTACCGACAGCGCTTGATAAACGCTGTAACTGCCACCATGGGTACCGATCACATTACGGCGCTTGCGAGAGGTGAGCGTACCGACGATCGGACCCCGCTCCAAGGCCGATCGTGCTCCCCAGCGTAACGGTGCAGAAGAGACCAGTGGAGACTTCGCACGGACGAGTTTTGGGAAATGGGGCTGACTAACCATCAGAGGAAACCCCGTCAGCGTCAATTGCAGTCCGTGGGCCAAGCTGTTGCAGGGCTTGAATGATTTGAATATTTGCCTTGGGGAACGGGTATTCATCGAGTTGGGCCAATGTGACCCATTTGATCTCATCACATTCTAAAGTTTGTGGCTCACCGCTCACATAGCGACAATGATGAACATTCAAGGTGACTTTAAAGTGAGTATAGGCATGATCGATCGTCATCAACTTCTCTTCAACCGCAATGACAATGCCCAGTTCCTCTTGGATTTCCCGTTGAATACAGTCCGGGATCGTTTCTCCCGCTTCGACCTTTCCCCCCGGAAATTCCCACAGGCCACCCAGCAGACCTTCTGGTTTGCGCCGATCGATGAGGATTTCGTCACCCTTGGGACTCCAGATGACGGCAACACCGATGATTTTATGGGGGAGGGGAGCTTTGGATTCAGTCATAGGTCTGTGATTTTGAATGCCTAAATTGTACGACTTACAGGCCGAGTTCCAGGGACAAATTCCACAATTCGGCTGTCTCGGAAGACAAACCGTTGCCCCCAGATCCATCAGCGCTTGATTAAAATCACGCCCTTGATGCAACGGGACCAGACTCTGGGAGATTTCCCAAAGGTAAGGCATGGCTCGATTGGGTGGAACACACAGGTTGATGAGACGAGCTAGGACCCGTTTGACATTGCCATCTAAAATCGCAAGCGGCGCATTAAAGGCTGCACTTAAGATGCCCCCAGCGGTGGTTCGTCCGATGCCAGGAAGCGTTAAAGCGTCTTCTAAGGTCTCAGGAAACTGACCGGAAAACTGTTCGACTAGAACAATCGCCGATCGGTGGAGGTTCCGCGCTCGGGCGTAGTAGCCTAGTCCTTCCCAGGCTTTGAGGACGCTTTGGAGATCGGCGGCGGCGAGGTCTGACAGGGTGGGAAACCGTTGGAGCCAGCGATCGAAGTAGGGGATGACGGTTTTGACTTGGGTTTGTTGGAGCATGATTTCTGAGATCCAAATTTTGTAGGGATCACGGGTCTTGCGCCAAGGCAGGTCACGGCCTGATGCCTGATACCAATGGAGGAGCGATCGGCTCAAGGTTTGGGCATCTAGGTCGTCTGTGGTTAGGGTTTCGGGAGCAATAGAGTCAGTCATCGCTTCAGGATCAAAGGCGCTGAATGATCCTAAACGATCGAGACCGCAGATGAGCGGGGAATCGCAGCAAAGACGGTAAACTAAGCTGTGCAATACCTGTGACGAGACCGAAATCTGGAGACTATTATGGGGCAGTGGCAAGCGATCGCATCCTTGGTGATTTTTGTGATGGTCATTGGGGTGATCACGTTGGAGTGGGTGCATCTGACGATCGCGGCTCTGCTGGGGGCCTTGACGCTCGTGGTGCTGAATATTTTGACCCTGGAACAGGCGATCGGCTACATCGCCAATAGCCACACCACGTTAGGGTTATTTTTCGGGGTGATGGTGATGGTGCGCACCTTGCAGCCGACGCGGGTGTTTGAGTATTTGGCGACGCAGATGGTGCGGATGGCGCAGGGGAGGGGCGATCGGTTGCTACTCGGGATTGTGGCCATTACGACGCCGATTTGTGCGGTGCTGCCCAACGCGACGACGGTGATGCTGTTAGCGCCGCTGATTCCGCCATTGGCGAATGAGATTGGAGTGGATTTTGTGCCGCTGCTGATTTTGATGGTGTTTGTGGCGAATAGTTCTGGGTTGTTGACGCTGGTGGGGGATCCGGCGACGTTTATTGTGGGCAGTTCCATCAATATGACCTTCATGGACTATCTCAAAACCTTGAGTTTTGGGGGGGCGATCGCGGTTCTGGTGATTGTGGCCATGCTGCCGTTTCTCTTTAAAAAAATCTGGCGAACTCGACTGGCGAGTTTAGATGATTTACCCCTTCCCACCCTTGACCATCCTGAGGTTTTGTGGTTTGGGTCAATCATCTTTTTATTCGTTTTAGTGTTCTTCGTAGTGGGTGAGATGCTGCCAGTTCCGGTATCCCCGGCGACGATCGCCCTATTGGGTGCAGTCCTCTGCTTACTAGTCGCACAATTGAATCGATTAGATTCAGTTAATCATATTTTGCGAGATGTGGACTGGAGTACGTTGCTATTTTTTATGAGTATCTTTGTGGTGATTGGCGCGTTGCAAAAGACGGGGGTGATTAGCAGTGCTTCGGGTTTATTAGCGGTATTGTTGGGCGGCAATATTATGTTGGGGACGATCGTGTTGTTGTTTACGATCGGATTGCTCTCCAGCGTTGTCCCGAACATTCCCTTAGTGGTTGCAATGGTTCCACTGCTGAAGGAATATCTGGTAACTGCAGGCTTAGTGGGGGCGGAGGTTTTTGCGCCTAATTCCACGAGTCCCATTCCTGCAGCGGTGTTGCCGTTGTTCTATGCAATGATGTATGGGGCCACGCTGGGAGGCAATGGGACGCTGGTGGGGGCTTCTGCAAACATTGTGGCAGCGGGAATTTCAGAACAGCATGGACAGGTGATTTCTTTTCGACGTTTTTTGGAGTATGGGTTGCCGATGATGGGGATGCAGTTGGTGGTGTTGGCGTTGTATTCTAGGATTGCGTTTTTTTAATGGACAGAAGAGATGGGGTGGATGCCTTGAACGTGCCAATCCTTACGGTTCGACCGATCGGGTATACTTAAATCGTATTAAGACTGGAGCTTAAATTACTTTTTCGTGAGGTTAATATGACAACAGATACTGTGAACTTTAAGCCTCTGCGGTTGGAAGAAATTAGGCAGCGCTATGAGGGCGAATGGGTTTTGATCGTAAATCCTATGTTTGATGACAACTTGGAAGTGATCGAAGGGGAAGTTTGGGCACATTCGACGAATGCAGAGATGATTTACCGATCGCTTTCTATCTCGAAAGGTCATCCCGCTTCGATCGAATACATGGGTGACTTGCCTGAGGATTTTGTGGCGATCCTATGAGACTGGAGAAACGTTATCAATTGCAGCGCTACGGAAAATTGTTGATGCTGAAGGCGGTTGTGGCGGATACGGATGGGATTTATCAGTCGATTCGGTTATTGGTCGATACGGGCGCAACCTATACGGTGTTACCTGTGGGTTTCTTGAGGGAAATGGGTTATGACGTGAAAAATCCCGATCGACGGGTGAGGATTTCGGCAGCGAATGGGGTGATGGAGGTTCCGTTAATGAAGGTCGATCGCTTTAGTTGTTTGGGGCAAAATGTGGCTGATTTTTCGGTGGTTGCGTTGGATCTGCCGCCTAGTGCGGTAATTAGTGGATTGTTAGGGATGGATTTTTTGGAACGTCATCAGGCGTTGATTGATACTGGGAAGGCGGAAATTGTGATTCCTAGTCGATCGTAGTGGTCGATAGTTACAGTCAAAATCAGGAATTTATGGAGTTCTTGGATAATCGATCGCGATCGACTAAACGAGTATCCCTTGAAGAAGCTCGAAAACGGTTAGGAATTGTATATCGATCGGAAAACTAATCAAACCAGAAAATAATCCGAACTTGATTAGGAGCACCTAATTTCAGCAGTCCTTCGATGAAGTAATCAGGCTGAATGTAGTCTCGGTAGCTCATCAAATAAGAAACCTTCACCAGTCCTCGGTATGGTAATCGACAGAGTGTTACATATTTAGGTAGAGTTGGTCTAAGTTCTTCTTTTTTAAATAAATGTGAATATTTTGGTTTGATATATCCTTGTGTTACGACAAACTGATTATCCCAGTCATAATCTATGATTTCTTGAATTTTCAGCCATGAAAGTTCATAAAATGGACATTGGTATATTGAGCATCTTTTCTCATATTTTTCACTAATATCTAATGGCAGTCCACGCGGTTCTGAAATCGGTTTAAATTTTGTGTGAGATATGTCTGCCATCCCTGGAAGACCGTAGCCTGAAGAACGTACATTAGCAAGAACAGCATACAAGTCATAATTGCGTCCAGGATCCACCGTGATCTCAGAATCTGGAATAGGATGCCATTGACCCTCTTTCCAAATTTCACCCACGATTGTGATGTCTGTTCCCATATCTCATTTCACCAGATTACTAATGTATGAAGACCATTCCAGAGATCGATCGCCCGTCCGATCGTCCCATTAACTCATGCGGCGGCTGGTAAGACTTCGACCCGAATTCTCATTCCGGCATGGGTTAGCATCGTAATCAGTTGTTCGATCGAAAACTGACCGATTTTGCCTTTGTGGAGTGCTTCTAGGGTTTCGATCGGGCTGTCTAGATAGGTAACAGATTGTTCAAGTGTCCAGTTCTGCGTTTCAATCAGTGTGGTAATTCGATCGATGAGTTCCGATCGAATTCTCAGATTTTCGGCTTCTTGTGACGAGAACCCAAGGTCTAAAAATACGTTTTGAGATCCAATTTTAATTTCATTGGTATTCATGATAATTCTTCGAGGGATTGAGCGCCATGGAGGACTGCAAGAACTTCGATTTGGTTCGCTTGGATAGTGTAAATGATTCGGTATTTGCCTTCGATAATTTCCCGAATCCGATCGTTGTCAAATTCAGGGACAACTCGACCGGAGTTTGGAAACGTTGCGATTTGTTGAGAACGACGGGTGAGGCGATCGATGGTTCGTTGTGCGTAGGGAGGTGAGATTTGGCAGAGGTACGTGTACAGGTTGGAGAGTTGTTGGATGGCAGTTTCGGTCCAGTAGACGTTCATGGGTTGAGTCCGAACATTTTACGAACGTCTTCAACTGATTTTGTACGTCCGGCTTCGCTGTCAGCGAGTCCAGCTTCGATCGCTTGACGCACATACAGTTGTTCCATGAGGTCGTCCCAGCTACAGGTTTCAGGGAGTTGGTCGATGAGTTGACGAGCGATCGTTTTGGCGTTTTGGGTTTGCATGATGATTCAGAGTGAGGAGTATCTTTAGTTTATCGCATCTTTGAAAGTGACGATCGTAATTAATTCAGGACGATCGGATCGTTCCTTGAGACCCGATCCCCCTAAATCCCCCTTGGGAAGGGGGACTTTCGAACCGTTGTTGAATGGGTTGGTGAGGGCGATCGTCCAAGCACTCAACTTCCCAATCCTATTAGGCTCGGTTCCCCATTTTCAAGGGGGTTAGGGGATCGGGTCCAAGCAATCACCAAAACGATCGCAATCACCACATAAAAAACGATCGGTTTATGGCGCTGAGTTCGTCAGCGGTGGAGAATTTGGGTTGGGAGACTAATATACTGTTCCCGACCAATCAAGTTTCTTCTGTATCGATCGCGAACCCAACGATCGCGTCGCCGTAATCTCCACCTCCAAATCAGCACCAACCTTAAATACATCCGAATCGATCGGCAACCCACCCAAATTCAAAATAAAACGGTTGTAGTCCCGCGTCACCAAATTCGCGGGCACCACCCCTTCATACACCGTCGTCGCCCCAGCCCCAAAACCACTGCGGCCCGTACTGCTCACCGATCGGACCCGCACTGAAAATTGAGTATTCAATACATCGGACTTCGCCGCCGTATCAATGACATTGAGTGAAAACGATCGATCAGACTTGTTCGTAATCCCCGGCGTGAGCTGCGTCACCTCCTGTTCTCGGACGATTTGGCGGATGGCGATTTGGGTTTTGTCGGATTTCTCAGATTGCTGAATGACAGTCCAGAGTTGAGGATTGGTAAATTCAAATCCGATCGCACCGCTATCTCCTAGCGTGACCTGAACAGGTTGATTCGAGTAACCGGAAATAGGTTCGCTAGCATTCCAAGCGACATTGACTTGCTTCTCAATGCGATCGCGATATTCAAAATACCGATCGTCCATCACCGATCCCGATGCCAGTAATCCTAACGCACCCGGTTTCTCATCCCAGCGATTTTTTGTCAGTGCGATCGGAGTTTGGAGCGACGATTGTAGTGTCTGTTGGACGGTGGGATTATCGCCTGCGATCGCGACCGTTCCTTTAACCAATCGTAAGACGCCTAAAGTACCATCCCGTCCCGCACGTCCATCAGAGCCTTTAGAGCCTGCTGCGGTCTTCGTACAGATAGGCGGCTGGTTGGCTTCTTTCGCGGGAGTACAGGAGGTTCCAGGGGTTCCAGCGCCGCCACTTCCCCCTCGTCCCCCTTTGCCTGCTTTTGCAATCACTTGCACATTTTTGAGATCATTTAAATTTTGGTAATACACCGTCAACGTGCCGCCATTTCCGCCATTCCCACCGTTTCCACCATCCCGACCGGAGGTCGCAGACTGGCTTTCGACGTTGGGATGGACTGTTCCAGTATTGGGATAGCGTTCAGCGGCCTTTTGCTGATCGCGTTCATTCTGACGCTCGATCGCCCCCCCGATGACCGACCCGATCAAATTCCCCAGCCAGCCACCACCAAAACTTTCACCATCCGCGCCATCCGTGCCAGACAGGTCTAATTGAATAGATTCAGGTTTAGATAAAAAAATCGTCTTAGACTCCCCCGATCGGCCTGACTGTCCGGGTTGGATCTGATCATCGGCATGAACGATCGTAGGATAAAGCAATACAGAACTCAAAACGGTCAGTAACAGGCTAGAGTGGAAGCGTTTCATGGGGTTTGAACAAAAACAACTCAGAATCCATTTATATCGCAATATGTTGGCTTATGCAGGGTCAGAAATGGCTCATTTTGAACAGAGAAGCGGTACCATAGCTAAAATCCCAGTTCCCTTACGATCGTGCAAGATTTTTCTAATCAAAAGCTTCGAGGCAAATCCTTTCAAGGTCAGGACCTGCGAGGAGCCAACTTCAAGCGCGCTGACCTGCGGGGAGCCAACTTTAAACGCGCCAATCTCAGTGGGGCCGACTTCACCAAGGCCCAGTTCGGCCTGACGCCCCTCCACCGCGTTCTTCACCTGTTCGCCACCGCGATCGCCGCCCTCCTCACAGGCGCATTCACCCTCACCCCCCTCATCACAAAACTCCAGACCATTCAACCCCTCAGCCTCCCCCTGCTGTTCGGCTGTCTCGCCTTCCTAGGACTCATCACCCTGCGCCTGGGCGTCGAAGCTCTCAATCAGTGGCTCATGCGCTTACTCATCGTCCTGGTCATTCTGGTCTCAATGGTTTTAGGCGGATATCCTGACTGGGGCAATGCCCTTACATTTATCGCCCTGACGAGCGCCGCCGCCGCCGGACTCACCCAAAGCGTTGCCATTATCGTCCGGTGCGGTGAAATCTTAGCGGGAAAAATTGAAAGTGCCTCTCTGGTCGGACTTTGTGTCGCCGCCGCCGCATTCACAAACAACCAGCCGATCGCAGGGGTAATTGCCATTAGTGCGATCGCATTAGGAAACATTCTAGCGATCGATCGAGAGGACACTGTAATCAATAGAATTGCCGTCGCCTTAACGACGATCGGCGGAACAAAATTACAACAAGCCAATCTCACAAAAGCAAACTTCACCCAAGCACAATTAGGCAACACCGACCTCCGCCAAGCCGTAATGACTCAAACACGGTTTTATCAAGCGGAACGATTAGACCTGTCGCGAGTGGGCCGATCGATTTTGCAACAACCCGCTGTCCTAAAACTCTTGGTGACATTGGATGGGCGGGGCCGATCGTTTGCAGAAATGGACTTGAGTGGGGCAAATTTACGGGATGCGGATCTGACAGATGCAGACCTGACGAATACCAATCTCGATGGCAGTGATTTGACGGGTGCAAAATTGAGTGCATTATTTGCTGTGAATTCGAGCATAGATGCAGACGGAGACTCAGACAGCATCTTCGACTTGGAAATGCCTGAGAATGAAGCAATTAACCCCAAAGAAATACTAGCAAGCTTGATGGTTTTAGTTAGGCTTGCGATGGCAGATCGCAATCTCGAAGCGGCGGAAAAGCAAATGCTAACAGAAGCGCTGCAAGCGTTAAACCTTCCCGCTGAAGTGACGGTAGACCGATTGCTAGACGATCGTACCAGCCTCGACCAGTTACTTAAAAAAATCAACAGTCCCATCATCCGCGAAAAAGTCTATCAATCCGCCTATCTCATGGCCCGCATCGATGGCGAACTCGAACCCGAAGAAGAGGCATTACTCCAACGCATCCAAACCCAACTCAAACTCTCCGAAGGCACCCTAGAAAAACTCCAAACCGCCGTCAGCGACGCTCAAGATCTTTCGATCGCGGACCAAATAGAAGCCATCATCGACCCCGAAGCCCGCGCCGCCGCCGTCAAAACCAACATTCGTCTGATGTCCCTCATGCACGCCTTCAGCGGTGCCATGCCCATTCCAGGCTTTGCGATCGTCACCCACCTGATGATCTACAAAGACCAAGTCGAACTCGTCCAAAAAATCGGACGCATTTGGGGCTATGCCGACGATCACAAAGCCCCAGAACTGAACCAAGTTTTGTTTGGGTCCGTGGGTGCGACGGCGGCGCGGGTGGCGATTTCTAATGTGATGCTGTTGATTCCAGTGTGGGGCAGTGTGGTCGGGGCTTCGACGGCCTTTAGTATGACTTGGGCGATCGGAGAATTGGCGCAGAAGTTTTTTGCCGGAGAAGTAGACGAAACGACGTTGCAGGGAGAATTTGAAGATGCAAAAGCCCTAGGGCAGAAGGTCTTTCAAGAATCCCAGGAGGCGATCGCACTGAAACAAAAAGAACTCGCCAAACTCGTCCAAGAACTCCAAGCCGGATTGCAGTCCGGTCGTCTCACGCAGCAGGACTACATGCAACAGTTTCGCGATCGGATTGCAGAACGTTTAGAGGATTGACGACAGTTCAGACATTTTGCAGGGCTTGTTAACCGTTCCCCACGCATCGAATGAAGTCTACATGATTTTAATCTTTCCATAAAACCGCAGATAATAATTGAATCGATCGAGATTAATCGAAAGTCATTTCAAACGTCAGCACGGAATTCAGGTGAAGGACGACCAGTCTTTAAAGCTTTAAAGTATGATTGAATTCAGCACTCAATTTCATTCGCAATGTCCCAATTTCCCCATGACGACTTCGCCAAAGCATACCTTCCAGAGCTTCTGAGACCCATTGGCACCGCCATCCCAAACCATCCCCTCAAAGCCGAATCCCGCTTTGCCGATTTGTGGTTCATTAAATCAAATATCATCAATCCCGAAGACCTCAACATCCTCGGATTAATTGGAACACTCCTCACCCGAGACTCGCTCATCGAAGTCTTTCGCAATGCCGCCACCCGCGTCGAAATTCGCGCTAGTCAAAGCAAACTCTCCTACCAAGAGATCGACGAAATCAACCAAGCCAAACGAGACGACAAAAAACTCACCGAAGCTGATCTCCCCTGGCTTTGGCTGATCATGCCCACCGCTTCAAAACGTCTGATCAAAACCTTTTCGATTGTCCCCACATCTCATCCCGGTGTCTACCAATTTCCCGAAGGTCAACGCACTGGACTCATCGTCGTCCACCAACTCGAAAAAACCGAATCCACCCTCTGGTTACGCATCCTTGGTGCGATTCGTTCTTGTCTAAAATGGCTGAAAAGCTTATAGGGCAGGGCTTCTGAGAGATAACCCTTCATGGGTCGAGTTCGCACTTAAATCTCTCTCAGATGACAACTTGATGTTCTTGTAGGT
>JAAFJU010000197.1 GCA_013298165.1 Synechococcales cyanobacterium bin31.maxbin.ball.101 | reverse complement strand
TCGTCTGCCATGACTTAAGCCTCCACCTTGCTCGCTTCCAGTTCGCCCACAGACTCAACAGGAATCCCCATCGCTTCCATCAATTCCGCTGGAGGCGCTTGGCGAGTTGCAGCTTGCAGATACTCACCCGTCACCTCAGCCTTGACGGGCTTGAGATTGTGGGTGGTGCTGTAATAGCGGTTGATCTGACGCTGGAACACGCGCTCCTGCATCGACTCGTTAGAAATCTTCTTACGCAGCTTAATAATGGCGTCGATAATCGCTTCAGGGCGAGGCGGGCAACCGGGAAGATAGACATCCACCGGAATCAACTTGTCCACACCGCGCACCGCACTAGGCGAATCCACGCTGAACATGCCGCCTGTAATGGTGCAGGCTCCCATGGCGATGACATACTTAGGCTCGGGCATCTGCTCATAGAGACGCACCAAGGCCGGGGCCATTTTCATGGTGACGGTTCCGGCAGTAATGATTAGGTCCGCCTGACGGGGAGTCGATCGGGGCACGAGACCAAAACGATCGAAGTCAAACCGAGACCCGAGCAACGCTGCAAACTCAATAAAGCAACAGGCCGTGCCGTATAGCAAAGGCCACAAACTCGACAGTCTGGCCCAATTATAAAGATCATCCACCGTCGTCAGGACCACATTTTCGGACAGCTCTTGTGTCACCGTGGGGCGATCGACTGGATTCATCACTGGACCTGTTGCCAGTGCCGTCGTCTCAGAACTCATGACCATTCCAGTGCTCCTTTGCGCCAAGCGTAAACCAAACCAATAACCAAAATCGCGATGAAAATCAGGGCTTCCACAAAGGCCAACAGACCCAGTTGGTTAAACGCCACAGCCCAAGGATACAGAAACACCGTTTCCACATCAAACACCACAAAAACTAGGGCGAACATGTAGTAGCGAATGTTGAACTGAATCCAAGCTCCGCCTACAGGTTCCATCCCGGACTCATAGGTAGTCCGTCGGACGGGACCTCGGCGACTCGGGCGAACGAGCTTGGAAGCGGTCAGTGCCAGCACCGGAACGAATCCACAAATGATCAAGAACCCAAGTAAATATTCATAGCCTGTTAAAACAAACACGGGGAAGCCGCCTCATTCATGCACGAAGGTTTCAAAATTCTTCAACTGATGCTCATAATACAGCCCCAGTCTTAATATCTTAAAACACAATTCAGATTACACAGAGCATTATAGTCAGTCCCAGAGGGCAAAAACAGTTCTAATGATGCAATTTGGGGATTGATTTTTCCCAGAGCGATCGATTGAGTCTAGTCCATCTTCCCTTTAGCCGGACAAAGTGTGGATTATACCCAACCATGCAATAATAAGTTCTGTTACAAAGTTTAAGATTCCCCAAACTGACCATGGAACATTCAGACCAAGCGCCTTCTGAAGCCGCTATTCCTGAGGCTATCAGTCCTGAAGCTACCAGTCTTGAAGCCCCGATCGAGCTTGTCCTAGACAACTACGAATGTGCTTCCTGTGGCTACACCTACCAGCCGAGCAAGGGGGACTCACGCGGCAACATCGAAGCGGGGACAGCGTTCCCGGATCTGCCTGGAAAGTGGAAATGTCCGGTCTGTGATGCACCGAAGTCTCGCTTTAATAATGTGGGACGAGCTGGGGCGGCTTCGGGATTTAAGGAAAATCTGAAGTATGGATTAGGCGTCAACACCATGACTCCCGGCCAAAAAAATCTTCTCATTTTTGGCAGTCTGCTGTTGGCCGTTATCTTTTTCTTGAGCCTCTACAGTCTGGAGTAACAGTTTGGAGTAATAGCCCAAACATCAGTCCTAGTCGGGGTTTAATCCAGGGATATAGGCTGAGAAGAACTTAGATCGTTGTAATTTTCTGTTTTGTTGGGAGCGCGCTTGGTCATGGTTTGGATGGTTAATTTGGATCGGTTAAAACGTCTGGGGGTCGTGGTCGCGACGATCGCCCTGGTCATCACCTCTGCGGTGACAGGACTCTTAGGTTCTGCCTCCCCTGCGGAAGCCGCCTTTTTGAAGGCGATCGACAGTAAACCTTGGGAGAGCATCCAGCTTCCCACCGATGAAAGCCCTTTGGATGTGGACTTCATGTCCAACGACCCGAACCATGGCTGGATTGTCGGTACCTCCACCTCTCTATTTGAGACCTTGGATGGCGGCACCACCTGGCAAGAGCGCAAGTTGGACCTCGGGACTGAAAAATATCGTCTCACCTCCGTCAGCTTCTCTGGGCCTGAGGGCTGGGTGGCAGGTCAGCCTGCGATTCTGCTGCACACCAAGGACGGCGGTACCTCCTGGGAACGGATGCCCCTCAGTGAAAAACTTCCTGGCTCTCCCAGTGACCTGACGGCGATCGGACCGGATTCCGTCGAGATGGTCACGGATGTCGGCGCGATCTACCAGACCAAGGATGGCGGTCGGAACTGGAAAGCCATGGTCAACGATGCCTTTGGCGTCTTTAAGAGCTTGCACCGATCGGACGATGGCTCCTACGTGGCTGTGTCGTCCCGAGGCAACTTCTTCTCCACCTGGAAACCAGGATCCGCTGCTTGGGAGCAGTTCAACCGTAATAGCTCCCGTCGTCTTCAGGGCATGGGCTTCACGCCGGACAACCGCCTATGGATGCTGGCTCGGGGTGGTCAACTGCAATTTACCAACTCGCCGGATCCGGAAGATTGGCAAAAGGCGCAGGCTCCTGAATCGTTCAATAGCTGGGGCTTTCTAGACTTGGGCTATCGGACTCCTGAGGAACTCTGGGTCGTGGGCGGCAGTGGAACGCTGCTCGTCAGTTACGACAACGGCAAAAGCTGGAAAAAAGATGGCACGGTCGAGGATGTGCCTGCAAACCTTTACAAAATTGAGTTCCCCAGCGCCGATCGGGGCTACATCCTTGGCCAGCGTGGGATCTTCCTGCGTTACCGAGGACAATCCACCTAAAATTGGAGCGGTTTTAGGGTGATTCTAGAACAATTACTGAGTAATTCCGGTTGTCGCCCTTGTGACCATTTCGCTCCTGCTCTATGATGTTTTGTATCAGAAATTAATCTGTCGTTTGTGGAGGGATTTCCATGGCTGGGACTACGGGTGAGCGCCCTTTTGGGGACATTGTTACAAGTATTCGCTATTGGGTCATCCATAGCATTACGATTCCGATGCTATTTATTGCGGGCTGGTTGTTTGTTGCGACGGGCCTAGCCTATGACGCATTTGGAACGCCTCGTCCGAACGAGTATTTCCCTTCGACTCGTCAAGCACCGCCGATCATTAGCGATCGAACGGAAGCGAAGAATCAAGTGGATGCGTTCATTAAAGAGACGATCGAGTCCGACAAGAAGAAGTAAGTACCTCTTCTTTTAATGAAGAAGACCAAAACACATACCTAGGGAGAAGCTAAAGCAATGGCAGCGAATAATCCAAATCAACCTACCGTCTATCCGATTTTCACCGTGCGGTGGTTGTCGGTTCACGCGCTTGGCGTTCCCGGCGTGTTTTTCATCGGGGCGATCGCAGCGATGCAATTCACCCAACGCTAAGGTTTGAGCGTTAGAGTATGAATGTTAGAGCTTGAATTCTGTTTAGAAAATTTTATCTAGGAGCTTAGTCATGGAAAAGTCCCCGAACCCCAACAGCCAAGGCGTTGAACTCAACCGTACTTCGCTGTACCTGGGTCTGCTGATGATCTTCACCCTTGGCATCTTGTTCTCTAGCTACTTCTTTAACTAGGAATACCTTGGCCAGCTCATGTCGGGCTGGCTTTGGGTTCTTCTGGGTCTAGCACCAAGAAGCCCAAAACCACAAATACTGTACGCTTGCTGATTGTCTTGGAGGATATGAAATGTTGAATAACGGACGAATCCCTTTGTGGATGGTCGCGACGGTGGCTGGAACGGGCGTTCTGCTTGTTGTGGGTCTTTTCTTCTATGGTGCTTACGCAGGTCTTGGATCGTCGATGTAAGCTGGGATTTACAAAACCCATTTAAAAGCCGCTCTGTGAAGTTCACAGAGCGGCTTTTTGCTAGGCGATCGAAAGAACGGCGTTCAGCACAGGGCTGATGGGCCGTATCTCCAGCCTTATGCGTCTTTCTCGATATAGAGGAACAACAGTCCCATGCTAGCGAGTGGGAAAAGAATTCCAACGAGCGGCACAAGGAAAGTCGGCAAGTATGATGCTGCGTACATAGGTTGTTTCCCTATCTAGGATTCCATTGCGACTTTACTGCGAAATGTTGAAGCAGGGTTTGAGATTCTTAGAATTCTTAACACTGCAACGCACTTCTTAGAGACAAACCACCGTTTTACTGTGACTGCTATTCAGCTCCAAAACCGTCCGTCTGGCCCAGACATCCGCCGCCAAAATATCATCCAGGTTTGGTGTCAGAACGTTTTGTGAGTCAAACCGATCGCAAGCCTGTTCAATCAGCTTAGGAATCTCTAGGAATTTAATCTTCTCATCCAAGAAGAGTGCCACCGCTTCTTCATTCGCTGCGTTCAACACCGCCGGGAGACAGCCGCCTGCCCGTCCCGCATGGTAAGCCAGGTTGATGCAGGGATATTTGACGCGATCGGGTTCTCTAAAGGTCAGGTCGCCTGCTTTGACCAGATCCAGGGGTTCCCAGTCCGTGGGGAGCCGATCGGGATAGCTGAGCGCATAGAGCAAGGGCAACCGCATGTCCGCCCAGCCCAGTTGCGCTAGGACGGAGGTGTCTTGCAGTTCAATCAAGGAGTGAATAATGCTCTGGGGATGGATCACAATATCGATGTGGTCATAGTCCATCCCGAAGAGGTAGTGGGCTTCGATCACTTCTAGGCCCTTGTTCATCAGCGTGGCCGAGTCGATCGTAATCTTCCGCCCCATCGCCCAGTTAGGATGTTTTAAGGCGCTGGCGACGGTGACATTGGCAAGTTCTTCGATCGGCAAGTCTCTAAAGGAGCCACCCGAAGCCGTCAGGAGAATGCGACGAATCCCTTTATCCGGAACGCCTTGTAGACATTGAAAAATGGCAGAATGTTCGGAATCCGCAGGCAGGAGCTTGACCCCATGCTTCTTAACTAGAGGCAGAACAACAGGACCACCTGCAATGAGTGTTTCTTTATTGGCGAGGGCGATATCTTTGTTGGCCTCGATCGCCGCCATGGTTGGCAACAGTCCAGCACAGCCGACAATCCCTGTGACGACCACTTCAGCATCACCATAGCGAGCGACTTCAACAATGCCAGCTTGACCACCGAGAATGATGGGTTGCGGTTGAACATCCGCGATCGCAGCCGTGAGTTCAGCAATTAACGACTCGTCTTGGAGAGCGACGATTTGGGGTTTGAACTGGCGGATTTGTTCAGCAAAGAGGGTGACATTGCGACCTGCTGCCATACCGACAATACGAAACTGGTCTGGATATTGCGCCACGATCGCTAGGGTCTGCGTTCCGATCGAACCCGTTGAACCAAGAAGGGATAAAGCTTTCACCGACCACTACCTCACAAAACATCATCCCTAATCTTAAAGGTTGATGGAACGCTCTTCTCAACAAACCGATCGGGATAATGGCATTAAGCAATAAAATTCCACCAAGTGAACCGGGATGCGATCGAAACCATCATCGCGGTAAAAATCACCAATAAAGGAATCCGGAGTTTCGGGAATCGGATAAAGAAATGCCCCAACAGCATCGAGAAGCTGGAAATCCCATAGACATAGCGCACAATGCCATCCGTTGCGTTGGAATATAGCAATAAGCCCAAAGAGCAAAACGCATAGGTCAAAGAGGTCGCATTAAACTCCCGTCGCAATACCCAAAACGCAATCCCACTACCCCAGAACATCAACACTCGCAAAATCGAATCCGGCGACATAAAACGACGCGCCACCAGTTTTTGATAGAGCAAGGGCCAAGTCTGCTGCATCTCCAACCAAGGCACCTGTGAGTTGAAATTCGCTAAGAAGTCGCCATGGTAAACCTGGCAATAAATCAAATACATGACAAACCCACCCAACGTTCCAAGACCCGCCGCATAGGCCGCGATCGATCGACGCTGTTTCCAAGCCACCAAAATAAATGTCGGAGCCAAGGCCAACCCAAACATCCGAGTCGTCGTCGCCACCATACCCCAGAGACTCGCTTTCCAATACTCTCGCCGATCGAACGATCGCATCGAAGCGGTGGTGGACAGCAAAAACAACCCTTCCGTATAGGCCGTCGTCCCAAACATCGAATAGGGAAAACAAGTCAAGGCGATCGTCGTCCACCGGGCCAGCTTAGTACTATGAATCTCCTCGACCCAGCGATACATCGCATAGGCCGCCCACAAAAAGCAGCCATTATTAATCAACGTCCCCACCACCGCAAACGGCAACCCCGTCCTCATGCCTAAATTGCACAAAATGGAATAGGCGGGAAGAAAAGCGATCGAGTAAATCTCCTTTAAATTCTTCGCATCATAGGTGTAGCCTCGGGTGGCAATATCCTCGTACCATTTACCATCCCAATGGGTAAATAACTCCCAGCCCATCTTCGGGACAAAAGGTCCCTCAGGCCCACCCAGCGGAATAATCACGCTGTCAGGAGACTGCAAAGGCAGCATCGGAGAGACCACCTGAATCACAAAAACAATCACAATCCGACTGATCAGCCAGCACAAAAAGACAAAAGTGAAGGCCGATCGCCAGTCATAGACAGCTTCTTTCCCTGGATCACTAACCGGACTAGAGGTTACAGCTTTCGGTGAAAATCCTTGAACACTAAATCGTTTAGACATCATCCACACTCCACAATAGATTTATTTATAAATTTCTGGGATTTCCAAGCCCGATCGCCTGCAACAGTTGCGGATCCATGGCAGTCCCACCCTCAGGCACTAACCCAAACGCCGCACGGTAGGACCAGAGCGCGTGACCAATGTTTTCCTGCTTTAAAAGCTCCGAGACATCTCGGTGCCACCGAACCCGATCGGCCTGGGGTGCAACATTGTGAACGCCATACTCACCACAATAGAGAGCCACTTGGTAACGATCGCGCCACTGCGTTACCTGTTTAATTTGAGTTTCAAGTTGAGCGCGATTTGCGGAACTGGTTCTGTACCCTTCCCACAGTTTCTGCGCTTCAGGGGACAGTTGAGATCTTCCCACCGAAGGAATTCTCTCCGTCGGACTCCCCTCCAAGGGGTAGGGAA
>JAAFJU010000344.1 GCA_013298165.1 Synechococcales cyanobacterium bin31.maxbin.ball.101 | reverse complement strand
AGCGTTGGAATACTGCGAATGCCGTACTTGTTGGCAACGCTGGGATTCTTATCGGTGTCTAACTTCACGACCTTAACGCGGCCTTCGTAATCCTTCGAAATTTCTTCGACCACAGGTGCCACCATCCGGCAGGGACCGCACCAAGGTGCCCAAAAATCCACAAGAACGGGAACGTCGCTCTCTAATACTTCAGTGTCGAAGGAGGCATCTGTGACTTGCGTAGCTTCTGACATGCTGGAAATCCTTGCCTAAATAGTTTGGAACAAATTGTAGCACAGGGGACGATTATGCTTAGAGGGCTGGTCTCCCACTCTAAACAAGACCCCCCTAAAAAGGAACCGCCTAAACCGAAGTTCAGGCGGAGTGTGGTGTGAGGAGTGAACGGAAACTTTTACGTCTCCGCTATCTCCTCCATTGTAAGACGTTTACTCTAATTTTTCCAACCCAATACGGTTGACTTATGGAAGAAATGTCATCCCGGATAGGTCTGGGTTCATAGGTCCGATCGCCTCTCTCCATCAGCGTTTGACGGCTTGAGGTGGGTCTCGACGATCGGTCTAGCCCCGAATTATTCCCTGCAAATCTCAAGGTATCTTCATATACCAATAAGTTACGTTAAAGACTAATTCGGAATTTTAGGCTATTTCCCCATTCCCAATTGCTGGGCTTTTTGGTAAACCTTGCCCTCCGTGAGCAATGACGGCGCGATTACAACATTGACCTGTTGCATCTCTTTAATGGTCGCCGCACCGAGCGTTCCCATACTGGTTTGGAGTGCACCGAGGAGGTTGTGGGTGCCGTCGTCCAGGATGGCTGGACCCCGCAGGATTTGCTGGAGGGTTCCGGTGGTGCCAACTCTGATCCGGGTGCCCCGAGGCAAAATCGGACTTGGGGTCGCCATGCCCCAGTGGAAGCCCCGACCCGGTGCTTCAGCCGATCGGGCAAAAGGCGACCCAATCATCACCGCATCCGCCCCGCAGGCAATACATTTACAAATGTCGCCCCCGGTCACTAGACCGCCATCGGCAATGATTGGTATATATTTGCCCGTGGATTGAAAGAACTCATCCCGCGCAGCAGCACAATCTGCGACGGCAGTGGCCTGGGGAACCCCCACCCCCAACACGCCGCGAGAGGTGCAAGCGGCCCCCGGCCCAATGCCCACCATGATGCCAGCGGCTCCCGCTTTCATCAGTTCTAATGTGACGTCGTAGGTGACACAGTTGCCCAAAATAACGGGAATGGGCATCTCTTGACAGAATTTCGCCAAGTCGAGGGGCGTCACATCTGTGGGAGAGGCGTGATTGGTGGAAACCACCGTCGCTTGAATGAAGAAAAGCTGTGCCCCGGCCTCTGCCGCGACGAGTCCAAACTTGGCTGCGCCAGCGGGCGTTGCACTCACCGCCACAATACCGCCTTGGGACTTGATTTCTTGAATGCGTTTACCGATGAGTTCGGGCTTGATCGGTTCCTGGTACAGGCCCTGCATCAAGGTGACGAATTCATCTTTGCCCACGCTCGCAATTTTATCGAGAATGGGATTGGGGTCTTCGTAGCGAGTTTGGACGCCTTCAAGGTTTAGGACGCCCAGTGCGCCGAGCTTGGAGAGTTCGACGGCCATTTTGACATCGACGACGCCATCCATGGCGCTAGCGATAATCGGAATCTCCCGATCGATTCCGCCAATGGACCAGTTGGTGTCGGCCAAGCTCGGGTCCAGTGTTTTGCTACCCGGAGAGAGCGCGATTTCATCAAATCCGTACGCACGACGGGCTGTTTTGCCTCTACCAATTTGAATTTCCACGCGATCTTCCCTAAAACTATTCGGAATAGGGTAACAAATTGGCGGTGCATTTTGATGTCACGATCGGTGATTTCCTGACAATCTCCATTCCAGCTTAAGGTCTAGGGGCAGCGGCATGATTTAGCATCATGATCTGATCAGGATTATTTTGCTCATCTGTGGGCATACTGACATCTAGAAAATTGATTAAAATCGATCGTAATTGCTCGTTGTTCCGGAGTTTCTCGCCATGTCTGATGCTTTAGCGGCTGCAAAATTAGGTAATCCCAGCGCGATCGCTGCGATGTTGACCCATTACCTGCGCACTCGATCGCTCAAGGTCAAAGCCGCGAGTGCCGCAGACTGTCTTAATCTTTTAGTAGAGGGTGAAACCCTGC
>JAAFJU010000022.1 GCA_013298165.1 Synechococcales cyanobacterium bin31.maxbin.ball.101 | reverse complement strand
TGCGGTCTTCTTGGGACGCTTCTCGGATGCTTGACGCAATTTCTGAAGTTCTTCCCACAGCAATGCAATCAAGGCATCTTTGGCCTCAGGGGTGAGTGCTTGCAGGTCGGGAAGGTCTTTCATCTCTTCAATTTACCAACTTTTATCCTGCTGTCAACTACCCCCAGTTGAGCAATTACCATTATAGAAACGTCAATCGTAAATTGGGCAGGGTTTCATGACTTTTGACGATCGCACATTATCCCTCTCCAAAACAAGACGCAGTGCGTTCTGATTTAACTACTCGGAATAATAAGAAAGCATTATGCATAGATCACTTCGATCGATCGTCCTGTTTCAGTTTGACGAATCTCCGATCGCACCCGTGTTTCAATCGGTAACGCATTCCGTGTTCGATCGAAAATTACCAACCAACCCGTTGCAAGATTCAATCGCGCTAAATACCGATCGATCTGCAGCAGCCCTCGCGCCACTTGATCACGCCCGTCATCACGCTGTACCTTTAACTCAATTCCCAATGTCACCGCACCGTACCGTAAACATAAATCCATCCGATCGCGTCCAATGGCATATTCCCGCTCCAATGTTCCACCCCCATTGACCACCCGATGTAAAAATGCCATCAATACCAAATGAGGTGCAATCTCATGATAAGCAGCACTATTCAGCAGTGGTTCGCCATGCTGAATCCAAAATGCTAAAAAGGCATCCCGCAGAGCTTCTATATCCAAAATGCCCGTCGCCGTTAACCAAGTCGGCGAAATGCTAGGCAGACTATCCTGTGGACCTTGCGCCAATACACGGGGCAAAATCTCCCGATAAATCGCATTCGCCACCACTAATCCCCCACCTTGATCACGCCGTAATAATCCCAAATCCACTAAGAAATCGCGATCGTCATCTCTAGTCTCCCCTAAATCCAACCCCGCCATCATCGGCTCCAAAACCGATCGCACCCGCGCTTCACGTAATCGCTCTGCCAAACTATCCAAGTGGGTATCTTTCCGTCGAATCAGATTCTCTTTCGCCACTTGGATGTGCCCGATCGTAATGGTCTGACTCGAATCTGGCAGAATCACCTCCACCACTTCCTTCGCTAAAGCATTCACCAACCAGGGTTGTCCCTGGGTCAACTCAAAGGTGAGATCGATCGCCTCCTCCTCAAATGCTTGCCCTGTTTCCGTCGTATGTTGCCCGTAGAGGATTGCCACCTCTTCCCGACTGAAATCCCGTAGGGTCAATGACTGTACTTTGATATTGAATGGACTGGAGGTATTGAGTTGGTCACTGCCTCCCGCCGCAATTTTGTAATCCCGCACATCCCGCAAGCCAATCAATCCGATCGACTGGGGAAAGGCTTCAGGACGATCGGGAAAACCATCACGTAACTGTCTCAAAATCGATAATAATGCTGCATCCCGCAATGAATCAATTTCATCAATCAAAACTACTAAGGGCAACGGAGCCGAGATTGCCCACTCTTGTAACGCACTTTGAAGGCGTCCTCCAGCCGCAGCAGGTGGACCGACAGGAAGCTGTAATTCACTCGGTAAGCGGACTCGACAAGCTCGCCGCCAAGCTTCTAGAATTGCTAACTCAGCTTGCCCAACATCTTCTCCAAACGGTTGCCCCACTTCAACGGACACCATCACTGCCGCATAGCGCTGCGTTGCCATCAACTGTTTTGCCAACGCTAACATTGCCGTTGTTTTTCCCGTTTGTCTGGGTGCATGAATGACAAAATAATTTTGCTGCTCGACCACACGCTCTAAATTAGGGAGTCGATCGGTCGGCGGCAGCATATAGTGCAGATTTGGTTTGCAAGGACCCGTCGTATTGAAATGGCGAGGCATAATCCAAAACTGTGCAACAGCCTAAGTATCATAGCAAATCATCGGTCAGACAAACGGGCTACATCTCTAAAACAAGCTGCTGAAAATCGGTGTCTTCATGAATGAGTTTCCCAATTCCTAATCCCAATAATCGAACGGATTTCTCCTCCAACTCTAATCCATTGAGCAGTTGAAGAGATGATTCCTGGATCGATCGCACCTCCATAAACGCACTCGCCTGCGTCACACACCGCGTTACCTGCGAATAATCCGCAAACTTCACCTTCAAAATCAACGTCTGCCCTGCCAATCCTGACTTCTCCAATCGCCGATGAAGATCGATCACAACCTTCTCTAATGCCCGTTCAATCTCGTCTGTATCATTCAAATCTGGGTCATAGGAGGTTTCCACACTGACCGATTTCCGGACCCGATCGGCGACCACCGGACGATCGTCCTCCCCTCTTGCAATTTGATAATAAAACCGCCCCACCTTGCCAAACTGTCCGACTAATTCAGCCAACGATCGCCCCTTCAAATCAGCCCCGGTAAAAATCCCCATCTCATGCAATTTCCTCGCCGTTACCTTGCCAATGCCATGAAACTTTTCGATCGGCAGCGTCTCCACAAAGTCCGCTGCCTGGTGTGGCAAAATCACCGCCATCCCATTGGGCTTATTGATTCCCGATGCCATCTTTGCAAGGAATTTATTGACTGAAACGCCAGCCGAGGCGGTCAATTGGGTGGTGGTGAAGATGTCCGATCGGATTTCCTGAGCAATCTGCTGCGCCGAGGCAATCCCCAACTTATTTTCAGTCACATCGAGATACGCCTCATCTAGGGCAACGGGTTCCACGCGATCGGTATATCGATGAAAAATCTCCTGGATCTGCGCTGAAACTCCTTTGTAAACTTCAAAGCGGGGAGGCACAAAAATCAGTTCAGGACATTTATATTTTGCGGTGCGAGATGGGGTCGCTGAATAGACGCCAAAGGCACGGGCTTCGTAGCTAGCGGCTGCCACAGCACCTCGTTTCTCAGGCGAACCACCGACCGCGACAGGCTTGCCTCGCAGTGCTGGGTTATCGCGCTGCTCAACTGAAGCGTAAAAGGCATCGAGATCCACATGAATGACTTTACGAATGGCGGACATCACACCCGAAGTAACTCAAAAATTTCTTGCCGCAAAATCGCGTTTCCCGATGACACTTGCCGGATTTCCTGAGAGACCGCGCTAATTTTTTCCAAAGATGCATCAATCTTTGCTTGTAAAGCTACACAATCGATATCAGACCCAGACATTTTCAGCAATCGTGCCTCTTGGGAATCCTTCTCTGCATACCAAGCGTCAAGCTGCTCTATTTCCAAATTACTCAGAGCTTCGCCTCGGCTCGATCGACTGTGCAGTAATCCACCTAACTGATCTGGAATCATGATGAAATCGAGCCTCCTATTTCATTCAAGTACGTTCACAGTATAACGCAATGTACAATTCTCTTAGCTAAATAACGATCGAACTCGGTCATACTCCGCTCGAATCGCCGTAGCAGGCAAATGATTTAACCGCGTTTCCAAAACGATCGCAATGCTTGAATTGACTCTAAACTATCTAAAAAATATCGTCGTCCTGATTCCTTCGATGGGGCATATACCGTTTCCATTATCTTATCTATTCGGAAATGCGACGAGTTAAAGCCATATGATAATGCCAAGTTTCACTTAGCAAGCTTCCATGTCCTCACTCTCGGGCCTCTCTCAGATTGCAAAATTAGGAATTGTCTTAGCGATCGGCTCTGTGATCCCTTGGCTTCTATTGCTTGTTCTGCCGTTCTTACCCTTGTCACTGAGGGAACGAGCGATCGGTCAAGAGATTGAGTCATGAGCGATCGTGGATCAAAAGGCGATCGCATCAAGCCACTAATACGATCGTCCATTTCAAGACTCAGCCGAAATCCTAAATAGGGCTGTTCAGGAGTCGCCTCCGTCACAAATCCACTCAGTGGTAAATCAACGGAGATAACCAAATATTGGCCTGCATCATAGCGATGGGTTTCTTCTCCCAGGAGAGCCGCTTTTTTACCCTGAACAACGATCGCTAATATCGGTTCACCTATTTGGAGGATTAGGCAATAACTGGCGAGGTTTGTGTATTGGAAAGGCTGGCTTTCATCGTTACTATCACTGTATCGACAACCAATATTTTGATTGCTTGGTGAATAACACTGGAACGGATGTTTGCCGAAGATGATTATCGGCGTCACTCACCCCGCTTCCAAGGCGAAAACTTTGCCAAAAATCTCGCATTGGTCGAGCAGATTAAACAAATTGCTGCCGAAAAGCAAGTGACGCCGAGTCAGTTGGCATCGGCAGCAGCGATCGATCTGACGGCTGAAGATTTGCGCCGGATTGAATCCATCGCGCCCCAAGGTGTGGCTGTGGGCGATCGTTATCCTGATATGAGTAGCGTCAATCGGTAATATTCAAGATTCCGATCGAACCTCCTCATTCAGTTTGCTCAGTTTTGCAATGAGGTAGGCTTCGATCGCGTCTAGTTTTCCCTTTCTGTGTATTTATGAGAGTGAGAGTTTTATCAAAGAGTGACCAAAGCTGTAGGCAACACTATCAACGATCAGCAAGATTCCTAGCACTAGCAGAAGCCCGCGCAGAATCTTAGGAGACCAAATAGCGATTGAAGCATTGATTCGGTTTAGTAAGATAGTGCTTTGTTGGTGAAAACAAATGTAGATGCCCAGCAGCACGAGTTGAGGGAACACAAAAATGAAGTTGTATAAGCCTAAGGCACCCGTGATGCTCAATAGATCTAACTTAGCTCGGGCAATCTGTTCGATCGCCGCTAAATAAGGCAATGCCGTCGGAAAATCAAACATCGTCACTGCCATACCCAGTAAGAAAGTCCGTCCCAAAGTCAAATTTTTCGGACGTTTTCCCTGATCGGTTTGCGTCGAGGAATTGAAGCTGAATCCACCGATTAATAGTGCAATTCCGATCAGTAATTGAATAGTATAAATATGTGACTCAGGGAAGGCAGAATTAACATTGGAAATTGCTGATACAACCAATGTTCTCAATCCCAAAACTGCCAATAGTCCAGCAGTCCAATAGGTTAAAAATACGCCGAAAATAAACGCGATCGATCGCGCGATGGGCTTAGGCGTGCTTAACAAATAGATTTGCAATGTAATCGCTGTAGGGTTGAGACTATCGAGGGCCGCAATCGCCACCAATGATCCAAGGAGTGTCAGCATAGGGTTAAAAAATATCAGCGGAATCAGCTTCTTTGAGTTTTTGCATGGCAACACCACCGGAGGCGAATGTTTGTGTTTATGGCAAAACTAAACCGTCCAGACGGTTTTCTAGTTATACCGTCTAGACGGTTTAGTTGTCAATGACACCTGGGCAGATGGTGTTGTAGAATTACCCTGAGAGTGTTATCTAGTCGGGTAGAGTATATTGCCTAGTTTCTAGTAACTATGTTCTATTTAAAAATCTATGCCTACTAGCCAACCATCCTCATCTTCTGAACCTGTGCAAGCTTCTCAGGAAACCAAAACTCGTAAATCGATCGCCGCTACTGCTACCCGCGATCGACTATTGCAGGCCACGATTCACATCATTCAAACCCAAGGCGTTGAACGCTTGACCTTAGATGCCGTCGCCAAGGAAGCAAAGGCTAGTAAAGGGGGCTTGCTCTATCATTTCGCCTCCAAAGAAGCATTGGTGGCTGGTGTGATCCAATGTCTGATGGATGAATTCGATGCTGATATTGCTGAGGAACTGGCCCTAGATACTGCGCCTGATTCCCCTGGAAAATGGCTTAGAGCCTATGTCAAAGCCTTGTTTAATGGCAAAACGCTTCCGACCCCGCTGATCGCTAGTCTGATCTCGGCGATCAATGTCAATCCAGCATTATTAGAACCTGTCAAAATTCAGTTTGAGACTTGGCAGCAAAAATCCTTAGCGCCGGGGCTTGATCCCGTTCGAGCTAGTTTGGTGCGGTTTGCGGCGGATGGATTTGCGGATTCTGAGCTGTTTGGACGTGCGTTGCCAGATGAGGATTTACGACAGAAACTTTTGGAGATGCTTTTAGGCATTATTCAGGAAGCTGAGTCGGATTCGATCGCGACAAAACAGCGTTCCTGATGCAGACAGTAACAAGGCTATCGATCACCCGTTCCACAGGTCGCGGCCGATCGAATTTCAGTCGGTTTAGCATTCACTAGAGCGATCGCACCGGATTCATCTACTTGAATGGCGCTGGCTTCGACCAGCGATGACTGGATCTGATCAAGCATGGGTGACATCAGAACGGTTGATTGGGTGGGGTTCAATCGTAAATCATGCCAAGTCCGATTAACTCTACGTTCTTTCATGGGATTTTGCGCCATTCCACCTCGTCCGGTGAAGGCAAAATGACTATTTTTAGTCGAGGTGCAGTGGTCGGCGATTTGATTACTAGAATCTGGGATATCCATGGGAAGTGTATTTAATGCATTGGCGGGATTGATCTCGATCGTATTCAGTATTACGTTGCCGTTGATTCCAAATTCTGAACTAGCCGTGATGTCATTGTCAGCCGTCAGTCGATCGCGATACTTCAGTCCCCAAATACTCTGAGTATTAATCTTAATCATTCCGCCTTTTCCGTTGACGGCATTAGCAATAATGTCACTGTTCTCTAAGCCCACGATAATGGGAGCTTGAATTGTAACATTTCCGCCCGCACCAATACCTCCTGCGGTTGCCGTAATCGAACTTCTATTGCGAAGGAATAAGACATTGCCTTGCAAGAACAGATTTCCTCCTTCCCCCTGAGTGGTGCCAGCGTTAATTTGTCCGTTATTTAATGCGATCGTTTCAGCATTCACAGATAAGTTCCCAGCATTGCCTATTCCTTCATTTTTCACTGTGATACTTCCCCCATCTGTCACCCGTAGGTTCCTTGTGTTGATTGTCACCGATCCCGCTATTCCGCTCGGAACAGGGGGTGTTCCTAATGAAAGTCGTAAGGATTCATCCAATATATTGGCAGATGAAATAATCAAACTGGGATTTCGTGAGCCACTAACGCGGCCACTGACTTCGACAGACTCAGAGGCATTCACCAACACACTACCTGCATTTCCTGTGGCGATCGTAGATGAATCAATTCTGCCACCTGCTTGCACCACTAATCGTTGAGTATTAATGATGACTTGTCCAGCATTACCTGAGTTGAGCGCCGAGGAACCAATACTACTAGGCTGAAAGAAAACAGGTTCGATTCCAATAGTTTTTACGAATTCGGAAGCATTGAGAACGATATTTCCTGATGCGCCCTCTCCTAAACTATAGGATCCAACCGTCCCACCATCCAACAAGGTGAGTTGTCCCGTTGAAAGTTTCAAATTCCCAGACTGGCTCGCACTGTTCGTAGTGGTAATCAATTGAGTAATCACTTTCTTGAGTGGTGAAGCCCCTCTAATTTGAATCCAGTCAGTAGCCTGAATCTTTATTTCGCCACCGCTATTCAGGCGTCCAAGGGATGGGGCGGTCGTAGTAATCGCCGCCCCATCCTGGAGGGTGAGTTGGCGTGTCGCCACTACTATATCGCTACTATTGCCGCGATCGGATGCGGTCGTCTGAAATCCGCTAATTATCATTTCATCAGGATTCATTCCAATCAAATTGACAGATTCACTGGCTTGAACGTTGATCTGTCCCGTTGCCGATCGGGTGTTCGTATTAGCAAGAATGCCGACTGATCCATCTTGCAGTGTGATCTGCCTCCCCTGAAGATGAATCGAACCATCTCCCTCCACCCTCAGCAAAGACTGTCTTGTCAGCCGGATATCCTGGAAGGTCGAGACTCCGGTATAATCAAACGTCCAACCTTGTGAGGTAGAGGTTAAACCAACAGTGCCCGTGGCACTGCTACCAATGGAGATCTGTCCTTCAGGTGCCAGCAGAATAGCCCCATCGAGGTTGACTTGACCACCAATTAACGCCAGCGTATTTCCCGGTTTGACACTCAGTTGTGATTGAGAGGATTGATATCCGTTGCCTTGAACCTCGATGCCTGCGGCGGGCTGCGCCAACGACCCCGAATGTGTTCCCATTTGTAATCCGATCGGGACCTTTACACTCAACAGCGAGGGCGTCGCATTCACCGTATTGAATTCAATCCCATCACCAAACTTGAGTCCAGTTGCGGTTGTCCCGACAAAAGATCCACCCAACTGCAACTGAGCATTGAGTCCGAATACAATTCCATTAGGATTCATCAAAAATAGGTTCGCGCTACCTTGCGTTTTGAGAATGCCGTCAATATTGGAAACCTGTGATCCGGTCACTCGACTGAAAATGTTTTGGACATCCGTGGCATTGTTAAAAATTGCAGAGCCATTGGTGGGCACTGAGAATTGCCTGAAGCTATGGAAGAGATTATTGCCCGATCGTACACCACCATTGATCTCGACTTGATTAACGATCGGTTGAGTGACAGTGGTTTGCAAGGTGCCATCAGGAATAATCTGAGAAAATGCGTCACCACACCATACGATCGTATTCAGTAGCACCAACCCTGATCCACCTATTACCCACTTCATGGCACAACCTAAAATAAATAAGCACTCAGTCAAGTGTTCCCTATTAACAGCAATCCACTGCAAGATTCGTTGAACTCATTGGACTTCATATTGCTATTTATAGGGCAAACTCCCGGTGACTCGATAGCCATGACTCAGATAGAACCGCAGTAATCGTTCTGCCCCCGCATAAGCGATAATTTCAGCACCGTCCCAAATCACTTCTGCCCGACCCGTTAAGTAGAGTAAATGACCTTGAGTGAAATCAATCAATAGTAATCCAGTAAAAGGATTAAGCTTTTGGAATCAAGCCGTTCGGATAGAATTTCGGCAGCTAATGCCATTCGCTTTGTAATGCCCAAACTTTCTGATGTGTTCATTCGATCGATCGCTTTTGAATTAATCTCAGGAAACACAGTCGCCATCAGGACTGCAAAATCAACGGATAGGCATTCAGACAGGATTGCAGTCTGCAAGACACCTGCGTTTAACTGCTGTAAGACCGATCGCAAAATCAATTTAGGGTTCAACTAAACTCAACCACGCTTCCGATTGGCACTACACGACTGGGGTTCAGTTCAGGTAAACCTGCATAGTAGAGCCTTTTGACATGATCGATATCACAGACCGATCGCACACCCGGATATTGGTACAACGTGCGACAGTAATCCCACAAGTGCGGGAAATCGACCAGTCGGCGAAGATTGCACTTGAATAGTCCATAATAAGCCGAATCAAATCGGAACAGCGTAGGGAACAAACACCAATCAGCAAGGGTAATGGTATCGCCACACAGATAGCGCTGCTGCGAAAGCACTTGCTCCCAGGTTTCCAAAGCTTGAAACAACTCCGTCACCGCTTCTTCGTAGGCAGATTGTGATGTGGCAAAGCCCGATCGATAGACGCCATTGTTAATCGGTTGATAGATTTGATCCATGACCCGATCGATCGTCTCCCTCTGATCCACTGGATAAAAGTCAATGGGATTCGCTCCCAGGTGATCAAATACTGAATTCAACATTTGAATAATCTGGCGGGATTCATTATTGACGATTTGACTCGTCTGCTTATCCCACAACACAGGTACAGTCACTCTTCCCGTATAGTTTGGGTCTGATTTCACATAGACCTGCCACAGATAGTCCGCCTGATTCACCCGATCGCGAATGCAACCCGGATAATCGGAAAACTGCCAGCCCTGGTCACTAATGACCGGATCAACGATCGATAGCCCGATGATCTGCTCCAACCCCTTCAATTTCCATAACAATGCAGTGCGATGTGCCCAAGGACAGCCTAAGGAAATGTAGAGATGATACCGTCCAGCAACCGCAGGAAATTCACTCGACCCATCGATCGTCACCCAATTGTGAAACTGGGTAGACATGCGCTGAAATTGCCCAGTTGCATTCCGTTCCGTCCATTCCGTCGTCCATTGTCCGTTCACTAATTGACCTAATGCCATTGCGATGCTCCGTGGAAAAGGTTTGATAGGCGATTTATTTGTAAACTAGAACATTTCTAGTTAGAACTATACTATCCAGTACGATGTGAACTGTCAAGGCAATCATGTCCCATTATTTCTGCAAGGCTTGCTTGAGTTGAATGAGTAAGGCTGTGAGCGTCTCTAGCTCTGTCGGGTTGAGGTGTTCAAATCGTTCTTGGAGATGGGCAATGTGGCTGGGGAACGACTGCTCAAAGATTGCCTGTCCCTGGGGCGTTAATTGCACAATGACGTTGCGGCGATTCTCTTCGGGGATTTCGCGGAGCACTAGTTGTTTTTGGATCAGGCGATCGATTACGCCAGTTAACGTCCCTTTGGTAATCAACGTTTTCTCCCCAATTTCGCCCATGCTAAGTCCATTGGTATTCCCCAAAGTCGCAATCACATCAAACTGCGCAGGCGTCAAATCAAATTGTCGAACGTGCGCCTCAGAATAAGCAGAAAACGCCTGATGTGCCCGAACGAGTTCCCGCATCGCTGGCAAGAAAGACGCTTTCGCTGCTTGAATCGTTGATTTTTTGGGCATGGACTTAATACCTGGATATAGAACTATTCTAGCTAGAACTATATGATAACCTAATTTTTTGAAAACCAATTTCTATAAGATATCCTATTCCATATCCATTAAGGATTTTGGAAGATTCCATCTCATCGATCCTGAACCCTGTAAACTGGTGATCAGATAAGACTATTACTGAATCATCTTCATGAATTTACTAGAGTCGATCGTCCCATTCGATCGTCATGCTACAGCCCTTGCTCAAGACCTATTGGGGGTATTGGGCATTAAGGTGACGGTGCAAAATCTCAAATGCTTGCCTCAATCTAGCCCCTTAATGATTGTTGCCAATCATCGTAGTTTTTTAGACCCACTGCTGCTGACCAGTTGCCTGAATATTCCCATTAACTTTGTTTGTCATCGTTATATGGGTAATGTTCCAGTTTTAAGGGAAATTTTACAAACCTGTGGTGGATTTCCTTTGAGTAATGAGGACTGGTATCCTGACTTATTGCGACATGCCACTGATCTACTCGATCGGGGGAAGACAATTGGTATTTTTCCCGAAGGTGCATCTCCGATGTTGAATACGCCAGCACCTCAAGATTTGCGGACATTCTATAGAGGATTTGCACATTTGGCATTGCAGACAAGCGTACCCGATTTACAGATTCTGCCTGTGGCCATTTGTTCTCAATCTGAATGGCAATGTCCCGCTGTTCCCCTTAGCTTATTGCGCCAAATTGACCCCCTAGAGCCACTGTTTCGATCTAGTGGCTGGCATCCTGCTGTCTTATATCAAGAAGTCGTCCTGAGGATTGGCCAACCTTTTACAATTCAACCCTACCGCGATCGCTATCATGGTCGTCAAGCGGGTATGGTGGTAAAGGATATGACAAATCTTCTGTCAACACAGATCTCTGAACTTCTCGCCGCTTAAACTATGCAGCCTCATTCTATTAGCTTTTTACCCACCCGGCAGCCTCAACCCCATTTACCCCTATTTGTATTTTTTCCAGGAATGGATGGCGCGGGATGGCTGTTTGACGGACAAGTCGATCGATTGATGAAACGATTTGATGTTCGTCAGTTGGCGGTATCGAGTGACGATCGGAGTCATTGGTCAGAGCTAACGGAGCAAGCTGTAAAATTGATCGCTAGTGAGCAGTCTGCAGGACAGGAACTCTATTTGTGTGGAGAATCCTTTGGAGCCTGTTTAGCAATGCAGGTGGCGGGGAAACTGGGAAACGCTGTGAATGAATTAGTGTTGATTAATCCAGCATCGTCCTTTGCACGCTTTCCGTTGTTGGCGGCGGGGAGTGTCCTTTCTAATCTGCTGCCGGATGTGATGTATTCGCTTTCTGCTAAGATTTTGGCCAGTTTTTTAATCAATCCCGATCGTGTCACAGCGATCGAGCAGCAAAGGCTGGTCGAGGCAATGCTTTCAGTCCATCCAAAATCAGCAGCTTGGCGCTTAGCATTGTTGAGGCAATTTCAGGTGGATACGGTTGTTCCAAAACTAGCAGATATTTCCACAGTTCTAATTGCGGGAGAATGCGATCGGATTTTGCCATCTGTTTTCGAGATTCGCATTCTTCAAAGACTACTCCCAAAATCAAAGATGATTATGCTGCCGAATAGCGGTCATGCTTGTCTGTTAGAACGCGATCTTTATTTAGCCGACCTGCTGTGAACTAGATTTATCGAAACAGGTTAGGGGCTGAGGTTCTGAGTAAATCAAAGAATCCATTGGTGACAAGTTGGACAGCGATCGACAAGATGAGAAATCCTAAAATCCGATTTAAGGCCCCCAGCCCCGTGGCTCCAAGCTTTTCAATGAGGGGTTCACCTAACCGAAGCGACCAGTACACCATGATTCCCAGCAGTCCAATGCCCAAACAACAGCCGACATAATCACTCCAATGCGTTGCCTGTGTTGAGAGTCCAAGGACGATCCCGATCGCCCCTGGACCCCCAATAATCGGCACGGCCATCGGCGTGAATGAGATATCTTCTTTATCTACCGCATCTTGTCGTTCAACGATCGTCAGTCGCCGCCTTGCTGTCACCATTTCCCAAGCCGTATGCCCCACAATCAATCCCCCCGCAATCCGCAACACGCCCAGCGAAAGCCCAAAAAAGCTGAGGATGAGCTTGCCCACTAGCAGAAAGGTCAGGAGAACTCCAACGACACTGATTGCTGTCTTTCGAGCCTGCTCTAGACGATAGCTCGGGGTATCGTGAACAGTGAGGCTATAGAAAATAGGGACGGCTCCGATCGGGTTCGTAATCGGAAATAGGGCGACGAGGGTGCCGAAAGTATAGGAAAGAAAGGACTGCATAAATCTCGAAGACCGATCGTTGAAAGCAAACTAATAATAGCTGACTAGCTCAGGATCAGGCATTTCTGTAGGATCGATTAGAGTTTAAAACTTATTATTTGAAAGCCTCATGGGCTTCGCTTTCCATCTCTTGAGTGGATTCACGGGCTATCTTGTTTTGTTTATCAGGTTTTTCAGCAGTAGCCTTGCCAATACTACGATCGATGCCTGCAAGGGTTTTGGCTTTTAACTGATCAGCATCTTGATCAATCTGGACTTGGGACTTAAGGGGAGTCCCCGACAGTTTACCTTTTTTACCGATCGCGATATCTGGACCTTTAGATGAGGTTTTGGCAAAACTGGGTGCAATTCCAAAACTGAAGGTAATCGATACGATTAGCAAGATTGCTAAGTTAATAGCTAAGAAAGAACGACGAATGCGTTGAAATAAAGTCATGACAACTCCAAAAATTAATGAGTGGTAATTGAATATTGAATTGGATTAGTTCGACAATGGACTAATGGTAGCTTTAACGATGACACGCTTCACGCCTTTGATTTCCATACCTAAGGCTTGAATTTTATCAAGTTGTGCTTGGGTTGCGACAACACCCGATACCATTACATCTGCATTCTTAGCACTGACGGTCAATTTTCCATTGGGGATATTTGCCTCTAACTTGCTTCGCACTTCGCTGGATAAGTCTTCATCGGCTCTCTTATTGGGATCGCCTCCTGCATTATTACGTTGTTCACGCGCACGAATATCAGCCTCTAACTGCTTCTTTCGGACATCGCTTTCAGCATCGCTCTTCGTAGCCTTTTCATTCTTTTCTGTGGAGACTTTCCCATTATTAGCGGTAGAACTCGGTGCGTCTGAGGCTGTTTTGCTATTAGTATCACAGGCTGATAATGTAACCAGTAAAACGATACTCAATAAATATGGAAAAGTATTGCTGAGTTTGATCATCTTAATCATTTTGAAATCCTTGAGTATAGTGAATTGAAAGATCAGTCTCTACATTCGGGGTTGAGGTGCATCCGTTTTCATCGATCGAGTCAAATCATTAGGTACCTCATAGCTATACCAGTCCTGAATTTCACGATCGTGCAGCACCTCCTGCGCCAAAGCAATATCTAAGTCACTGCCTTCAACCATGACCAGATAATGTCCCTCAGAAATCCGATCGCTGTAGATATCGGCCCGATCGGACGGAACCCCTAACCCAATCAAGCCACCCGCTAAACTCCCGGCTGCCGCACCAATCACCGTACCTGAAATCGTCGTAGCAATCGCAGTCGCCGCTGCACCTGCCAGCATGACGGGTCCAATTCCAGGAATCGCCACCGCCCCTAGTCCCACTAGTAGACCTGTCAATCCACCGAGGGCGCTTCCCGCTGCGGCTCCGGTCTTTGCAGCATCAGTTGAATCATTTTCATCGGTATGCAGATTTCCTAGCGTTTCAAGGCGATCGCTGGTGTTCACCCCGGTGAGTTCACGATGACGATGAATATCCTGACCTACCACCGAAACATGATTCATTGAGAAATTACGATTTCTTAATTCGGTCAAAGCCGCTTCGGTCAATTCATAATTTGGAAAAATTCCGACTGCACGTTGTGTAAAAATCATGATCATCTCACTTGTTTAGTTTGAAAGTGGAAAACTCGCGTTCGTAGTCACGGTCTTGGGTTCCTAAAAGCTGGTCCCAAAACGTGAAATAGAGTCCGTAATGAAGTTTGTACTTCACATGATGAATGGCATGGTGCGCTGGGCCGATAAACCAGCGTCCGAGCCAATGATGGGGAAATGCAACGGGTAAACGATCGATTCCCAGATGGTTGACCACGGCCCAAATGGTCATGGTGGTTAGAACTGCGATGACGGTGATGAAATGGAGTGGAAGCACAAACACGATCGCAATTAGAAACAATGCCTGCACGATCGCCTCTAAAGGGTCAAAGGCAAAGGACGTCCAAGGGGTTGGATGGCGCGATCGGTGGTGCCCTTGATGTAACCATTTGAATGCTCCTGGGTGATGGAAGAGACGATGGGTAAAGTAAAAATAGGTATCCTGTAAGAGCAAAACAACGATATAGCTGAGACCTAAGTACCACAAGGGATAGTCTTGAGACTGGCTATATAAGCGGGTTAGACCGATGTGGTAAGCCAACATAATCAAGGCGGCGGAGACGGCAAATACCCCAGCAGAGAGAATGGAAAGTCTAATATCTCGCCGAATCGATCGCCCACAGGGTTTTTGAGGTTGAGGATGAAGCGTTTGATTGATTAAAAAATAGAACAGAACATAAACACCTCCTGCGATCAAAAAGTAACGGGTCAGAATAATGCCAAAAAAAGCAATGCTGTAAAATTCAAAGGAGCGCGGAATGACTGGCATATCAGGACCTAAAGTGCAGCTTTACCGGGTTGAAGAACTCGAAGATCTTTAAGGGAAAGGTGGGGCTTTTCGGTATAGACCGAGTTCAGTAGCACATCTAAAACATCCGCCTGACGCGCCAGGACGATCGATCGGTGGGTAATGATTTCTCCTACATTGAGGATCACTTGATCGCTTTGATCCAAAATAACGCGGGTGACAGCATAGCCCAGTGCCCCTTTAATCCGTTTCTCCTCGATCGCGTCAAATCCTCGATCTTGCAATGTATGAGTCGAAACTTTGATCTGTTCCCAGATGTCTTTTGCGCTGGATTGAACCTGGTCTGCGGTGCTTCGAGTGGTGCGGCCTAGACGATCGCCTGCAACGCTTAAAGCATCATTACTTCGATTAAGCACAACAGCACTAGCAGATAATCCCGTTGACTCTAACAATGCCCGTTCTTGGTGGTAGAGTTTAGCCCGTTCAATGACTTGATCGGTCACGATTTGGCCTGATGCGGCAATAATTGGACCCTCGGGGCTACGGACGACTTGGGAGACCCGCCGACCTTTTGCCTGGTCGATCGTCCATCCTGCGGCGGTATTGCCCAACCGATCGCCAAAATCACTAGCCGTTTCACTGAAATTATCGGCTAACACATCGGTTAGGCTACCGCCCGTCGCCCGATATAGCTCATCCAAAACGCCCAACTCTTCAGCCGATTCGGCAATTTCTAGCGTAACGACTCGACCCCGAAGGATCAGTGATTCTCTACCTAATGCTGTGATTGGATAGTTAACCGCTCTACCAATCACAAAGTTTTTTTGAGTCTCTGCATCGACGATCGTATTTGTAACCGAGGTGGTGACACTCCGACTCAACTCTTGGAATTTATCACCTGTTACTTGTGCCGTCACTTGAGCTTTTTCACTCGCAATTTGACCAAACTCTTGGAGTTTGTCACCTGTGAACTGGGCTGTTTCTTGAAGCTTGTCACTGGTGGTCTGCATGGCGGCTCTGATTCCTCCCACTTGTTCTTCCATAAGCTGAGCCGTGTGAACCGGGACAAAGGCCACATCTCGCCCGATTTTTAGGGTGTCAGGTGCGGGCACGAAGGAACGACCAGAGTAAGCATCGGCAAAAAGACCGCCAGAAACCTCATAGCCTTCAACATTGCCTGAATGTTCGTCAAAGTAAAGGTCAACCATCGTTCCTAAATCTCGACCATCCATGGTCAAAATCCTTGTTCCCTTGAGGATATTATTGTGGTCTAGAATTCGCTGGAGCATCGGAATAGTACTGACGTTGACGATCGCACTTTCGGAGCCTGTAATTACCGCATCAGGACCGATCGATTGCACATCTTTCAACAGCAACGCTTGAGCGCTTTTAAACCAGCCTGATTCACTAACTAAAAAGCCTAAAAGCTGATCACTATTTTGGTCAAAAATCAAATCTTTGATAACACCATACTTCTCGCCTCGATCGTAGGACACGATCGACGTGCCGATAATATCCTTTCCCTTATACATTGCAGTATTGCTCCATGAATAATTACTGATCCCAATCGTTTCTAAACCCCGACCATCTTCTTGTCCAAACTGGGTTTTAGCCCATCGGATACGATCGCTTCTCCTTCAATAAACGATCGCAGCATCCAAGCCATTTCCTCATGCTGTTCCATAAGTCCAGTCAGAAAATCAGCCGTGCCATTGTCTAAAAACTTAGTTGTACATTTCTCAATATGCTCCCGCAGATTGCGCACGAGGTGTTCGTGATCGTCTAGCAGCTTTGACACCATGCCTGTTGCATTTGGAACATGATTCGGCTGTTCCTTGAGAGTACAAATCTGGAGAAAGCCTTCCATAGTGCCGATCGGATGGCCACCTAATGCACGGACTCGTTCTGCGATCGCATCGACGTTAAGAGTCAGCGCCTCGTACTGAACCTGCCACAGCTTATGTAGGGTCATAAACTGTGGGCCGACGACATCCCAGTGATATTTCTTGGTTTTAACCAGTAAGAGGTGACTATCGGCCAAGTCTTGATTGAGTAGATGAATCACACCTTCGAGTTGCTTGTCCGTTAGTCCAATATTAATCGATCGCATGGGTTCATGTCCTGAATTAAATAAAGTCATTGGTAATTATCGATCGCGCATTTGAGGACGGGCTGGATTAGCGAGCCGATTGTCATTAGGCAGCAGTTGGATGATGCCAAAATATTCCAATGAAGCGACACCGATCGCTAGAATTGCAAAAACGCTAAAATACCAGTTATTGCTAGATTGTTTTCCAATGAGTCTTGGCATTTTGTCTTCTCCTTAGTGCTGTTGAATAGTGATTGTCGAGGTCATAACTTTGGAAATCATATCCGTTGCATCTAGGAATTCCTTTCTCTCTAGTGGATGAACTCTATGTAGATTGTTAATGTCAATGGAGAGAGAGGGGACATATACTGCTATGGTATGTGTGGTCTTTGGTGTAATTGACGATCGTAGCGGTTAAACGCCAAGGAGCTGTATAGAATGACTTCACTAGATTTCGCCTCACAAATCAAACAATCGATTGCAAAACTAACAGACCCGCAACAAGCGCCGTCTGAGTTATCCTTGACCAATTGTGATCGAGAACCCATCCACATTCCCAATGCAATCCAGTTTCATGGCGTTTTATTGACATTTGATGAAGATGACTTAGTGATCTTGCAGGTCAGTCAAAATTCAGACCATTTTCTGGGAAGAATACCTGATCAGTTATTAGGTAAATATCTCTCTGCTTTACTTAATGCTGAGCAAATTACGGCAATTCAGGGCTGCTTAAAGTCTGAATTTGATAATGTCAATCCACTACATTTTTTAATCGAAGTAGGCCATGATATTCAACACTTTACGGGAATCGTCCATCGAATTGATGGAGTAATTGTTCTAGAGTTAGAACCCTGTGTTGAGCAAGAAGCAGTTAATTTTTTTGATTTTTATAAATTTGTAAAAGTCCCCATCAATCGGATTCAAAATACTCAAAACTTAACCGAATTGTGCCAACAGGCTGTGAGTACCATTCGGTCCATTACAGAATTCGATCGGGTGATGCTCTATCGCTTTGATAAGACGGGCGCTGGACACGTCATTGCTGAAGAGAAAAGTGAAACGGCGGATTCATTTCTGGGATTACGCTACCCGGCGACCGATATTCCAAAACAGGCTAAAGAGCTTTATCGACTCAGTTTACTGCGGATTATTCCAGATGCAGCCTACGATCGCATCCTACTCGAACCCGCACTCAATCCCGCAACAAATGCCCCACTGGATATGAGCCTGTGCTGTCTTCGAAGTGTATCACCTGTTCATACAGAGTACCTTGAAAATATGGGGGTCCGTGCCTCTATGTCAATTTCGCTGCTGTGCGATCGACAGCTCTGGGGATTGATTGCCTGCCATCACCTATCACCCAGAACCTTATCCTATGAGAAGCGAACCATTTGTGAATTGCTCGGGCAGGTGATTTCATCGGAAATTGGCACGAAGGTGGATGCAGAAGATTCGGATTCTAAGATTAGACTTCAGGCAATTCATTCTAGATTTGTCAATACGATCGCCCACTGTCAAACGATCACTGAAGCCTTCAATCAAAATACTCAAGATCTGATGGATTTAGTTAGTGCTTCTGCGATCGTCTTTTGTGAAGGGAATAAGATTTCAATGTTTGGCAATGCACCACCGGAAGAGAGCCTCGCAGATTTAGTCGAATGGATCGATCGACAAATGGGAGAAGACGCCGTTTACAGCACGAATACCTTAGTGACGGATTATCCTAAGTTTGCTAGTTATAAAGCGATCGCCAGTGGGTTGCTAGCGCTGCGGATTTCCCAGACTCAGCAGACCTATCTACTCTGGTTTAGACCAGAAGTCCTCCAAAGCATTGCTTGGGGTGGAAATCCGCATAAATTCACCAATGGTAATGCAGACAAAAACTATCGAATCACACCTCGAAAATCCTTCGAGCGTTGGCAAGAGACCGTTGAGCGAAAGTCGTTGCCCTGGAAACAGTATGAAATCAATGCAGCCCTAGAACTCCGTAGTCGGATTATTGGGATTGTGCTGCAAAAATCTGATGAATTAGCCTTACTCAATACCGAACTAGAACGCAGTAACATTGAACTCGATGCGTTTGCCTATGTTGCTTCTCATGACCTTAAAGAGCCACTGCGGGGTATTCACAACTATTCGACCTTTTTAATTGAGGATTATGGTCAGCAATTGGGCGAGGAAGGAGAGGAAAAGCTGGCAACCATTGTACGACTGACCCAGAGAATGGAAGATCTCATTAATTCTTTACTTCACTATTCCCGATTAGGGCGCACCGAATTATTAGTGCAGCCAACTGACATTGATTCGATCGTCAAGAATGTACTGGATGTCATTAAAATCAGCCAACTTGAATCCGTTGAATTCCGAATCCCCCGATCGCTACCGATCTCAGAATGCGATCGAACTCAAGTTACTGAACTATTTACAAATCTCATTAGTAATGCCATTAAATATAATAATAAGGATCGAAAGTGGGTTGAGATTGGATATATTTCACCTTCACCTAATGAACGAACACTGCTAGGTTTAACTGCGTTTCATACGTCACAGACTATTTTCTTTATTAAGGACAACGGGATTGGAATTCGACCGAAGCATCTAGAGACGATTTTTAAAATTTTTAAGCGACTTCATCCTACAACTCAGTATGGGGGCGGGACGGGGGTTGGGCTGACGATTACGAAAAAAATTGTTGAGCGTCACGGGGGCACGATCGTCGTTCATTCAGTCTTTGGCGAGGGAAGTACGTTTTATTTTACCTTTGGAAAACAGTCATGAAATCCCATACTCGTCAACCCTTTAATTTATTAATTATTGAAGATAGTGACGAAGACTTCGAAGCCTTGAGACGCATTATTAATCAAGTGAGCAGCTTTCCACTCTCGATCGATCGCTGTCTAGATGGCGATGATGCCTTAGATTTTCTCAATCAAGAGGGAATCTATTCTGATATCAAAACTATTGTTCGCCCTGAGCTAATTATTTTAGATCTCAACCTCCCTGGGACAGATGGTCGAGAAGTTTTGGTGACGATTAAACAAACTCAAAAACTCAAAATTATTCCAGTCGTGGTGCTCAGCACCTCAGCGAATCCACAAGATATTGAAGATTGCTATCAATCTGGCGTAAACAGCTATATGCTAAAGCCTATGAATATCAGTGACTTAAAAGATTCGGTTAAGACGCTCTTAGATTATTGGCTAAAAGCCATGATTCTACCTAGCACTATCAATTTTTAACGTCATTGTTTGATTGACCAATTTTCAATAACTCCATTTAGCACTGGGAGTCTCCTGATGCATTCAAGCTGTGTGATATTGATTGTGGATGATTCAGAGGTCGATCGGTTGACCTACCGACGTTATCTAGAGTCTTCAAGTCATTTGGGCTGCAATATTGTAGATTGTGAGTCCGCAGAACTCGCCCTTGATCTGTGCGATCGGGCTTGCCCAGACGTAATTTTGCTGGATTATCTACTTCCAGATTCCGACGGATTAGAGCTGCTAGAGACCTTAGCTGAGCAATTAGAAGCATTGCCTTCTGTAATCATGCTGACTGGGCAGGGGAATGAAACCATTGCTGTTGCTGCCATGAAGCATGGTGCGCGGGATTACCTTGTAAAAGGTGAATTGACCTCTCAGAAGTTAGTCAATTCAGTTCTGAATGCCTTAACCGAACAAAAGCTACAATCCAAAATCGAACGACAATCTCAACAGCGGGACTTGCTGGCAAATATTGCCTTAAAGATTAGTCATTCTGTAGAACTATCCAAAATATTGCAATCCACCGTTGAGGGCACAAGGGCGTTACTGAACTGCGATCGATCGATTATTTATCAATTAAGTCCAGATTGCAGCGGCGCGATCGTATCAGAGTCGATGAAAGCTGAATGGTCAACGGCTCTGGGAAGCCGTCTTGAAGATCATGCCTTTATCGATGAACAGGCATTGCTAATCAATGATTATCGTCAGGGGCGTCGAACAATCTTGTCTGATGTTGAGCATGATCCCAATTTGGCGAACTGGCATCGTAATATGTTGACTCAGTTTCAAGTCAAGTCAGTTTTGGTGGTTCCTGTGTTATGTCGAGAGCCAAAATCGATTGATACGCCGAGTCTTTGGGGATTACTCATTGCCCACCACTGCGAGCAAGCGCATCACTGGCAACCCGACGAAATTGACTTACTTGATGAATTATCGATGCAGATGGCGATCGCAATTCATCAAGCAGAACTGATATCAGATATTCGAGAATCGTTAGAAAACCAAAAACTGATTGAACAGGAGCTGTCCGATCGGGTCATCGAAATTGAAGATGCAAATCTTCAACTGTTCAAAACCAGCCAACTTTTAAAAATCCGAAATCAAGAACTTGATGAATTTGCGTACATTGCCTCCCATGATTTACAAGCGCCACTACGCGCTATTTCAAATCTAGCAGACTGGTTTATCAAGGATTTAGAATTTGAGATTCCCTTAGAAAATCAACGTCAAGTCCAGCTAATCCAATCCCGCATTACACAGATGGAAGCTCTAATTGATGGCTTACTCCAATACGCGCGAATCGGTCGAGAGAACACCCTCTGTAAATCAGTCAATATTCAAGATCTGTTAAAAGAAGTCATTGAATTACTAAATCCCCCAATTGGATTTAAGATTAAAATTCCCGACGATTTACCAACGATCGAGACGGAAGAACTGTTATTAAAGCAAGTCCTGTCTAATTTAATCAGCAATGTTATTAAGCATCACGATCGTGAGGATGGTGCGATCGAAATTCTGGTTAAAAACCAACCATCGGTCCTACAATTTACCATTACTGATGATGGCCCAGGCATTGCCCTAGAAAATCATCAAAAGATATTTGGGATTTTCCAGACACTTATAAAACGCAAGAATGTGACGGGAACGGGCATCGGGTTGGCGATTATTAAGAAAATAGTTGAAGGTCGAAGGGGGCAAATTTGGGTGGAGTCTGCGATCGGTCAAGGCAGCTCCTTCTCCTTTACCTGGCCCATTGAAACCTTCAAGGTACCCGATTAAAATCAGCTCTAGCGATTCCTAGAGAAAGACAAAAATATTGACTTCCCCGATATATTCTACGCATTACGAGCGATGAGTCCATAGATGTAAATTGCCAGAATCGCTCCTAATACAGCGACAAAGACTCCAGATACCGTAAGGGCTGTAGCGGTTAACTGTAACGTTCCAGTTTGGCTAAAGGTGTGCAGAGTTCCACCTAAAAAAGCCCCGATTACACCCAAAAACATGGTAGATAGCCACCCACCACCTTGAGAACCAGGGACGATCGCTTTAGCGATAGCGCCCGCCAATAATCCTAAAACAATCCAAGCAATGATACTCATCGTGAATCTCTCAAATTTTAATCTACAAATAAAAGCTTAGACAGATTAGGTCTAAGCTTGATCAGGGGCTTACGTGATGTTTCAAAAAGGAGCTTACTTTTTAAGCTTATCCTTCACATCTTCAACGGCATCATGTACCTTTTCTGAAACCTGTTTCGCTGTATCTACGATCGCCTCTTTCGCGTCCTCAATTCCTTCGCGAATTTTTGCACCTGTCTGTTTTGCTTGACCTGTGACCTTATCCTCAGAGTCTCCCGTCACATTGCCAACCACTTCTTGAATCTGTCCTTCAGTTTTTTGGACGACTGCTTTAGCTCGGTTTTCAGTACTCATACAATTTTCACTCTGTGGTATTTGCTATTTGGAACTTTGACTTCCTCCACAATAGAACTATTTCCCCGATTCCCTCTCTACTAAAGACCCGATGGCATACTGTTTAAATCGGTAGATACAATAGAAAATTAATGCTTAAAATCTATACCGATCGATAGAGAACTCATTCACAGATTCATTCATAGATTTATTCGCAGTGAGCAAGAAGAGAAACCTTAAATTGACTCCCCTTACCCAAATCAGATTTCACACTAATAGTCCCTGCATGTTTTGAGACAATGCGCTCAACTAAATGTAGCCCTAATCCACTGCCTGCCTGTCTATGATGCCCCGTTCGGAAACGTTGAAAAATAACGGATTGCTCATCAGGAGACATTCCTAAGCCCGTATCCTTGACTTCGATCGTCACCCAGCCATTCACTGCGACATCCTCATCCTCATTCGATGGATCAAACCCTAATCGAAGTTCTACGCTGCCTACATCGGTGAATTTCAAAGCATTGCCCAAGAGATTCGTAATCATCCGGCGTATCTCTTGACAATCACCCAGAACTTTAAGGGAACTGGGATCCGTCACATCATGCAGCGCAATCATCGAAAGGAGTTTATACTGTGCAACAGGTTGAAGCTCTTGAATGACCTCCTGGATAATGCCCCACATATTACAGGTGATGAACGTCAGATTTTTACTCCCCGATTCATAATGATGAACTTCTAGCAGGGTATTGACTAGATCAAGAAGATTCTGATTGCTGCGGTCCATGGCTGAGAGCGCTTCATGCATCGGATCTGAAAGCGGCCCAAAGCTTTCGTCCTTAAACAGCTTAAACATCAAATTAGCTGCCACCAGGGGAGTCCGCAGATCGTGGGTCAGATGGGCGATAAAGTCTTTTTGCTGAAGGCTATGCAGTTCAATCTGATCACGTTGCTTTTCTAATTCATGGTTTTGCTTTAAAAGCAGTGCGTTATTGTCTTTGAGTTTTTTGGTAATCTCAACGGCTTCTCGTTCAGAGCGATCGAGACGAATTGCATTCCGCAACACCTGCGCCAGAATTTCAGGCGAAATTTGTGACTTAGGCAAATAGTCTGTGGCACCGGACTTCATTAATTCCACTGCAATCTTCTCATCACCCTGTCCCGTCAGAACGACCAATGGATGCTGAACATCAAGTCGTCGTGCAGCTTTGACAAGGGCTAACCCACTTTGATCTGGAAGGCCATAATCAAGAAATGTACAGTCAAAGACATGGTCTTCCAATAGTGCGATCGCCTCGGCATAGGTCTCAGCCTCCATGGAAATCAACGAAATACCTGCCTTGAGTAAGGCCCGTCGGACGGCCATCCGATCGACTTCATCATCATCGACAATTAAAATTCGGACTGGATTTTCCATGACATTGATCATGAGAGCACTAAGAGCAAATTAGGTTAGGTAAATATGGAATAAAAACATCTTTTGAATAAACTAATTCTAGCGTGGTATTCAGAGTAGACTATTAAGGTCTCTATTATCCATTTAAATTTTAAATCAAGCTTAAAACCAGATTTACAGGTAATTTAACATGAGTAATATCCGGGTAGCATTGATTGAAGACCATGACGTAGTGCGGATTGGTCTGCGGACTGTTTTGCAAAGCCAGGATGGTATTCAAGTCATTGGCGAGGCGACCAATGGTCTACAGGGATTAGCCTTATTGAAAAGCACCCCGATCGATATTGCTTTAGTGGACATTGGATTACCGGGAATGGACGGCATTGAACTCACTCAGCAATTTAGAAAATTTCAACAAGAACAAACCCAGAGCAATCAAATTAGAGTTCATACTAAAATCCTGATGCTAACTATGCAGAGCAGTGAAGAAACCGTCCTTGCTTCCTTTGCGGCAGGTGCCGACTCTTACTGCATGAAAGGGACTGGTATTGAACATTTAATTGATGCCATTCGGATTACCCATAGTGATGATGCTTGGATTGATCCAGCGATCGCGAGTATTGTCCTACGACAAATGCGGCAGAGTATGGTGAAACCTGACCCAGACAAGCGGACGATCGAAATCCGCTCCGTCGAACCCGAATACGAGCAAGTCCTAGCCTCCGATCCCGTCACCGAGCGAGAACATCAAGTCCTAGAACTCATGGTCTCCGGCTGTACCAACATAATCATCGCCGATCGCCTCTGCATCACCGTTGGCACCGTCAAAACCCACGTCCGCAATATTTTAGCGAAACTCTGCGCAGACGATCGTACAGAAGCTGCCGTCAGAGCATTACGATCGGGGATTATCTCTTAGCATTGCTGCACCCAAACCGAAACTGATCCCCCCAATGTTCGAAACTCAGCCCAGCCATCATCATTCGTTGTCGTCGATTCTTTGATCTTTTCAGTGATGTCAATATAGACACAATTAGGATATCCCACTTCCATCCATTTCCATCCATCTCCACCATTACTCATCACCACCGCCATCCCACCGGGATGCTCACTATCACCCAATCGGGTCCAACCGATTGTATTTGGATGATCAAAATAATCATTCTGTTGACCATAGGCATAGGTTTGCCTTGCGTCTAGAAATTTATCAATCAGCCATTGATGACTGTCCATCCAAATTTCATAGTCGTTCCCATCTTTTCCTTGATCGGTATAGTGTGCGCCATAGTAATCCGCATAAAACACACAAGGGTATCCTGCTTCTCTGAGTAAAATCAGGGCATAGGCCAAAGGCTTAAACCAAGCTTCCACGATCGACTCCAACGACTGAAGCGGTTGAGAATCATGGTTTTCAACAAGGGTCACGGCGAGAGTTGGCTGCTGCTGCACCAAGGTATTATCAAAAATCTGTCGCATATCATAGCGATCGCCTGCTTGACTTGCCGCTTGAAAATTATAATGTAATGGTGCATCAAATAAATGAACTTTACCTTCAGTCACATCAATAAAATTCGTGAGGGCATCCACTTCATAGGACCAATACTCACCCACCGCAAAGAGATCCCGTTTTGCATAATTTCGTACATGCTCTAGCCATTCCTGGAAAAACTCGGCAGATACATGCTTCACCGCATCAAACCGGAATCCATCCACATGGGTCGTATCGTTACACCACTCCCCCCACTTTTTTAATTCATTCACCACCTCAGGATTGGACATATCTAAATCACAACCCATCAAGTAATCAAAATTACCTTTCTCCAAATCAACATTGTCATCAAAGGACTTACCCTTCAGCAAATAAACCGCAGATTCGCCTTCATTATAAACATTGAAGTCGATCGCATCAAAATGCCACCAATGCCATTCCATATTAGAATACTTGCCCGATCGTCCGGGAAAGGTGAAATGTGTCCAGGCTTTAATCATTTGATATCCGCCGACAGTGCGGGTGCGATCGTCCACATCAAACGGCGTAGCCTCAACTTCTTCCGTCTCATCCGCCCCTAATTTATGATTAAACACAACATCTGCATAGAGCCTCATTCCCGCCGTCTGCGCCACTTGAATCGCCCGGACATACTCCTCTTTAGTGCCATATTTAGTCCGCACTGACCCTTTCTGCTCAAACTCACCCAAATCAAACAAATCATACACCCCATAGCCCACATCCATCCCGCCCCCGGTTCCTTTATAAGCAGGGGGAAGCCAGAGGGAGGTAATACCCGCCTTGACTAATTCTTCAGCCTTCTGTGCAACCTGATTCCAAAGGCTACCATCTTCTGGAACATACCAATGAAAGTACTGCATCATCACACCATTCGCCTGAGACATGGTTTGGTATCCTAATATTGGTTTAATCTATACAGATCTATTTTGAGTGACCTGCTATGGACTTGTCTATCGGGTATTTGGGGCATTATTGATGCTGCTCACATGATTCATCTCTCTCTCCATTGGATAAATCCTCCTGTGAAACCAGCTATCCAATGATAGAGAGAACCCCAAAGATGATTGAATATTACAATTTTAATTAAAATAACAAGGTAAATTCTCCAATTTCCCGCATCCGATCGAAGGATATTGCTCTCCAAGTCATTCCGGCGATCGACAGAGAGTCATCTCTAAAAACCAGGCTAAAAGCTCTATCTATTCATTGATGTATTGACTTTCAGCTCTGCGTAACATAAGCAAGGAAAGTCATACAGAGTATTAATCTAATGAAATCAATCATGCAAACTATCTTTTCTACTGTGTCTCAGAATTTCGCGAAATTAATCGGAGGATTACTAGTTCTAACGATCGTTTGGCAGACTGCTCTTTTTGGAGGAACAGAAGCGATCGCATCTCCACTGCTTGGAACTAGTACCAGTAGCTTATCAAAAGAAATGAGTGGTAAAGCAGATGAAATGAAGGGAAATGCCAAGCAGAAAATTGGAAAAATGCAGTCAGCCGTAGAGGATAAAAAGGGAGAGATCAAGCGCAAGGTCAAAGACGATCTAACCGATACTAAAATTGCGATCGAGCGCAATAATGCTAACGCTGAAAATACGATCGATAAAGCGGCTGACGGTGTGAAGGGATTCTTCGGAAAATAACGTAATTAGCTATTATTGGTATAATTCTATCTACCAATAATAGCTTTCATCTAAAATTGATAGACCCTATATTCGGCTATGTGCCTTATTGCATCTCACTTTGAGACTCACTCACTCCTTCTCCCCCTTTCCCTTCCTTAACTTGTCTCATCCTCGTCTTATTCTATATAATTTACCAAGCCAAGCACCCACTTGTATGCTCTGGGCGATCGGGCACTCGCTCCACATTCAATTCGGTATAACCTCATCCTGAGTGTCAGTGGTAATTCGACATCAAGATGAACAGCTATAGTGCGACACGCCACCAGCGTCAAACAACACCTTAGGTTTTAGACGATAGTATTTATCTTCTATTTCCTGTGATTGCTCATCATACGGATGGCTAAACACTTCTTGTAGCTCTTTAACTAAGGTGTAGTCACCCTGCATGGCTTGTTGGTAGGCGGGAACAATCAACCACTCTCGCCATGTATATTTTGGGTTCGTCTGTTTCATCTTTTGTGAGATCTCAGCCAGATTGCCGTCGTTGCTGACTAGGTCGCGCCAGCTTTGTAGCCAAGATTGCCATTGCCCATCGAGTTGTTGTGAAGTCTCAACGTAGAAGCTCTTTTTCAATGCTGAGATATCGTCGGGTATATGAGATAACTCGCGAAAGAAAATGGTGTAATCGACCTCTGAGGAGAGCATCAACTGCAACAATGCCTCAAATAAGGTCGAGTTATAGTCAGTCAGACCCAGTTTGGCCGCCCACATTTTTTGGATTTGTTGTTCCATCGCTTTTGCAAAGCCATGGCCTAATTGGTCGAGGTGTTCTAACGCTTCAGCATCTTCGATCAGTAGCGGCCTCAAAGCTGTCAAAAACATCTGATAATTCACTTCTGCTGCGATCGGCTGATTGAAGAATGAAAAGTGTTGACCACCGCCAGTCCAAGGTTGAAACCCAGGGTCAAATAATTCACAAAACCCAAAGGGTCCATAGTCGAGGGTAAAGCCCCCAGCGGCGCAGTTGTCGCTATTAAAATTACCCTGGCAGTAACCAACACGTTGCCAATTGGCCACCAATGAAGTGAGACGCTGGCCAAATAGTTTAGCCAACTCAACGACTTGATCTGCAAAAACAAGGTTTTGATTCATGTCGCTTTTATATTCTCGCTCAATTAAATGCGACACGATCATCCTTAACTCTTCTAATGCCCTTGGATGAGCCTTGCTGCGAGCGCGGCGGGCAAATAGCTCTAGCTGACCAACGCGCAAAAAGGAGGGGGCAACACGAGTTGAAATCGCTACAGGATTGTCCACCAACGTATCAGGGTCAATGGAGCGGGAGTCTTGAGAATACCAAGGTCGTGTAACGGTTTCAGATTTAGACACATACAGGGTTAAAGAACGCGATGTTGGAACCCCTAATGCCTGCATATAGTCTTGCGCCAGAAACTCACGCACACTTGAACGTAGGACTGCGCGACCATCCCCGCCACGGCAATAAGGCGTTGGGCCACCCCCTTTCAATTGCATTTCCCAGCGCTGACCATTGATGATTCCTTCGAATACAGATATCGCCCGACCATCGCCATAACCGTTACCCGTACCAAATGGACATTGTCTGATATATTCGGTGCCGTAAATCGACAGTGCATAGCCAGTTGCCCAGCCGATCGGACGCATAGGCTCACGCACAGCAGAAATATCACCCGAAAAGACCTGGCGAAATTGTTCATCAAATGCCAGCTCGTCGCTCAACCCAAGTTCTTTAAAAAAAGTGCTGCTATGGGTGACATATTCTGGTTCTGCAAGCGGTGTAGGGGTTACAGGTACGAAATGACCCGAGAAAACTTGGCGGGCACGGTGATCGTCACCATCGATCGTGGCGTCAGGATCGGCATTCAAGGTATCCATTAGAGAATAATTTACCAGTCGCACAAACTCATCAAAGGTCGTTACGCAAGGGGTTGTAGATGGTTTAGATTGATACGACATTGTTGTTAACGATTATTAGACATAAACTTTCCGCACAAACACCGACCGAGAGGCGTTATTCAGACACTTTCCGTATATTGTCTAGATGATAGCAAGAAATTCAATGCTTAACGGATCTACAGGAAGACACGATATGCTAACTATCTAATCCCATCTAATTCTCTCTTCACTCCGTTCGCATGACTCAGAAGCATTCTTTCCTTTCAGAAAACTATGATGCCTTTTTACGATCGCTGAAAGAGCGTATCTACCAGGCACAGGTTCGGGCAGTACTTGCGGTCAATAGTGAACTCGTGTTGCTCTACTGGAACATCGGACGCGAAATTCTCTTGCGCCAGGAGGAAGCAGGATGGGGTGGAAAAGTCATTGATCAGCTAGCAAAAGATCTAAAGCAAGCGTTTCCACAGATGCAAGGCTTCTCCTCTCGGAGCCTCAAATATATGAGGACGTTCGCTGAGGCATACCCAGACTATTCAATCGTGCAAGAGGTGCTTGCACAAATTACTTGGTATCACAACATCGCCCTTCTAGAAAAAACCAAAAGTCCAGAACAACGGCTCTGGTATGCCCAGCAGACGATCGTCAATGGATGGAGCCGAAATATCCTAGTTCTCCAGATTGAAACGGGTTTATTCCAACGAATGGGTGGGGCCGTCACCAATTTTGAGCGGGTTCTCCCAAAATCACAATCAGACCTAGCCCGTCAATTAATGAAAGATCCCTACTGCTTCGAGTTTTTAGACCTTAGCCAGGAAGCCGAAGAACGAGCTTTAGAACGAGGACTGGTCGATCACATTAGAGACTTTTTACTTGAACTGGGTATGGGTTTCGCGTTCCTCGGAAGTCAATACCCCATCACCGTCAGCGATAAAGACTACCGATTAGACTTATTGTTTTATCACACTCACCTACATTGCTATGTCGTCATCGATTTAAAAATGGGCGAATTTGAACCCGAATACTCCGGCAAGATGAACTTCTATGTGACGGCTGTCGATCACATTCTGCGCCGGACAGGGGATGAGCCGACTATTGGTCTGATCATCTGTAAGTCTAAAAATAAGACGATCGTAGAGTACGCTCTCAACGATATGCAAAAACCGATCGGTGTCTCTACCTTCCAACTGAAAAGGAACCTTCCCTCAGAATTACAGAACAGCTTACCGACGATCGAACAGCTTGAAATAGAAGTTTCTACGCTGACGTCTAAAGATTCACGATGAAATGCTCAGAACATCCTATCCATAAAAATTAAAACTCTAGATGCCAATCACTGATTAAATGTCATCATAGGCAGCGAATACAGTAAGATCAACTCAATTCTTCAGTGATTAGAAGATCGATCTTCTAACTCAATATGAACAGTACTTTTCTTCAACCCACGCTATCCATGCCGACCCTTCAAGGCATCAAACCTGAACGACAAATTATTTTATGGATTGTCGCCAATGCTGGAGGAATCGGTAAAACAACCCTAGGATTACACTTGGGCTATCGCATGGCTCAACTCGGGCTAAAAGTTGCAATGATTGATTTAGATACCAACGGTTCCGCTGCACGGTTTTGTGGATTAGATAGCAATAAATCTCCCGAGCAAACCAGCGCTGCACTATTCGATCGAAATTTTGGCGGACAGTATCCTTTTCAAGTTCCCGAATGGGGGCATCCCAATGGCAGCTTTGAGGTATGCGTTGGAGGCGATGTCATGCTTTCGGTGAGCCTAGATCTACCTAGCCGAACCGGACGAGAATTTGTTTTGAAGCGTGCTTTTAAGAAATATCCTCTTGACCATGACATTCTCATATTGGATTCTCCTGCATCACTGGATGTTTTAAGTTATTCAGCTTTAGCCGTCGCAACACATATTTTAATGCCGATTCCCATGTCGGTGAAGTTGACGGGGATTGACTCGCTGCTTCAGTGGATTCGGATTGAAGCGGAGTCCCTGGACCTTGATCCAATTCCAGAGTTGCTGGGTGGTATCCCCATGCGTGTCGCTAATAATGCCGATCAAAAAGCATTTTACTCAGAAATCAGTGCAGTCCTAGAAGAGCAAAACATTCATTGCTTTTCAGGAATTCGTTACAGTTCCGAGTTCGAAAATGCCTCCAATCGAGGACGTGCACCACTCTTTATTCATCGTCCTGGACATGCTGCTTGCAAAGATTTTGACCCGATCGTTCAGGCATTATGTGATGCTATCCAGATTCCAGATGCAGGAAAAATCTAGTGCTTGAGCTTGAAATTTTCTCTACATTTTGATTTAGAAGATCGATCTTCTAAAATCTCTCCAGACCTTTACTCACTCTAATCCCTATGGCAGCCTCTCGTCCCAGTGTTTCTGCACTTTTTTCCACCAGTAGTAAAGCAAAACAGACACAGGAAGATCTGACACTTGCTCAAGAGAAAATCACTCAGCTTGAACAGGCACTACTGGCTGAACGCGATCGACTTCAAGCCGCCGTGTCACCCAGTGTCATCTCTCAAGCTAACATCCCAATTTCAGACATCCAACGTCGTCCCTATGTTTCACGACGAGAGCGAGATCCTAAAGTCTTTGAAGAATTGGTCCATAGTATCCAAACCTATGGCTTTCGTGGCTCGATTTGGCTTCAGAAATTGCCAGACAATAGCGTTCGTCTGATTGCAGGGGAAACACGGTTAGATGCTGCGATCGCCGCTGGATTGACAGAAATTACAGCAGATATTATCGCCACTGATGACCTGACAGCAGTGAAACTTTCTCGGATTGAGAATGTCCGCAGGCGCAATCTAAACGCTCTAGATGATACTGAAGAACTGCTTTATCTATTGACTCTCGCTCTAGAGACTGACCGATCGACTGTTATCAAGTCACTCTACCGATTGAAGAATGCCTTGGAAGGAAAGTCTTCGATCGATTCCAAAGTACAGATACAAATTGAGCAGATTTTTGAGGAAGTTGCACCAGACCTTAGTATCACAACGTTTGTTTCTTCTCGACTCCCCTTACTTGATCTTCCTCCCGATATTCTTGATGCCTACAATTCAGGTAAGGTGCAGTACACCAAAGCAATTGAACTTGGCCGAGTCGAAGCCGATGAATTGAGACAGGCATTACTGAAGGAAACCATAGAACAGAACCTCTCGCTCTCAGCATTAAAAGCTAAAATTCGTCCACCGAGCAGTAAAAATGTCGTCGATCGAATTAGTAAACTACGCACCCAATTTGAAAACGTCAGTGAGAAGGCCATACGATCATTGTCTACCGAACAACGGAAACAACTTCGAGATGAAGTCGCACAATTAGAAGCACTTCTAAAACGAAAGATGAAAGAAATAGACCGACTCACTGACTAGCAGAATTTCTTCAGTTCTAAGCGTATCTCGAACTGAAAATTTGTGTTCCTTAGCTGTTTAGACCATAGTAGTCCCTCATGAAGCGAACAATTTCAGCTTTGTGAATCAGCAGTTCGGGTAAGTAATTGCTCAAAACAGCGTCGATCGCGGCTTCCAGTTCTCCTAGACTATCTTTACGATCGCGCACGAACGGATCTAGTTTTTGAATCAGTTCGTAATTGCTGTTGAGGTCCGGTAACGTCGTCAGCGTTTGTTCGAGGTCCGAGAGGGGTTCAGCCGCGCTGGGAATTTCGGGGAGGACGCGGCTGACGTAGGTGACTCGGTGGAAGATGCGCCAGCAGGGGGGCTTTTGGGCCGTGTTGCGCGCTTGACGCAGCGCGGCGGCACTGGGGTCTTTACTCTGAGCTAACCAAATCGGGTCAACCACAGACGTATAGAATCGCTCAAAATTTTGCTGACTCGGTTCAAGATAGAACGTCATAAACCGATAGGCATCCACCTTGCCGGGTTGTTTTTTGGGGTCGCCATTGCGATCGAGCATGATGCGATCGGCATTGGCAGAATCACGCAGGTAAATATCGCGCTCTGGATTAAGCTCCACACTCAAGTTGAAAGAACTCTGAGACTCGCGAGTTTTGGACTCTGTATATTTAATTTGAAACCCTGCCATCAGACTGAAATCTAGCGAAGCATTTGCCATTACAAGCGTGGCATCTACAGTCATAGTTGACCCACTCATCAGTTTAAAGGAGGTAGAGGTGGCAAAATTTTCTCGGTACACTTCTAAGGTGTCAGTGGATTCTGTGAATAAGCCTCCATCTGCTGTCCAAACATAAGTATTGACGAGATTACTCTTGCCAAAATTGATCCAATCCATGTTGAGCGTTCTGCTAACGCCATACAGGGCGCGTAAACGCTGATCTTGTTTATCAATTTCTCGCTTGATGGCGTAGGCTTCTTGGGGTTTGAAGTAACTGCGATCGCTACTGTAACCCGCAGCATTCGGATAAGCAATATCTGAACTCAGTCCAACTTTGCCATCCAGCGTGCCCTGCTTCGTGTAGCGGGGGTTAATCGGGAAATTGATAATGTTCCAATCCTTGGGAATATCAGGATTAGGCATGACTTGATAGGAGATCAGCACGCGCTTGGCTGGATCTTTATGTTTTAACCGCAAAGCAAACACATCGCCTGTTTCAGACTGAACTAGCGCAAACCCCACATTTCTGGGTATAAATCGTCTACCCAGTGCCTCCGAAGAGAGCGATCCCTCATTTTCGCGAGTTCCCTGTAAGCTCATTTTACTCAGTTGAGAGATTCGCTTTGCCTTGCTGCGGGTATACGCTTGGGATCCCCCGATATCGGTTTCGCTAGTGACTTTCATCCCCGATACCGCCTTGACTTTAGCTAATTTATTTTCGACTTCAATGAATGCTGCTGCTGCTGCGCCTTTGCCAAACCCCACTTCAACGTCTAACCCGCTCTGTACTTTGAGTTCTGAGTTGAGCAAGAAGGAACCTGCAAAGCTGGAATCGTAGGTATAGATCGTGTTCTGAGCGGCTTGGAGTTCGATGCTGCTAGCTTCGTTGTAACTGTCTTGGCGAGTGAGGTTTTCGCTTGGGACTGGCGGTGCGCCTTCAATGAAGCCAATGATTTGAGGTGCAAATTGGATTTGCCCAATCCATTCGGTACTGAGGTCGCCGACTTTGAAGCCAGTGATTAATTGCCATTGATTGTTTTTGATGTAACTGTAGCAGCGTTTGAAGATGCCGACCATTTCCCCACTGCTGGTATATTGCACGTCGGCATATTCATGCACTGTGGGAGAACTGTGGATTGATTGGTTGAACATTGTGCGTGTGCCACCCAAAGCATTGCGAACCTGCGGTGCGTCTAGGCTGATTGGGGCATCCGAGGGCTGGCGTACTGTGTTGGGCGTGGGGGAGACGATCGCAAGTCCCAGCCCATTGCCGGAGTCGTCGAGAATATCCCCGGCTTCTAAGCTGTAGGGATAGTAGGCTAACAGATCATCCTGTTCACCCATCAACTGGCGAAACACATTGTCTAAAATTTGCTCTTGTGTCCGCACCGTTTTCCAGAGCCGGGTTTCCTCGATCGTGCCGTTAAATTTCGATCCCAGGGTGAATTGGTTGGTTTGGGGCAGTGCGATCGTGGCAGATTCAACCGCGAGCAATTCGCCATTGGCATAGAGCCGGATGGGAGAAGCCGCATCATCTTTGGTTTTGACCCATTCGCAGCCCTGGCTGAGTTTGGCATGGCTGGTTCCTTGGGCATCGGTGACTTGTTTTGCGCCTATGCCATCTGCGAATTTCCACCAGGCCGCTAGCCCGCCGCTATTGACGGGTTGGGTGATATCGGTGGCGCTGCGAACCGTGTTCCACAGGCGCACTTGGGAAATGATGCCATTGCAAGACAGCACAGAGCCACTGTCGATGTCCGCTTTCCCGATCGTCAGTGGCTGATTGTTTCGCCCTGCGCGCACCTGTTTGTCTTTGATCTTGCTGCTGCCGCAAGCTTTGCCATTGAGGTAGAACGTGATTTCGGTGTACTGCTCTACTTTGACATCGGCCAGCATCCCATCGTCTTTTTTGATTTCGATCACTTTGGAGGCACAGTAGCGCGTCAGCCCAATCCGATAGAACTTACCGACTTCGACTCTGCTACTCACCTCGGAGGTGAAGGAATAGGACTGTCCGCTATCGGCCTCTTTGAAGCCAAAGGCGAGTTGTCCGTCTGGAGTAATCCACAGCGCGTAGGAAGGATCGTAGGTTTTTTCTTCGGTGTTGCGCTGGCTGAAGCTGCCCTTGGAGAGCAAGCCACAGCCCTGCTTGAGATCGGTGAGGTAGACAAACACCTCGATCGTTAGATCTTGCTGAAGGTCTAGCGACGTATCGTTGCCCGCATTGAGAAAGGTGTTGCTGCCGTTAAACTGAACCCCATAGGCTTGTTCAAACGTGGCTGCAAAATGTGTCCATTCGCTGGGCAGGAAGCTCTGGACGGACTTGAGCGATCGCCCATTTACCCCAAAGGAGAGGAAGTATTTTTTGGCAAAACGCGAGTCCATCACGCCAAATTGCTGATTGGCATAGCCTCCCTCAGCGTAGAGCGATCCCACCACGCGATCGGGCAATAGCTTGCGGTCGATATCGGCACTGGTCGCGTACCAGTAGTGAAGCAACCTTGCTTCACTGCCTAATAAACGGCGATCGAGGTTAGCTTGAATTTCCTGCTGCGATCGTCCCCGCTGCCAGATGCGAATGTCATCCACTCCGCCCAACATGCCGCCTTGATAGTCGGTGTAGCCCAGTTGTCCTCGCTCCCATTGCACTGAGGATAGATTAGGTAGACTGGATTGAATTGGGTAGGTTTCAGACGCTAATGCTTCACCATCTCGATACAGTTGGATCTGTCCCTGGGGGCTAATCGACACCACTAAATGTGTCCAGGTGTTCAATTTCACGGCTGCACTAGTGGCAAATGCTTTAATCTCACTTCCCACGTATTGCCCCTCTCCTAAAACCCCCAGCCGTCCCGATGATTCGATCCCAAAACAAAGTTTGCAGGGAGCTACATCAAAGAAATCTTGGCCTCTGTTGTCTTTACCGATTAAGCGGGTGTACTTGCCTTCTATCTGGAGGATGCCACCAAATGCTTTGAAGTTAACCCAAGCTTCGATCGTAAATCCCTGGGTGAAGTCGATTTGGTGGGCGACTTTCATATAGAACCGATTTCTGAGGTCGGAACTGGGCTGCAACTCGTAAGCTTTGCCTGTCGCTTCTGGCAGAGTGCCCATGACATAGCTACAAGGATCTTGATCGCGGGTGTTGGCGGCATCTGCCACAAAGGTTAGAATTTGAGACTCGATCGCGGTATTGGGTTTCAGCCAGGTTTCGATCGTGAAGCTGGAGGGGAGAGAGAGCTGCTTGAGCTGCTTGATTTCTTTGAGAGTAAGGGACTCGCTGCCATTCAGCGCAATCGCGCCGCCTGTATTAGCCGGAATCCAGCGATTGTTGGGGGTGCGCTGAGCACTGGCATCTTGTACCGCTGTGACCCAACGGCGATCGCGGTCTTGTTCGGGTGTCGTGAGCATCCCCGGATTGATTAGAGTGCCCGACATCAAGCTAGACTCGCTGGTGGCTGTATCCCGTGCCACGAGTAACCGTGAGCCACGGCTCAAGTCTACGTCTGCCACATTGGTTTGCGCCTGCTTGGTGTAGTTGTACGGCAAGTAATAGACCAGGCTACCCGCCGCAATGAATTTCGGGAATAGTATCGCGTCGATCGCAATCTGGCTTACGCCCAGTTCCAGTTCTTCTTTCAGCGTCACGCTTTCCGCACCATTAGGAGAGAATTTGAGCATTGCATTGGCAGGCAGCGATCGCGCCGATTTACTAGAGGCGATCTGGAGTTCCGTCATGGATTGATCGACAGGCACCTCCGTTGCCAGACTGCCAACTAGTTCTAAGTCGTTGCCATTCACCCAGTAAACGGGCGTGCCCCGATCGAACTTGCGTTGAAACCGTGCGGGATTGATGGGTGCGATCGTCACACCAATTTGACTGGCTGTGCCAACGCCCAACTGCAAATCGTCGATCTGCAAGACGCCATAGGGGGTGAGCGATTCTACCCGGCATTCGTCTAGTGCTAGCGTGGTCATTGTACTGCGAGGCACGATCGGGTCTTTGAGCTTGCCTAGATAAACTGGCTCGTTGGTTTGACCCGTCAAGGTCGTCGCAAACGCACGCGGGTCACGGGGGAGATTGTTCCAGGTTTCGGTGATGCCGTTCGGTCCCGTAATTTGCAAGGTGCAGCGATCGCCCTGTACCTGGGTCAGGCTAAGGCGAATTTGATCCATTGCGGCATCCGCAGATCTCGCCATGCAGGCCACGACGATCGGAGGATTGGCCCCTGCTGCTGTGAGATAGAACGTCGCGCGAGCGGTCAGGGTTTGATAGTAGGCGGCAAAAAACTGATCGTCGGCTCCCTGAAAGTAGAGTGTCAGTTGTCCAGTCGCGCTGTCAAACAGTTGGGGCGTGCTCTTTGTCCAAGCAAAGTCAGCGATGCCTCCCGCGATCGTCAATCCATCGGAATCAACTGTAATCAACGGCATCAGGCTAGCAGTTGCTTGATAACTGCTCTCCAGCGCTGCCTGTGTTGTGCTGGGCGTTGTCTCCGGCGTTAGCGAGTCGATCGTCAATTGCGGTGGAATTTTGGCTAATTTGCCCTGACGTGATACGCCAAAATCGAGGAGGGTGACATAGCTGTTGTTTGAGTTGTTTGAGTTAGTGCCTTGCCGGGTTGCGGTGGCTAGCATGACGCGAGCACTCTGTTTTAGAGGTTTTGCTTGTTGGTCGTAGCCAGTGGTTGCGCTTTCTTGTTGATAGTAGAGAACAGCGGACAAGCCAGCCACGATCGTGCGATCGCGCAAACTCAGTTTTACGTCCGGCTGCACGCCGAGTTGATCAGGGGTAATGGGTTTGGACTGTGGGATGTTCGATCGTGTCAACGTTGCAGGGATCCAGCTCATGCCGCCCACCAACTGACCGTGAACATTGCTATTGGTCGTATCGTAAACCTGAGTGCCCGTGCCTTCGTTACAGCGCCAGTAGCCGATCAATCCGGCTTCATTGCCTTGCAGCCGCGCTAAACGATTGGTTTTAATGTCTTGCTCTGTCCGTCCAGTTGCCCAGAGCCGCACTTCATCTAGGCTGCCTGCGAACAGATCATTGTTCGGCCAGACACTTTTACCGAGATAATTTTGCGATCGCACGATCGTGGGGGGCAGCACAAATGTTGCCTGGGTTGGATCAGCCTGGGGCGTTTCTGTATCTTTGGCTAGGAACGCTGACATGGGCTGCCGTTCGCCATTTTTGTAGATACTGACGTTGCCCTGCGCATCCACGATCGCCGCCACATGCATCCATTTGCCCGTCTCGAAGACGTTGCGAACCTCTACATACTGTCTAGAGGCAGGAGAACCCAGATATATCCCAAACCGCAGGGTTGTGCTACCTTCCACGTTAACCAAGAAAATATTGTCGCTGGATGCGCCATTGCTGAGTTCGATCACGCGCGTCCAGTTGCCGATACGATCGCACAAAACCCAGGCTTCGATCGTCAGCCCTTGGGTAAAATCCAACGTCCATTGAGACGGATCTCCAAGAGCGACGTAACCTGTACCATCAAACTTGAGTGCATACTCAGAGGGCGGATTATAGGCGGGGAGAGACGGCTTTTGCGCTAGATTGAACCAGCCAGTTGCCGATTGTTCTAGATTAAAGAAATCAATGGTTTTATCGTTGTCGTTGTAGGCGAACAATTGCCATTGCTTTTGATCAGCGACCTGTGTTGGCAGGAGTAGAACGGTAAACCAACCACCCGTCAGCGCCTTGACAAAGCCTAATTCTTGAGTGGGTTCATAGAATTTATTGCCATCAAGATCGACATTACTCAGACTATCTTTGTCGCTCTGAGGGTTCGTACGGCTGCGGCTGCGTTGATAGCGCACTTCTTGCTTAAGTCGCAGCGCTTTGCCGACGAGAACATAGCGATCGCATAGCAGCGTGCGATCGACAATAGAAACGTCTCGGGTTTGAGCGTTAGCAGTGACTTTAACCTTGAAATTATTTGGATCATCAGATGCGATCGCCTGCCGGAAAAGATACAGATTATCGCCATCTGAAACCACTTGAAAGGGCGCTTTTGCCGTGAAGCGGGCGGTGGTCTGCGCAAACTTTTGGTTATCCTTTACCGCATCGCCTGTGAACTCATCATCTTTTGCGGTTTCTCCATCGGGTGCTGTTTCAGGACGGGAGATCACCACCTGATTTGTTGCTGCATATCCCACTTGAGTAATTTCTCGCGGAAATGGCAAGCGACTCGGCGTTTCAGGCCAGGACTCCACATCTAATGTACTTTTCTTCTTGCTGGATTGGTTCGCATCTTTTTTAGCACTCTCGGAATTTTGTAGATCTAAAACGGTGTAGTAAATTCTGCGATCGCTCGCCATTGCAAAACTCATTAATACACCTTGGTGACGAACCAAGACCGTATACTCATAGCGAGTATTGTCGTAACTCTTAACAAATTTATCCAAGAGTGTCATTGTGACTTTGTTTCCATTAATGTAAGGAACTCAAAACACTCTAGTAAATTCTATATAGAACGGCTATCACATTCTTGCGCTAGCTACTTATCAAGATCTTGCTCTTATCGGAAGTCGCCGTAAAACCCCGCTCCTTCAGGACGCGGATATAAGGCAGGGGAATCGTCGCAACGCAGAGATTCCCAAGCAGGATCTATGCCATAAACCTAGATTCTTATCCTAGAATAGTTGGCATAACTATTAAGCAGGTCGAGCTAATGCTGATTTTTGAGTTTAAGGTGAAAGCTAAACCTATTCAGTATTCTGGTATTGATGATGCAATTCGGACGACTCAGTTCATTCGGAATAAATCGATTCGATTCTGGATCGATAACCCGAAGGCGAGTAAATACGACTTGAACAAACAGTGCGCGGTATTGGCGAAAGAGTTTAGCTTTGCTGATGAACTCAATTCAATGGCCAGACAGTCCGCAGCAGAGCGGGCATGGTCGGCGATTAGTCGGTTCTATGACAACTGCAAAAAGCAAATATTAGGCAAGAAAGGATACCCACAATTCCAGAAAGACTGTCGCTCAGTCGAGTACAAGACCTCTGGATGGAAACTATCAAACGATCGCAAATACATCACTTTCACTGACAAGAAGGGGATTGGGCGGTTGAAGCTGATGGGGAGTCGTGACCTGAATTTCTACCAGCCAGAACAGATTAAGCGGGTTCGCTTAGTTCGTCGGGCGGATGGATACTATGCTCAGTTTGCGGTTGATGTAGAGCGAACTGAATCAACGGGCGTGACTGGCAAAGCGATTGGGTTAGATATGGGCTTGAAAGAGTTCTACACCGACTCCAATGGCGAAATGGTTGAAAATCCTCGTTTTCTACGCATGTCGGAGAAGCGATTGAAACTGGCTCAACGTCATGTTTCAAGACGGATTAAGGGTTCTAAGAATCGTGGCAAAGGACGGGTGATTCTGGGTAAACGGCACCTCAAAATAAGTCGGCAACGCAAAGACCATGCTATTAAATTGGCACGGTGCGTAATCACATCAAACGATGTAGTGGCCTATGAAGATTTGAGAGTGCGAAATTTGGTAAAGAATCACTGCCTTGCTAAATCGATTAACGACGCATCCTGGTATCAGTTTCGAGTATGGCTGGAATATTACGGCAAAATGTTCGGCAAGATCACCGTTGCAGTAAATCCCGCCTACACGAGCCAGGAATGCTCTCAATGTGGTGGTGTGGTGAAAAAAACTCTATCTAATCGCACTCATGCTTGTCAGTGTGGCTGTGTGATGGATAGAGACCATAACGCGGCGAGAAATATCCTCAGTCGGGGATTGAGTACGGTAGGGCATACCGGAACGTTCGGACTTGATCCGAGTAACGCTTGGGGAGTTGAGACCGCTACTTTGGTTGGAGCAATCCAATCTCAGCAAGTCACGACGCAGAACCAAGAATCACCGAGCCTTTAGGACGGTGAGTGTCAAACTCCTTTGCATAGTCCCGAAGAAGCGCCTCACCTTCGATGCCCCTACGGCCCCGATTGATTTGAATAGGCTCCGCTAATTATTTAAGCGATACATGGCTGGCTGCGCTTGGACTTTGAGGATTTCGTCTCGACCTGCACTATGTCCGAGGGAGACCCCAATGCGTTGTCTAGTTTTGGCGTGAATTTCTGGGGCTACGGTGCCATAGAGGGCCGTGATGACATTATCGATCGAGAGGATTCGGCCTGCGTCTTTTTGAAAGACTAAGGGAATTGCTTGGGCTAATTTAAGATCTTTGAATTCTGGTTTGAGGTTAGGACCATCTGTTTGTGAAGCAGTAGGCTTTGTTTTTGCTGGGAGCTTTGCTTTAGAATTTTTGGTTTTGGTGCGAGGGGTTGGAGTAATGGGGCTAGCTTCGACTTTCTCCTTTTTGGGTCGTCCTCTAGTTGGCGTTGTTTTGGCTTCGACTTCGATCGTTTCCTTCTTGGGTCGTCCTCTGGTCGCGGTTGTTTTGGCTTTGGAGGTGGCTTTGCTGAGGAGATTGTCGATGTGGGCGATATTGGCGTCGATCATTTCTGTGGCGTTATCGATCGCGTCTTGAATGATGGCGTCGCGTTTGGTGATGAGGCGATCGCGTTGTTTTTTAAGTTGAAGCTTAAAGTCGGGAGAGAGCAAGCTAGAGTCCATAGTGCAAGGGGTTTTTAGGTGATTAGTTAAAAGTATATCGGTGAAATGGATTAGTGATCTATTTGGGCAAGGGGTTTGAATAAAGAATATTAATTAATCTTGTACTACAATCAAAATCATGTTGACCTGAAACCAAAGCTGCATAAGCACAGTCCACCTGCCTGAAATTGAAAGAAGTCAAATCGCTATTACAAGCCATTTAAAACCGTAACGATCGCCAAAGCATCTTGAGCCGAACGAGCATCCCATTGTAAGGTGTGAAATTTCTCTGCTAGTGCATCTGTGAATTGGACAATCGGACTTAAAAATTGATGAAATCCGATCGCCTTTCCCTGTTGCACTAAGTGTTGCCATTGTTGAAGATGTTGAGCATCAGCGCGGTCCAAGCCGACTATCCAAAGATCTTGTAGCGCTAAGTTCAGATCTTGTTGATAGGTGGTGATGGGGGTTTGGGGTGATGGAATGATGAGGCGATCGGACTCTGAGGTTTGGGTTTGGGTCTGAGGGGCGGCGATCCAGGGCTGAAGGAGCGATCGGGATTCACCGGATTGAAACACGAGGGCGATCGGAGATAGCATTAATCCACGATTGCCTATCGAAACTTGAGCGGAAACAAATTTCAATTCAGATTGTTGGAGTTGAGTCAGCAATTGTTCAACGCCAAATCGTCCACGATGGAAATAGGGATGAATCAGATGGGCGGTCACACCATAAGAATCAGCGACGATCGATCGAACGGTTTGCGTTGCCGAATCAAATTCTACGGATTGGACTTCTGCAATGCTTAAAACTTGTAATTGTTCGGTGATGCGGCGGGGGCGAAGTTGGGGCGGGGGGAGTTGTTGGAGACGATGCGTGAGTTCATTGAAGGAATCCATGCGGAGGGGCGATCGGAGTTTTTCCCATTGGTAAGACTGCGGGTTTAGACTCATGGGGGCACGACTGGGAATGAGTTGACCACTGGGCGATCGTTTGCCACCTTTCATGAGAATTTGCCCAGATCCGATCGCACCCAGTTGCATTCCCTTTCCGACGGAATGATGGGCGAGTTGCCAGAAGGGTTTTGGGACTTGATCGGGTTCGGGATTCGCAAAAGATTTAGGGAGGGCGACGACAGTGCCGGAATCGACATCCTGGAGGTAGGCGGTGAGCGTGACACCGGACGATCGCATGGTGACGCCACAGCCCAAGCCCATTAAGCGGGCTGATCCGACCGCCACAGTCCGATCCTGGGCACTGCCTCGAATGAAGAGTTGCGGCACAGGATTCTTAACCCGCGCATGATTGCGAAGGGCATCGCTACGAATCCAGAGTTCGCTGATGTATTGTAAAACCTGTTCGCGATCGAATTGGGCATTATGTTGGTGGTAGTCATCACCCGCTTGGATCAAATCCAATAGAATTTCCGCAATCCAGACTAATTCCGCCGATCGACAGCGTACCTCTAACCGAGAAAACCGATCGCGTAACGGTTGTGTCATTCCGACGATGCCGACGGTTGATAGTTCTTGTAAATGCAACTCCAAATCATCGAGCAGATCGATCGGAGTGGCGATCGGCTGCGTTTCCGTAGAGATCAAAGCGTGGGTTTGGTTTGGGGGAAGCTGGCGGAATGCCCATACTACTAGCGGAACATGCCGACAGGGTGCCGCTTCATCACAGTCACAGTGGGTATAGCGTAGGTCGTGGGGGACTAGAAATCGCAGGTTGAGGGATAGGGAGTTTAGGTGAGCGCTGGGCTTAATGCCGCAGGAGACGCTGATGACTTGTCCGAGGTCAAACTGCGATCGGAGTTTCGTCAGTTCTGCTTTGGAATAGTGTTGGTTGAGCATTGTATCTGTGATGCTGCCGGGATTCCATTCGGTTTCGCTTGATGATTCCTGGAGTAAGGCTTCATCATTGTCCATAGAATTGGATTGGGACTGATAGAGCAGAACCGATCGCAGCAGATGACGGCAGAGACTGGTGGCGGGACAACTGCATTGGCTCTGGGATAGCGTGGTCGAAGCAGGGAGTTTACAATGAATTTCGTCGGACCAAGTGACCTGAACATTGCCCGCGTTATCTTCTTGAATGGTCCCGATCAGCTCGGGCGAAATTGCTTCCTGTTGAGCGCGTTTCACCAGTCCGCGATTGCTGAGGGTGATCAAGTCATCGATCGTCAAGTTGAGTAAATCCTGTCGCATCTTGATTCTCCTATTTCACCTTGTCCGCTACCCAATTCGCCAGTTCACCCGGCGTCATCGCGCCCACCTGTGCGCCGAGGTTGACCATACGCTGGGCGATCGCGCGATCGTAGCTGGGATTTGCCTGTTCATCCAGAGCCGCCAATCCCAACACGGTCACACCGCTTTCGATCAGTTGCTTAGTCACGGAAAACAATCGATCGACGATCGCACCTTCATAAAAATCAGTAATTAGAATCACAATGCTACGGCGAGGATTTTCAATCAATGTCTGGGCATACCCCATCGCCTGCCCAATGTCCGTTCCACCGCCCAATTGAACCTTCATTAAGGTCTCTACTGGGTCTACACAGTCTGCCGTCACATCCACCACAGAAGTATCAAACAAACACAGATGAGTTTTCAAGCTTTTAATGCCCCAGAAAATCGATGCCGTAATCGCTGAATGAATCACACTATTCATCATACTGCCCGACTCATCCACCAAAATAATAAGCTGCCATCGATCGACCTGTTGCCGAATTCGGGAGTTGAAATAGGGCGTTTGGATGATGAGTTGTTGACGATTGCGATCGTAGTATTTGAGGTTTCGGCGAATGGTGGTAGCGGCATCGAAGTTTTTGGCAATTTTGACATAGGAGCGATGGTTTCGGTTGACGCTGCCGTAGAAAGGCGACTGGACTGGACGCGCCAGTTTTTCCAGGAGTTGATTGACGACCTTCCGCACCAGTTCCTTTGCCATGGCTAATACCGCCGGGTTCATCAGATGTTTGGTTCGCAGGACGGCTTTGAGGAGGGTTGCGCTGGGCTGGGCGCGGCTGAGGAGGTCAGGATTTGTGACCATTTCTTCCAGGTGATAGCGTTCAAGGGCATCTTTTTCCAGCCGTTCGATCGTCTTTTTTGGGAAGAGTTCGTGGATGGCGTTGATCCAGTCGGGAACGTTGAGATTTGAGGGATCGAGGCTGCCTTGACGATCGCTCGACGATTGTGGGTTCCGACCCCGAATATTTTGTCCTTGCAAGTCCCGATCGTAGAGAAAGGCGATCGCAGCTTCTCGATCTTGCCATTCATCGCTCAAGGCCCCCAACATACTTTGGGTCGAGTCTCCTAAAATTAATCGCCATCTCAATCGACGTTGTTCTGCATCACTCATGATTGACCTCCTCGAATTCCATACTGTTTCACCAATGCAAACAACCGTGATTCAAAAGCGATCGCACTGGCGGCGACCTCTGCGCCCATGGGGAGAGTGAGATAGTCTGCGGTCGAAAGGTCTGAAGTTTCTGTGGCTTGAATTAAGGTTTTGGCAATGCTATGTTTCTCGCGAGGGGTAAAATATGAAAATGCAAGTCGTAATGCTGGAAGTGCTTCTAAAAATTCGTCATCGCTATAACTTAGAATGCATTCATCAATACTCAACAGTAAATCTGAATCTCGCTGTGTTGTCTCTCGGGCAATATAAAAAAGTCCCGTTAAAAAGTCTCCCAACTTTTCTGGCTGGGCATAGTAGCGTAGGGTCGCTAAAATCTGCGCCATGGGCGTTTCGCCGAGAATCCAGAGTGCTCCGATCGCACCGCCTCTTAAGCTCGGCAATTGTTGAATATCCTGACTCACCTGATCCAGTACTTGCAAAAATTCCGATCGATAGGTGACGAGTAAAGGTCCCGATCGTTCATAAGCTTCAAGTAAATTCCCAATGCCCTTTAAAAGTTCATCTTCATCACTCGAAGCCGTCCCAAGACTTTCTAGGAGCCAAAGTCCTCGTTGGAAAGCTTCTTCGAGGATTTTGGCGATGTGAGTTTGTTTCTGAGTGCCGAGAACTTCATCGTAGCGATAGAGGTAAAGCAAATGCTGAAGCGATCGGGCGAGGGATAAAAAGTTGCTCTCTTCTCGAATCAGAACGATGATTGTTTGGTAAAACGGTTCTGAGAAGGCATCGACTCCGGCTAGTGCTGCGTCTAATAACAATAATGCTGCTTGTTCTGAATTGCGATCGATGTGGCTGGCGCGTTCTTGGAGCTTGGCGATTGTGGCTTCGGGGAGGCTGCTGCCGTAAATGGCGGCTTCGATCGTGCTGGCGTCAAAGTCGGGGGTCCAGTGGAGCGTCCAGGTTTCGTAGATCTGGGTCAGGTCTGCACGATTAGTGAAATCAGTGCCTTGGGTGCGTTGGATGCCTTGGATTTGGAGGATGCGAAGGGCGTGGAGCAGGGCTGAAGCGGGGCGATCGGGGGAAATGTCAGAGGTTGGGGTCAGGTCGAGGGTGATCGATCGGCGTTGCGGTAAGGGGAAGAGATTGCGATCTCGGAGGCGTTGGTGGATGTCTTGGACGAGCGGGGGAAGCGGAGTTCCGGGGGCGAGGGAGCCGCGATCGGTGCCGCGAAGGATGGCGTAGAGGGCGCGGAGGAAGGGGTGGGGTTCGCGGGGGTTGAGTTCTTCTTTGACGAGTCCGCCGATGATGGCATCGATTAAGTCCCGTCGCCAAATTTCGCTGTGTCCGCGCAGGTCAGCGAGTCCTTGGGCGAGGGTTTGGACGGCGATTAGGTCGGCGGTGCTGGCGATTTGGTTTTGGGTGCGCAGGGTTTGGGTGATGGTGTGGAGGAGGGAGGGGGCGATTCCCGTTCCGGGAGGTTTCACCAACGGGGTGATGCTGGTTTGACGGTGAGTCCAGGCGGCGTGGTAGAAGCCGGGGTTGGGCATTCCGGCGTTGTAGCCTGTGAGGTGGTCGAGGCGATCGTAGCTGTAGGGGGTGAGGGCGATGCCTTGGGCGATCGCCCGAGGGATGGCGGGTTGGGGGGCGGCGAAGAGGGCGCGGGATGCGCTGCCCGTACAATATGGAGGGGATTGGAGGGATTTGAAGAGGGCGGAGCTATGATAGCCTCCGGTGATGATGAGAATTTTGCCGGGATGGCGATCGATCGCGATTTGAATTTGCTCTGCCATGTAGGCTTCTCGATCGAGATCATGGCTGGAAATGCTGGAATCGCTGGCTCTGAGGTGGTAGCAGAATTGATGGCAGCGTTCTAAATAGTCTTCAATGCTAATGCTTGGATCGATCTCAAAGAGGATGTCCCATACATCATCAAAATCTTCTACTCCTAATTTCTCGCAGAGCGTTGCAACGTAATCACTTCGTTTTAAAGTTTCATCACTGTAGCAATTTTCGATCGTCCGTTCCACCGATCGATCGCCAAAGGGTAAATCAATAAATTGCACAGGTATTGACCATTGGTGTGCAGATTGTAAGGCTTGCCATTCAGGGGAGTAGACACAAAATGGGTAAAAGGCACTGCGACGAATTTGATCGGTGATGTGAATGTAGCTGTAGATGGCGATCGGAAGTTGATGCGGCAGAAATAATTCAGAAATGCGATCGTTAAAATCACTCGGTCCTTCAATCAAGATTGCCGCAGGTTTGATCTCATCAATCAATTGCCGCAACAGTTTTGCTGCCGTTGGGCTGTGGTGCCGGACGGGAAAAAAGATGAGATCGGAATCTAGGGTGTAAAGGCTGCGATCGATCATACTAAATGTTTCCGTGCCGCGTAGTACTGTTGCCACCGATCGCCCGTTTTGTCCTTCACAACTTGATTGAAATAGTGATTCAATTTTTTCACATCTTCAACAGAATCCTTGATTGCGCTACCGAGCAGGCTTTGGACAAGATGTTCAGCGGTAACGTTGCCTTCATTGTAGTAGTAGCCATGTAATGTCGCGGCATAGCCGACGGAAACGGCTTCTGCGGTGCTCATGACGGTGCTGAGGGGTTCGAGGGCTTTACCGTCGGTGGTTTTTCCGGTGCGGAGTTCGTGGAAGGTGGTGACGAGGAGTTCGGTGAGGTCGGGGGTCAGGGTGATGGGAATCTTGGCTTGGGCGAGGAGTTGGTCGGTTTGGCGTTGGACGAGTTCGAGTTCTTGACGCAGGTTATTAATGGGCGGAATGGTTTCAAAATTAAACCGTCGTTTCAGCGCGGCACTCATTTCATTAACACCTCGATCGCGCGTATTCGCCGTAGCAATTACGTTAAATCCAACCTGCGCATATAGGTTTCGATCGTCACCTTCCATTTCCGGAATCGCCATCACCCGATCGCTCAAAATCGACAACAATGTATCCTGCATTTCCAATGGACAGCGCGTGATTTCTTCAAACCGCACAATCTTTCCCGTTTGCATTCCTCGGTGTAATGGTGCAGGCACAAGCGCCCGCTCGCTCGGTCCTTCCGCCAACAGAAGCGCATAGTTCCAAGAATACTTCATGGAATCTTCAGTGGTGCCTGCGCTGCCTTGAATAGTGAGCGTAGAATCGTAGCTGATAGCAGCGGAAAGCAGTTCACTGAGGTAACTTTTAGCCGTGCCCGGTTCGCCAATCAACATAAGTCCGCGATTGGTTGCAAGGGCAACGATGCAGCGTTCGAGCAGGCTGCGAGTGCCGACAAATTTTGGGGTGATATTGAACTCGGAATTGCCGAGGATGAAGTCGAGGACCGATCGGGGCGTAAGATACCAATTTTGTGGGCGTGGCATGGTGCCATCCCGATCGCATAATCGTTGTAGTTCTTCAGCATGAAGTATAGCAGTCCTATATGATTAGTGAGAATTCACCTAATCGATGTAGCTTTGGAAAATCAAAGATTTGGTGCTGTACTGCAAGCTCAAATAAACACTTCACCGCACTAAACGTTTTACACTGATGAT